>JAFADP010000069.1 GCA_023424785.1 Bacillota bacterium
TATTGTTCTTCTTCTGTTGGAGCATTATCTCTATCCATATATAAGAACTCTGTTCTAAATAATCCTACTCCATCTCCACCATTTGCTATAACACCAAGTACATCTTCTGGCTTACCTATGTTACCACAAACTTCTATTCTCTTTCCTGATTTAGTAGTAGTTTTAACATCTATTAATTTCTTTAATTCTTCTTGTTCTTCTTGGAACTTCTTTCTCTTTTCTGTATATTCTGCAATAACTTCTTCAGATGGATTTATTATTACATCTCCTGTTATACCATCAACTATTACAAAATCTCCGCTCTTAACACATGAAGTTATATCTCCAAGACCAAGTACTGCTGGAATTTCTAAAGTTCTAGCCATAATAGCTGCATGTGAAGTTCTTCCACCTATATTAGTTATAAATCCAACAACCTTACTTCTATCTAATTGAGCTGTATCTGATGGAGTTAAATCGTGAGCAACAACTATTGTATTACTTTCTGTTATTGCAAATGCATCTCCACCTTTTCCAGCTAAGTTATCTATTATTCTCTTTGAAACGTCTTTTATATCTGCTGCTCTTTCTTTCATGTAAGCATCTTCCATTGATTCAAAGATAGAAACAAACATATCAGTTACGTTTTGAACTGCCTTCATTGCATTTGTACTATTTGATTCTATTTCCATTTGCATAGCTCCAGTAAATTCTGGATCATCTAATAATGTTATGTGAGCTTCAAAAACAGCTGCTTTTTCTTCTCCCATTTCTGCTAATGCTTTTTCTTTAATTTTTCCTAATTGTTCTCTAGATGCATCTAAAGCTACTTGTAATTTTTCTTTTTCAGCTGCTATATCTGATACTTTTTCATCAGTTATAACTATTTCCTCGTGCTCTTGTAAAAATACTTTACCTATTGCATATCCTTTTGAAGCTGCAATTCCTTTTTTCATACTTTTTCCTCCTAAAAGCTACCATTTATGACTTATTTCACTGTTTTTTCACTTAGTTAAACCTTTAACTTAGCTTATATTACATTAATAATAACATAATTTCTTTTATGTGTTAATATTTTTTTAGTAACTTATCACTAAAAATTCATTTTTGCAAACGCTTGTACTTGTAATATATTACAATTTTTATCATTTATAGGTCATCTTTTAGCACGCTTGCTTTTGCATATGCTGTAGATTTTGCTTCAAAAAAGTCTGTTTTTACAGAATTTGCATTAGATAAAATATCAACCCATTCAGCAGGATTCTCTTCATATCCTTCATATAATAGTGGTAAGCCTATTGCTTTCATTCTTAAATTAGCTAAATATTTTATGTACGAATCTATTAGATTTTCATTTATTCCTTGTATATTATTTCCAATAACATATTTTCCCCAAGCAATTTCATGTTCTACACCTTTCTTCATCATATCTGCAAGTTCATCTTTAAATTCTTGTGAAAATATTTGTGGCTCTTCAATTTGAAGTTCTTTAATTATGTTTCTAAATAACCATAAATGTGTATTTTCATCTCTATTTATATATCTTATTTCTTGAGATGATCCTGGCATCTTACCATTTCTCTCTAAATTGTAGAAGAACATGAATCCAGAGTAAAAATATATACCTTCTAGTATATAATTAGCCATTATAGTTCTTACTAAGTTCTTCTTTGTAGGCTCTTCTAAAAATCTATTATATTGCTCTCCTATAAACTTATTTCTTTCTAAAAGAACTTTATCTTCTTTCCATTGATACAATATTTCATTTCTCTTTTCTGGAGAACATATACTATCTAACATATAGCTATAACTTTGTGAATGAACCGCTTCTTGAAATGCTTGTATTGTAAGACAAAGATTAACTTCACTAGCAGTTATATAATTTGATATATTCCCTAAATTAGCTGTTTGTATAGAATCTAAGAAAATTAAGAATGACAGTATCTTGTCATATGCCACTCTTTCATCTTCTAATAACTTACCATAATCTTTTAAATCTTGTGCTAAATTTATTTCTTCTGGTATCCAGAAGTTATTCATTGCTTGCCTATACCAATCACTTGCCCAAGAATATTTCATATTATTAAAATCATTTAAATTTGTTGTATTTCCATTTATCATTCTTTTCTTTGAAACTTCTATATCTCCAAGTTCATTGAATAGTGGTTTTCTATTAATCTCCATTATTATCCTCCAAATAACTTACTATGATGAGCAGTTTTCACATGCTTCTACTTCTAAAGACTTACTTCTAACATAATATATAGACTTTAATCCATTCTTACATCCATTAATATATAAATTCATTATCTGTCTCATTGTAAAATCTGTAGTAATATATAAATTAAAAGATTGTCCTTGATCTATATGTCTTTGTCTTATTCCATTTATTCTTACACATAATTCTTGATCAATATTATATGCAGAATTATAGAACCAGTAATTTTCCCATGATAAATTAGGTGCTGTCTTTGGGATTATTCTACCTTTCTTTTCTTCTAAGAAAAATCTTGACATTATTGGATCAATTCCTTCACTTGTTCCTGCTATAGTTGCTGTTGAACCATTTGGTGCTACTGCCATAAGATATCCATTTCTCATACCATTTAATTTAACTTCTTCTTTTAATTTACACCATTTATCAGAATTATATCCTCTTAATTCAAAGTAATCTCCATTATCCCAATCTGATCCTTCAAAAGCAGCATATTTACCTTTTTCTTTTGCTATATTCATACTTGCTTTTATTGCAAAATAATTTATTCTTTCATATACCTTATCTGTAAATTCAGCATGTTCTTCTTCTGATAACCAATTTATCTTATTATTTGCAAGCATATGGTGATATCCACTAGTTCCTAATCCTATTCCTCTATATTTTTTATTTGTAACTTCTGCATAAGGAACAGAATAATAATTTAAGTCAATAACATTGTCCATAGCTCTTATTTGAGTTTCTACAACATAATCTAATTCTTCATCATTTAAAACATCTATATTTCCTAAAACTAAAGATGATAGGTTACAAACTACAAAGTCTCCTGCTTTAGTTTTCTCAACTATTATTTTATCTCCATTTTCATCTATAACTTCAGATTGCATTATTTCCATTGAACTCATGTTTTGCATTATTTCTGTACATAGATTTGATGAATAAATCATTCCTTTATGTTTATTAGGATTCATTTTATTTACTGTATCTCTATAGAATGCAAATGGAGTTCCAGTTTCAGCTGCACTCTTTATTATTAATCTAACAACATCTTTTACTGACATTGATCTTTTTTCTATTCTCTCATCATTTACACAATCTAAGTATCTCTTTTCCCACTCTTCTCCATAGAAATCTTCTAAACAATATCCCTTTACGTTTTTTATTTCATGAGGACACATCATATACCAATTTGCATCTATATCATTTTCTGCTAATCTCCAGAATAAATCTGGGTAACATACTCCTGGGAATATATCATGAGCTTTCTTTCTATCATCACCATTATTAGTTCTAAGTTGTAAGAATTCTGGTAAATCTTTATGCCATGCATCTACCCATATAGCTACAGATCCATTTCTTACACCAAGTTGATCAACGGCAATAGCTGTATCATTAAACAACTTTATCCATGGAATAATACCACCTGAAGCTCCCTTAAAGCCTCTTATAGGAGAACCTAAAGCTCTAACTTTTCCCATGTATACTCCCATTCCGCCACCATACTTAGATACTTCTGCAAAATTATCTAATGATTTATATATACCTTTTAAGCTATCTTCTACAGTGTCTATAAAGCAAGAACTTAATTGGTAAAATGGTTTTCTAGCATTAGAAATAGTAGGCGTTGCCATAGTTGCTTTAAGAGAACTTAAAACATTATAAAACCTCTTTGCCCAAGTAACTCTATTTTCTTTTTTTTCTGGTATTGCAAGATGCATAGAAATTCCCATAAACATCTGTTGAGGTAATTCAATTTGGGCTCTATTATAATCCTGAATTAAATATCTATCACTTAATAGGCTTATCCCACTATAAGTAAATAAGAAATCTCTTTCAGGCTTTAATTCCTTTTCTAGTTCATCTATCTCTTCTTTTGAATAATTCTCTAAAATATATTTGCCATATAAACCTTTATTAGTTAAATCTACAATATAGTCATAAAAATTTGAATATAGTTCCTTATCTTTATCTAATCCTCTATTTTCTCTAACTCTATCATAAAGTCTTAAAACATATAATTTAGAAGCTATGTACTGCCATTTTGATTCTGTATCTGTTGTTAACTCCAAAGAAACTTGAATTAAACAATCTATAAGTTCACCTTCAGTCATATTATCTCTTACAATATACTTTAGTTTATCCTTAAGTTTCTCCTCATTATATACATCTTTGTCTTCCTTAATATCTTCTAATGCAAACCTACATAAATCACCTATAATACTCAATGTAATCCTCCTCTACTATATATAGTATTTATACCTATAATATTTATTATTCTGTACAATATATAGTAATTATAGTTTGTGCTTTTCTTTATGTAAAATGTATAATAAAGCCTTCTAATTAAAAAGTCATAATCTTTTTTTCTTAAAACTCTTTTTTTCTCTTATTATCTATAATAATTATTTATTAATAATAATTAGGACTATTTAGCGTGAAAAAAATTATATATACCTAAAAAAAGAGACCTTAGAGTCTCTCTTTTTAGCACTATTTATAGAGGGATACATATATATATCTTGAACATATCTCCCTCTCTTTTTATTTTTACGCTTCCATTATGACATTCTATTATGCTTTTAGTTATAGCAAGCCCTAATCCAGATCCCTCTACTTCTGATGTTCTAGATTTGTCAGCTCTAACAAACCTTTCAAATATTTCATCTGTATCAAAATCCATATCATAATTAGCTATATTCTTAAATGATATTTCTACACTATCGTGCTTTTTTTCTATATTTACATACACTCTAGTTTTTTCTAATGAGTATTTTAATGAATTAATAACTACATTTTCAATTGCTCTAGAAATCATTTTTCCATCTAATTTCATTATAACTTCATCATAATTACTATTAACTTTAAATTCTATATCTTTTTCTTCATATAAGAAAGAGTATTCTCCTATGGATTGGTATATTAACGATATTATATCTATGTCTTCTTTATTCAATTCAAATTTTCCACTATTTATCTTCGACATTTCAAAAAGATCGTCTATTAATATTTTTAACTTTTTAGATTTATTTTCTAATATCTTTAAATAATCTTTTCTTTCATCATCTGTAATATTATCATGTTGAAGTATATTTACATAATTAATTATTGAAGTTAGTGGAGTTCTCAGATCATGTGATACATTTGTTATTAATTCAGTTTTTAATCTTTCATTTTTTAATGTATCTTCTAATGCTAATTCATAACTATTTTTAATTTTATTTATATTATATATTAATTCTACTATCTCACTAGCTCCACCCTCTGGAATATCATATTTCAAATTTCCTTGATTTATAATATGTAGAGCCTCTGTAACCTTTTTTATCTCTATTGTCTTCTTTATAGAATATAAGGCAACTATAACTGGTAGTATTATTACTATAAAACTTCCTTTAAAGGGGTATACACTAAAAAATCTAACTATTATATTCTTATTATTTCCTCCTACAGCCATTAGATATAAATATGATAAGTAAAATGTTACAAGTCCAATTATTAAGCCTATGGCTACTATTTTTGTCTCTTTATACTTAAATGTATTCTTTAAAATTAGCTTTGCACTATCTATTATTTGTGTGTTGAATTTTAATTTTTTTCTTTTAAATATTAATACTAAAATTATCTTTATTAATAAAATTATTTCAACTAAAAACATTAAGGCTATAAAAAGTAATATTCTCTCATTACTGAAGTTATTATATCTACTAGCTGATGTATAATAGTACTCCTCATAATTGCTCATAATATCATCGACATATATACCTCTCTTAGTTAATAGTTTATTAATATTTGAGACATTATCATAAAATACACTTACTACATCTCCATTATATAATCCTTTTATATAATCTATAATTTCTTCTTGTGTATACCTACTTTTTTGAATAGATAAATCATTTGAAATAACCTCATTTGTATCTTTATTTCTTACTATAAAATAAACCCCCTTAGGCAATGTCATATATTTATCTGTTCTATTTGTAGAATATATATCTGTGAAGTTAGGAGAATATCTAAAATATGATTTTATTTCTTCCTTGCTTCTATTACTTCCGTAATATAGTAATCTATAATAATCTGTCTTATCATATATTATAGAACTTATTAAAGTACATTCATCTTCCAAATCATCTTCGTATACTTCTGACGGATCTCTTACTTCATCTATAAGTTGTTTTAAATATGATGTTGAGTTAATACTTTTATATAATTCTGAACAAAAATAATATCCTAGTATCAATATAATTATAATTTCCAGTAACCATATTTCTGTAAAGTACCTTTTTATTTTATCTTTCAATCTTATAGCCAATACCCCACACCACCTTAATATATTCAGGGTCTTTTGTATTAATCTCTATTTTTTCTCTTATCCTTCTTATATGAACAGTTACTGTATTTTCACTTTTATAAAAAGTTTCCTCCCATACTTTTTCATATATCTCTTTTATAGAAAAGGTTCTACCTAAATTAGATGCTAATAGATGTAAAATTTTATACTCTGTAGCTGTTGCTTTTACATCAACACCTCTAACAGTTACTTTTTTAGCCACTTCATCTATAACTAAATCTCGTACTTTTATTATACCCTTACTATCTACATTTAGTGGCTTTTCATATCTTCTTAGCTGAGATTTTACTCTAGCTATTAATTCTAAATTGTTAAATGGTTTTGTTATATAATCATCTGCCCCTACATTTAATCCTAAAATTTTATCTGAATCTTCTCCTTTTGAAGATAACATTATTATTGGAATATTCTTATCTTTTCTTATCTCTAAACATGTTTTTATTCCATCTAATTTAGGCATCATAATATCTAGAATTATTAAATGTACATTGTTGTTTTCTTCTAATTTCTTTAAAGCCTCTATTCCATTACTAGCTTTAATTATATTAATATTTTCATCTCTTAAATAAATTTCTATAGCATCTCTAATCTCTTTTTCATCATCAACTATTAAAACATTGTACATTAAAATTACCTCCCATATTTATCATTGTATAAGCTTTTGAAACTCCTCTGATTGTCTTACATTATCAAAATCTGCTTCATTCTTTGCCTCTTCCTTAACAGCAGCCTCCATGTCTATAGCTTTACTTAAATACTTAACTGTATTTTCAACATCTCCATTTCTTCCATAAATAGATGCTATTCCATAATAACTCCATACATACTCTTCTACCTCTAAAGCTTTATTATACCATTCTAATGCATTATCTAATTGCCAATATAACTCATAATTTAATGCTTTATTAAATCTAGCATACCCAAAGTTCGGATTTATTTCTAAAGCTTTATCTATATCATTCATTCCCTCTTCAAAACTACCATTATACGCTTTTGCTATTCCTCTTATGCTATATGCTTTATAACTATTTGGAAATTCTATTATTATTTCATTTGCTTTTTCTATAGTCTTTTCATAATTACCTTCATTATAGAATAAGTTTCTAGCTTCTTCATATAGAAATTCTTCTCTTTCATTATTTTTATCATTCTCTAGTTGAATTTTATTTAATTCCTCTTCTAATAATTCATCTTGTAATTTTTGCTCTTCTATTTCCTTTAGTCTTTTATCTTTCAATGTTTTATTTTCTATACCTTCATATATTAAAGCACCTACAGCACATACTACTAATAAAGATAATATTATTTTCTTTGTTCTTAAACTACCTGGTAGCTTTATTCTTGATCTGCTCATAAAATTCACCTCTCTAGATATTATGATAGAAAATAACATTTTTTTCAATATATAAAAAACAGGGGAGACAATCAGTCTCTACCCCATTTATTTAAATATTACTTTTTACTATTTAAGTATTCAGCTTTTCCTAATTCATATAAGTTATTTCCTTCACTATCTATAATAACAACTAAAGGCATATCCTTAACTTCTATTCTTCTTATTGCTTCTGCTCCTAAGTCTTCATAAGCTATTATTTCTGAACTTACTATGCTTTTTCCTATAAGAGCTGCTGCTCCACCAATTGCTCCAAAGTAAATTCCTTTATTTCTTATAATAGCATCTATAACTTCTTGATTTCTAGCACCTTTTCCTATCATTCCTTTTAAACCTAAATCTAATAGTTTAGGTGCATATGGATCCATTCTATAACTTGTTGTAGGTCCTGCCGATCCTATAACCATTCCTGGTTTTGCTGGACTTGGTCCAACATAATATATTATTTCATCTTTTATATTTAAAGGTAATTCTTTCCCATTATCCAGTAATTCTATAAGTCTCTTATGTGCAGCATCTCTTCCTGTATATATAACTCCAGATAATAATACACTATCTCCTGCCTTTAAGGCTATTGTTTTATCCTCTGTTAATGGTGTTGTAAGTTTTATTTCCATCCCCACTACCTCCTATAAAATGACATCCTTGTGTCTTGTAGCATGACAACTTATATTTACTGCTACTGGAAGACCTGCTATGTGAGTTGGATAAGTTTCTATATTTAATCCTAATGCAGTAGTTCTTCCTCCAAAACCTTGAGGTCCTATACCTAACTCATTTATTTTTTCAAGAAGTTCTTCTTCTAAGTTTTTATAAAACTCATTTTCATTTCTAACATTTATAGGTCTAAGTAAAGCTTTTTTAGCTAAATATGCGGCTTTATCAAAAGTTCCTCCAATTCCTACACCTATAACCATAGGTGGACATGGATTAGGTCCTGCTTGACTTACAGTATCTATTATAAATTTTTTAACTCCTTCTAATCCATCTGCAGGCTTAAGCATTCCTATCTTACTCATATTTTCTGATCCAAATCCCTTAGGAGCTAATGTTATCTTAACCTTATCTCCTGGAACTATGTCATAATATATAATTGCTGGTGTATTATCCTTTGTATTAACTCTATCAATAGGATCTTTTACTACAGACTTTCTTAGATATCCCTCTTCATATCCCTTTCTTACTCCTTCATTTATAGCCTCTTCAATATTACCGCCTATAAAGTGAACATCTTGTCCAATTTCTAAGAAAACACAAGCCATTCCAGTATCCTGACACATTGGCATTTCCTCTTTACACGCTATATCATCATTTATAATAATTTTATCAAGAACTTCTTGTGCAATCTTAAATGGCTCATTATTTTTAAACTCTATAAGAGCCTCTTTTATGTCATTCCCAATAAAATAATTAGCTTGAATACTTAAGTCTCTAACAGCTTGAGTAACTTCACTTACATTAATTTCTCTCAAAACATCCACCTCCATAATATACTTCTAGTTTATGGCTTTTTTTTATACTTTACAAGTTATTTTTCTTTAATACACAAAAGAAAGCCTTTAAAAAGACTTTCTTTTTACTTTCATTGTTTAAAGTAATTATTAACTCCTTGCAAAATTCCTTTTACAATTTTATCTTGATGTTCTTCAGTTTTTAATCTTTCTTCCTCTGCACTGTTTGATAAAAATCCACATTCAACTATTACAGAAGCCCCATCATATCCATCTCTTAATATTCTATATTGAGCTTTAGCATTTTTAGCTTCTCTTATATTTCCATCATCTATATTTTCCTTTAAACTTTGCTGAATTAAGTTTCCTAGCTTTGTACTCTTTTCATTATCTGCATACCAAACTTGAGCTCCAAAACAACTAGGTTTCGTAAATTTATTTTGATGTATAGATATGAATATATCACATTTTGTTTCTTTTTTCATATTGCAACGTCCATCTAAATCTTCAACTTTTCTTGTAGATAATTCTTTATCTTCTTTTCTTGTTAAATATACTTTATATCCTTCTTCTTCTAACTTTTTCTTTAGTTTTTTGCTTATTTTTAAATTTATATCTTTTTCAAGAGTTCCATTTAATGATTTTGCTCCACCATCAATTCCTCCATGTCCAGGATCAACAACTATAATTCCTTTAGGCTTCTTTTGTACCTTTTTACTCTTTGCTTGAACCATATACATAGGTACATTAACTACAACAAGAATAAAGATTACTATTATTAAATATTTCTTAAACTTCATCTTTAGTACCTCCACTTTAATTACCTAGTTCTATTATGGTTTTTATAATAATTTTTTATACAAAAATAATAGAGGTCATGATTTCTCATAACCTCTACCTATTAATAGTTATCTATAACTCTCTGTGCAATATTTGTTGAGTGATCTCCTATTCTTTCAAAATTACTTATTAAATCTAAGAATATAGCACCTGTATAAGCTGTGCATCTATCTTCGTATAATCTCTTAATATGCTCTTCTCTAAATAATCTTTGAGATTCATCTATCTTAGATTCTACTTCCCTTATACTTATTGCCTTATTAATATCTCTATTTTCATAGCTTTCTATAGCAATTTCTAAAGCTCTCTTTGTATAATTATATATCTCATATAGCTCATCCATTGCTTCATCTGTATATTTAAGTTTCTTTTCTATCTTTTCTTCCGCTAACTCCACTATGTTCTTAGCATGATCACCAACTCTCTCAATATCTATTATTATATGAAGAGTTGATGCTAAAATTACTTTTTCATTTTCAGCAATATCTCTTTTAGATAACTTTACTAAGAAATTAGTTATAGATTCTTCTAAAACATTTATAATTTCTTCATTATCATATACTTTCTTAATTAAATTCTTATCATCATTCACAAAAGCTTCCATAGATAATTTTAGGTTTTCTTTTGCTTTATTTGCCATTCTTATGGTTTCTTTTACTACCTGTGCCTCTGCAATTACAGGAGTTTCAAGTAATCTATCATCTATGTACTTTACACCTACTCCTTCATCCTCTTCAGTTTCATCTTCTGGTATTACTTTATTAACTAACATAATTAAGTATTTACTAAAAGGAAGCATTAGAAGTGTATTAACAACATTAAATACTGTATGTGCATCTGCTATTTGTCTCTTAACATCTTGAGTTAACATTGTAACTAAATCTCCAATTACACCTAAGAAAGGTAAGAATATTATTGTTCCTACTAAGTTAAATATTAGATGCATTGCAGCTGCTTTGTGAGCTGTTTTATTAGCTCCTACACTTGATAAAATAGCTGTAACACATGTCCCTATATTACATCCAAATACAATTGGTAAAGCTGCACGAATATCAATAGCTCCAACTGTAGCTAATCCAAGTAATATACCTGTAGTTGCAGATGAGCTTTGTAAAATTGCTGTTATAGCTGCTCCTGCTAGTATTCCTATAAAGGCATTATCACTTATAGCTATAATAATATCTTTAAATACTTCTGAGCTTGTAAGAGGTGCCATTGCTGAACTCATTACACCCATACCAGTAAATAATATACCAAATCCTAAAATAATATGTCCAAATTCTTTTCTCTTCTTACCCTTTGCGAACATAACAATTATTGTTCCTACAAAAACAAAAAGAGGTGCAATATCATCTAACTTAAATGATACTAACTGCGCAGTTATTGTAGTACCTATGTTAGCTCCCATTATAATACCTAATGCTTGAGTTAAATTCATAAGTCCTGCATTAACAAATCCTACTACCATTACAGTAGTTGCACTACTACTTTGTATAATTGATGTAACTATTGCTCCTATTAATACTGATCTAATAGGGCTACTAGTAACCTTTTCTAATATCTTTTTAAGACTATCTCCTGCTGCATTCTCAAGCCCATCTCCCATAAGCTTCATTCCGTATAAAAATAGTCCTAATCCACCAAGTAATGTTATGATAATCATCAAATTCGATTCCATATCATTTTTTTCCTCCAACTTAAATATTTTATCCTCTATAAGTGTACTTTATTAATAATTGATTGTTAATATATTTAATCTATTATTAATAAATTTAACATAGATTTAATATAAAGTTATTTTTAAGGATATAAAAAAAAGAGGTATAAAACCTCTTTTGATTCCTATCTCTTAGAGAATTGAGGAGATCTTCTAGCCTTCTTAAGACCGTATTTCTTTCTTTCCTTCATTCTTGGATCTCTTGTAACGAATCCAGCTTTCTTTAATTCTGACTTTAATGTTTCGTCAGCCTTTATTAAAGCTCTAGTTATACCATGTCTTATAGCTCCAGCTTGACCTGTAACTCCTCCACCATGTACATTAACTAATACGTCAAATTTATCCTTAGTTCCTGTTAAAACTAATGGTTGGTTAACTATCATTCTTAAAGTTTCTAAACCAAAGTAGTTTTCTATATCTCTCTTATTGATTGTAACATTTCCGTTTCCTGGTACAAGTCTTACTCTTGCGATTGACTTCTTTCTTCTACCAGTACCCATGTATTGAACTTTTGCCATTTTTTATTCCTCCTCCCTAGTGTGTATTAGTACTTTAATTCAAGTACTTCTGGTTTTTGAGCTGCGTGATTGTGTTCTGCACCTCTAGTAACCTTTAATTTCTTTAACATTTGTCTTCCTAAAACACCCTTTGGAAGCATTCTTCTTACTGCTTCTTCAAATGCAAATTCAGGTTTCTTTTCTAAAACTTCTCTATATGGAGTTTCTTTTAATCCACCTGGGTAAAGGCTGTGCTTTCTCATCATTTTTTGATCTAACTTCTTACCAGTTAAAACAACCTTTTCTGCATTAATAACTATTACGAAATCTCCGCAATCAACATTTGGTGTAAATGTTGGCTTGTTCTTTCCTCTTAATATTGAAGCAACTTGGCTAGCAACTCTTCCTAGTGGCTTTCCAGCAGCATCTACAACATACCATTTTCTTTCAACTTCTTGTGGCTTTGCAATGTATGATTTCATCTGTTTACCTCCTAAATTTAGTTCTTATATACTATATAAAGTATTCACTCTTTTATGTTAAGACTCAAATTAAAGAGTCTTCTTTACATAAACTTTTCTAACAAACAAACTTATTATAATACACGCTTACGGGCGTGTCAATAATTTTATTAAAATTAATAATAAACTTTTTCTAAAGTTAAACCATTTGCTGGAACACAAGCTCCAGCTTTTGTTCTATCCTTGCTCTCTATTATATCAGTAATATCTTTATCTGATATTTTTCCAATTCCAACCATTATTAATGTCCCAACTATTATTCTTACCATGTTATATAGGAATCCATTTGCTGAAATAAATATCTTTATCTCATCCTTATTATTTTCAATATACAACTCATTAATAGTTCTTACAGTAGTCTTTACTGAACTTCCAGAGGACATGAATGCACAAAAGTCATGCTCTCCTAAAAAGTATTTACATGCACTTTTCATTCTTTCAATATCTAAATCCCATTTGAATTGATATGCATAATTTCTTCCCAGTGCCAATCTATCTTTTCTATTTATAATAGTATAACAATATGTTTTTCCTTTACTATTATACCTAGAATGAAAATCTTCGCTTACCTCTTCAGAATTTATTATAACTATATCACCTGGTAGCTTATTATTTAATGCAAACTTAATTTTATTAGGAGGAATACTGGTATTTGTTTTAAAATTTGCAACCATTCCTTTTGCATGTACTCCTGTATCAGTTCTAGAGCTACCTGTTAAATTAATCTTTTCACCTGTAACAGCTAATATAGCTCTTTCTATTGTTTCTTGTACAGTTTCCTTATTATTTTGTTTTTGCCATCCAAAATAATTACTTCCATCATATTCAATTGTGAGTTTAATATTTTTCATAAACACCTCTTAAACTATTATATAAATCTCACTACCAAAGTAGAAGCTAATAAAACTCCAAATATAGCAAATGCTATAAAATCATTAGATGAAAACTTTAATTCCTTCATTCTACTTCTTCCTTCTCCACCTCTATAACATCTTGACTCCATTGCCATAGCTAATTCATCTGCTCTTCTAAATGAACTAATAAATAATGGAACTAAAAGTGGAACTAAGTTTTTAGCTTTTTGAATTATATTACCGCTTTCAAAATCTGCTCCTCTTGCTTTTTGAGCTTTCATAATTTTATCAGTTTCTTCTGTCAATGTTGGTATAAACCTTAAAGCTATAGTCATCATCATAGCTAATTCATGTGCTAATGTTTTTCCAATAGGTCTAAGTAATCTCTCTATTCCATCAGTAAGCTCTATAGGTGATGTAGTTAGTGTTAATAAAGATGTTCCAACTATTAAAAACACTAATCTTAATGCCATAAATGCAGCTAATCTTAATCCCTCTTTATACACCTTTAGAAAACCAAGCTTAAATAATAATGTTTCTGGAGTTCCTACTGTCATAAACATGTTTAAAAGCCCTGTTAATAAAATTAATATAATTATTGGCTTTAATCCTCTAAATATAAAGCTTAGTGGTACTTTAGAATTTATTATTATTGCTGATAAAAATGCCACAACTAAAACATACCCAATAAATTTATTTACTAAAAATAAAGATACAATAAATAAAATAGTAATTATTATTTTTGTTCTAGGATCTAACTTATGTACAAAAGAATCCCCTGGTAAATATTGTCCTATAGTAATATCTTTTAACATGCTTTACCCCCTACTTTTTTAAAACCTTTAGAAGTTCTTTTTTAGCCTCTTCTATAGTATAAACTTCATCAGATACATTAAACCCCTTAGAAATTAATTCTCTCATAAGATACGTAACCTGTGGAACTCCTAATCCTATAGATTCTAATGTCTCTACTTCTTTAAATACATCCTTCGGTGATCCACTTAAAACAATATTTCCTTTATTAAGTACAATTATTCTATCTGCAAGCTTAGCTACATCTTCCATACTATGACTTACAAGTATTATTGTCATACCATACTTTTCATGTAACTGCTTTATTTGTCCTAATATATCGTCTCTTCCTTTAGGATCTAAACCAGCTGTTGGTTCATCTAATATTAATATCTTAGGTTCCATTGCAACTACACCTGCAATTGCGACTCTTTTCTTTTGACCTCCACTTAAATCGAATGGGGACTTATCTTTAAAAGTTTCATAATCAAGTCCAACCATATCCATAGCCATCTTAACTCTCTCTAAAACTTCACTCTCATTAAGCCCCAAGTTCTTAGGGCCAAAAGCTATATCCTTTTCTATAGTCTCTTCAAATAACTGATATTCTGAATATTGAAATACTAATCCAACCTTTTTTCTTATATCCGTAAGCTTAATATTTTTATCTGTTATATCTATACCATCAACATAAATCTTTCCACTCGTAGGTTTCTCTAATCCATTCATATGCTGAATTAAAGTAGATTTTCCTGAACCAGTATGACCTATAATTGCTAGAAAATCTCCATCATTTATGTCAAGGCTTATATTGTCCAGAGCCTTCTTCTCAAATGGACCATTTTGATTATATATATGTGTTAAATTTTCTACTTTAATTGACATAACGCATTCACCATCTCATCCACATTTAATATGTTTGTATCTATATTTATTCCAGAATTCTTAAGCTCATAAGCTAGTTCTGTAACCTGAGGAACATCTAATCCTATTTCTTTCATCTTCTCAACTTCAGAAAATACATCTCTTGGTGTTCCTTCTAAAATAGCTTTTCCCCCATCTATTACTACAATTCTGTCAGCTTGTGCAGCTTCATCCATATAATGAGTAATTAACACTATTGTTATTCCATAATTTTTATTTAATTCTTTCATTGTCTTTAAAACTTCTCTTCTACCGCTCGGATCTAACATAGCTGTAGGCTCATCAAAGACAATACATTCAGGCTTCATTGCTAATATGCCAGCTATAGCTATTCTCTGTTTTTGTCCACCAGATAATAAATGAGGTGAATACTTTTTAAATTCGCTCATTCCTACTCTTTCTAAACTTTCATCTACCCTCTTACGAATCTCTTTAGGATCTATTCCTAAATTTTCAGGTCCAAAAGCAACATCCTCTTCAACAATAGTAGCAACTATTTGATTGTCTGGATTTTGAAAAACCATTCCTGCTTTACTTCTTATATCCCATAAATTACTATGATCAGAAGTATCTAGTCCTCCTACTAAAACTCTACCACTAGTTGGAGTTAATAAAGCATTTATATGCTTAGCTACAGTTGACTTTCCAGATCCATTATGGCCAAGAATAACTAAAAATTCACCTTTTTCTACTTTTAAGTTAACGCCATTAACAGCATACTTTACCTCCCCATCTTCAATAGACGAATACTTAAATACTAAATCCTTAATATCTATCATGTCCATATCATTAACCCTCCTTCCAATAAAAGAAATATATCTATATATTATACAAAAGATTTATATAATTGAGTATACTTCTCTATAATATATAGATTTAATATAAAACATTAGAAAAATAGGGACTAAGTATTATACTTAATCCCTAATTAATTATACTAATTCTAGTATAACCATTTCTGCTCCGTCTCCTCTTCTAGGACCCTTCTTATACATTCTAGTGTATCCACCATTTCTGTCTGCATATTGTTGAGCTACATTTTCGAAAAGGTTCTTAACTACTGCTTCTTCTTGAACAAATGCTAAAACTTGTCTTCTAGCGTGAAGATCTCCTCTCTTTGCAAGAGTGATCATCTTTTCTGCAAGGCTTCTAGTTTCCTTAGCTCTAGTTTCAGTTGTTTCAATTTTACCATATTTTAAGAAACTTGTAACAAGTCCTCTTAACATAGCCTTTCTTTGGTCAGTAGGTAGACCTAACTTACGATAACCTGCCATGGATTTACCTCCTTACTCATCGTTTAGTTTTAAACCTAAGCCTAGTTCTTTAAGTTTTCTTTCAACTTCTTCTAAAGATTTCTTTCCTAGATTTCTTACTTTCATCATATCATCCATAGATTTTAAAGCAAGTTCTTGAACTGTATTAATTCCAGCTCTCTTTAAACAGTTATAAGATCTAACTGATAAATCAAGTTCTTCTACAGTCATTTCTAGTACTTTTTCTTTCTTATCTTCTTCTTTCTCTATCATTATTTCAACATCATTAGTATTGTCCGTTAATGACATGAATAATTTAAAGTGCTCAATAAGTATCTTTGCAGATAAACTAATGGCTTCATCAATTTTGATAGTACCATCAGTCCAAATTTCTAAAGTTAATTTATCATAATCAGTAATTTGACCAACTCTTGTGTTGTCAACAGTAAAATTAACTCTTTTTACTGGTGTATAAATAGAATCAACTGCTATTGCTGAGATAGGTAGATCCTCACTCTTATTTTTATTTTGAGTAACGTATCCTCTTCCTCTATTAACTGTTAATTCCATATAAAGTCTTCCATCGTTATCTAAAGTTGCAATATGTAAATCCTTATTAACAACTTCAACATCTCCATCAGTCTTTATATCAGCTCCAGTAACTTCACCCGGTCCTTTAGCATCAATATAAATAACTTTTGGACCTTCACCATTCATTTTTAAAGCTAATGATTTAATGTTAAGAATTAATTCTGTAACATCTTCCTTAACTCCTTGAACAGTAGAAAACTCATGAAGCACTCCATCAATTTTGACAGAAGTTGGTGCAACACCTGGAAGAGATGATAATAATATTCTTCTTAGGGCATTTCCTAAAGTAATACCATATCCTCTTTCTAGTGGTTCAACAACGTACTTACCATAAGTACCATCTTCATTAGCTTCCATACATTCTATTATTGGCTTTTCGATTTCTAACATTGACAAACCCTCCCTATTTTGTAAATGGCAACCTTATTATGAGGGCAACTGATTCTATATTTGCATATAAATTGATAAATTTCTCTAACAAATATAAATATATTATTTACTGTATAACTCAACAATAAGTGTTTCGTTAACAGGCACATCTATATCTTCTCTTGATGGCACTGCAACAACTTTTCCTTCATAGTTATCTACGTTAGCTTCTAACCATTTTGGTAAAGTTTTTGGGTTTTCAGCAAAAGTCTTGAACTTTTCGCTACTTCTGCTCTTTTCACATACAGTAATTACATCATTAACTGAAACATTGTATGAACAGATATCAACCTTCTTACCATTTACTAAGAAATGTCCATGAGTAACTAATTGTCTAGCTTCATTTCTTGATGCACCGTATCCTAGTCTATAAACTACGTTATCAAGTCTCATTTCTAATAATTTAAGTAAGTTTTCACCTGTTATGCCTTTAATATGCTCAGCTTTTTCATAATATGTTCTGAATTGGCCTTCTAATACGCCATATATTCTTCTTGCTTTTTGTTTTTCTCTTAATTGAACACCGTAGTTTGAGATTTTTTTCTTGTTTGCTCCATGTTGTCCTGGCGCATAACTTCTTCTAACAAAAGCACATTTATCTGTAAAACATCTATCACCTTTAAGGAATAGTTTCATACCTTCTCTTCTACATAATCTGCATGTAGCTCCAGTATATCTTGCCATTAAATTACACCTCCTATTACACTATATTAGACTCTTCTTCTCTTTGGTGGTCTACAACCATTATGTGGAATTGGAG
>JAFADP010000091.1 GCA_023424785.1 Bacillota bacterium
TAATTAATTAAACAATTAACTAAAGGAGAGAAAAACATGGAATTAATAGGAATATTAATTATAATTATTGGCTTTGCATTAAAGTTAGATACAATAGCAGTAGTAGTAACTGCTGGTGTAACTACCGGATTTGTAGCTAATATGAGTATAGGAGAAATTCTAAGTTCATTAGGAGAAGGTTTTATAAATAATAGAGCAACATGTCTTTTCATGCTTACAATACCAGTAATAGGATTATGTGAAAGATATGGTTTAAAAGCAAAAGCAGTAATGCTTATAAAAAAAGCAAAAGGCTTATCAACTGGAGTATTATTAAGTGGATATACTTTTATAAGAGAAGCAACTATTGCAATGGGAGTTACACTTGGTGGACATCCTCAATTTGTTAGACCATTAGTAAGTCCAATGGCAGAAGGTGCATCAGTTGCAAAATATGGAGAATTAGATGAAAAAGATTTAGATAAGATAAAGTCTTATTCAGCTGCATCAGATAATATAGGAAATTTCTTTGCACAAAATGTATTTATAGCAAATCCAGGTATATTATTAATAGCCTCTACATTAGAAGGATTAGGAATTAATGTAGATACACTACAGCTTTCAAAGGCAGCTATAATAATAGCTATAATTGCATTAGCAATTTGGATAATTCAAAATATATTATTAGATAGAAATTTAAAGAGAAAGTATGCTTCTAGAAAAAATAACATAGGAGGTACAAAATAATGAATATTACACAAATTTCAGATATATTATTAGAATTGTTTTATGTACTTTTAGGATTATATATGGGTATTACTATGGTATTTACTTTAAAGGATAAAAACCATAAAACTAGAATAGGTACAGCAGCATTTTGGGGTATATTATCCATGATATTTATTTTTGGAAAATACATACCAAGTACAATAGTAGGTTTCTTAGTAATTGTTATAGCTGTATTATCAGCAACTAAACAAATAAATATAGGAACATTAAAACAATTAGATCAAACTTTTTCTGAATTAAAAGCTGAAAAATTAGGATTAAAAATATTTATTCCTTCTTTATCTATAGCAATAATTGCAATGCTTGTTGCATCATTTACTCCACTATCAGGAACTGTAGCAATAGGTATATCATCAGTAGCAAGTTTAATTTTAACATTTATAATAACAAAAGCTAAGCCAAAAGAGTTCTTAGAAGATAGTAATAGAATGTATCAAGCTATGGGAGTATTTACAATATTACCTCAATTACTTGCATCACTAGGAGTACTGTTTACAACAGCAGGAGTAGGAGATAAAATATCATCAATAATTTCTGGAATTGTACCAGAAGGAAATATATTAGTTGGTGTTATTTCTTACTGCTTAGGAATGGCTTTATTTACTATAATAATGGGAAATGCCTTTGCAGCATTCTCAGTAATAACAGTAGGTATTGGGTTACCATTTGTATTTGCTCAAGGAGGAGATCCAGTAATTTGTGGAACTCTTGCATTAACAGCAGGATATTGTGGTACATTATTAACGCCTATGGCTGCAAACTTCAATATGCTACCAGCAGCATTACTTGAACTTAAAGATAAGAATGCAGTAATAAAAGCACAAGCACCAATTGCTTTAATACTACTAGTAGTACATATAATATTAATGTATACTTTAGGATTTTAATTATTATAGGAGGAAGTAATATGAAAATATTATTAACAGGCTTTGATGCATTTGGAGGAGAACCAGTAAATCCTGCAGAGGAAGCAGTAAAGAGAGTAAAAGATAATATAAATGGAGCAGAAGTTATAAAGTTAACTATACCTACAGTTAGAAGAAAATCAGTAAAAGCTATAGAAGAAGCTATAGAAATACATAAACCAGATATAGTAATATCTATAGGACAAGCTGGAGGAAGATTTGATATAACACCAGAAAGAGTAGCTATAAATATAGATGACTTTAGAATAAAAGATAATGAAGGTAATCAACCAACAGATGAAGTAATAGAAGCTGATGGACAAGCAGCATATTTTTCCAATTTACCTATAAAAGCAATGGTAAAGCATATGAATGAAAATGAAATACCTGCAACTATTTCAAATACAGCAGGCACATTTGTATGTAATCATGTTATGTACGGAATTTTATACATGATAGATAAAAAGTATCCTAATATGAAGGGTGGATTTATACATATACCTTATATGACTTCACAAGTTAAGGATAAAAAGAATACACCATTTATGTCATTAGATGAAATAGTAAAAGGATTAGAGCTAGCAATAGAAGCTTGTACATTATACAATGAAGATGTAAAAATAATAGGCGGAGAAATCTGTTAGTATAACTTAATGATTAATATAAGAGCAAAGGAAGTTTTCTTTGCTCTTTTTATGTATAATTATTATCCTTTAGGTTTAAATATAATTGCAAAAATAAATCCAAATACTATTGCTGCAGAAACACCTCCACTTACTCCTTTTAAAAGACCAGTAAATATTCCTAGAAATCCTGAATCTTTAGCACCTGCCATAGCTGATTTTACAAGAGTATTTCCAAAACTACTTATAGGTACAAATGCTCCAGCCCCTGCAAATTTCACTAAAGGATCGTATAATCCTAATCCTCCTAAAATAGTACCAATTACTACTAATGTACAAGTTGTATGTGCTGGAGTTATTTTCAAAGTATCCATTAAAAGTTGCCCAATAACACATATTAAGCCACCTATTATAAATGCAAAAATAAATTTTTCCATAAATTAAATTACACCTTCTTTTTTTACATTTCTATAGAAACAGCATGTGCAATACTAGGTATGCTTTCTTTTTGTTGAAAGGAGATAGGGGACATTAAAGCACCAGTTGCAACAATTAATATTTTCTTTAGTTCTCCTTTTCGCATACGATTTAGTAAGTGTCCATAAGTTACAGTAGCAGAGCATCCACATCCACTGCCACCACAAAAACTTGGCTGTTCTTTTTTATAAATTAAAAGCCCACAATCTGTAAATATATCTCTTGGCATATCTATACCGTGTTCTTCTAATAATGCATTAGCAAGCTCATGACCTACTTTTCCTAAGTCACCAGTAGCAATAAGATCATAATAAGAAGCATCTATATTTAAATCTCTAAAATGAGCTTCTATTGTATCTACAGCTGCTGGTGCCATAGCTGCTCCAACATTATAAGGATCTGAAATTCCCATATCTACAACTCTTCCTATAGTTGCAGAGGTTACTTTTGGTCCATGCCCACTAGTGCCAAGAACTGCAGCACCAGCTCCTGTTACTGTCCATTGAGCAGTAGGTGGTCTTTGTACTCCATATTCAGTAGGATATCTAAATTGCTTTTCAGCAGCAGCATTATGACTACTTGCAGCTGCTACAACGTATTTAGCACAATTACTATCTATTAATTGGGCTGCTAATGATAAACCTTCCATAGAACTAGAACAAGCTCCAAATATCCCTAAGTATGGAATACCTAAAGTTCTTGCAGTAAAACTACTAGAAATAATTTGATTCATTAAATCTCCACTAAGAAAAAAATTAATATCTTCTTTTTTTAACTTGGATTTTTCTATTGCTCTTTGGCAAGCGTGTTCAAGTAAAGTTTTTTCAGCTTTTTCATAACTATCTTGACCAATCCATAAATCTTCATGAATTATATCAAAGTCATTAGCTAAAGCACCATTACCTTCAAAAGGGCCTCCAACTGCTGCTGAAGCTAGAATTGTAGGTTTAGATTTAAAAACCCAAGATTGATGTCCCTTAATCATTTACATCGCTCCTAACCATTTAATTATTAATTTTATTGTAGCAACTATAAAAGCAGAGAAGGTTCCATAAACAACAACAGCTCCTGCTAAACTGAACATATTTCCTGCTACCCCTAGTACATAACCTTCACTTTTATGTTCAATTGAAGCAGAAGCTATGGAGTTTGCAAAACCTGTTATAGGAACAGCAGTACCACATCCAGCCCATTGGCTAAGATGATCAAATATACCTAAACCCGTAAATAAGGCAGCAAAAAATATTAGAACTATTAAGGTAGGAGCTACTGAATCCTTTTGACTAAAATTAAAATATTTTATAAAAATCCATTGTAATATTTGACCAATGGTACATATTGTACCACCTGAAATAAAGGCTCTAATACAATTTTTTAAAATAGGTCTTTTAGGTTCTATTTTATTTACTAATTCATCATACTTCTGCTGAGTAGTAGTCATTTTTTTCTTTTTCTTATTTGACATTTAGTTCACCTTCTAACGTAATAAATATGGTTCTAATTTCTTTAATATTTTTTCTAATTTATCAGCATTTTGTGAATACATTTGTTTTACCTCTTCATTATCACAATCTAAAGAAAAAGACATAAGATCTGCAACACTTTTCTCAATACTTGCATAAAGCATTTCTTTAACTTCATCTTTAGGAACTTGTATCATATCATCAAAAAGATCAACATATAAGCTACCAGAAGAATCTACTTGACCAACAAATACATTTTCAAGAGTAACTCCTTTTAATTCTAATTGAGTTTTAAGCCATTCTCTATTTAGTCCAGCATCAGCTAAACCTTCATTTAAAATATTTCCATCTAAAATAACTATTTGTGGTTCAGCCTTAGTGCCAACTTTTTTACCTAAATCATGTGGCGTTACAGGTTTTTTATCAGCTTTTAAAGCAACATTAACTTCACCATTAGTTTCCATAACTGCAAATTCAACATCATTTAAGTTAAATGCTTTATTAGTACGCATTATTTCTAAAAATTCTTGCCCAGTAATTCGTACTTTAAATAAGTTATCTTCCATGATCTTACCATTCTTGACTAAAACTCTTTCTTTACCATGCATTAAATTATAAACTACTTTACTTTTCATTGAAGCATAATCTAACATAATAGGAATTACTGTCCATACAAATAATATAATTAATCCAAAGTAAATATTAGAAACTACATTTAATGAAATTAAAGCAATTGTTATTGATATAATAATATAAGAAATAAAATCAAATATAGTAGCTCTAGATAATGTTTTCTTTTTAATATATCTACTTATGATAAATGTTAAAATAAATAAAATTATTGATTTAAAAAATATTATTAACCAAGTATCCATAATTCACCTCACTTAGTTACCTTTGTATTGGGGCTCCTCAAACTCCATAGTGCCTATTCTCTTTTCTAAGTCTTTTTTAATATTATTTATCTCTTTACATGCCTCATTATAAACATCCTTAGCTTCTTTATCACGTTCTTGAATTGAGTACATCTTTATAGTTGACTCAACTCCTTTTAGTGTAGCTAATGTTTGTTTTACTTTTGATATAGCAGTCATAAAAAGTCTCCTTTCTTTTATTAAATTGCTTACTAATCTACTTTAACCATTAAAATGAAATTTAATTCATTTAATAAGAAATAAAAAAATAAGTATTAATTTTTTAATTATTTGTTTATATAAACATATTAGATTATAACTTTAAAATAAATAAATTTACCCTAAATAAGGAATATATTACATTATATAAAGTAGAATATTTAAGCTAATTACGTAGAACAATATAAGTGTATCAAAAAGATATAAAGGAGGAAGTTTTATGCCAACAGGAACAAAACTTGAAACAGCAGTAGCTGGTGCTAAAACTTTAGCAGCTAGTATGAAGACGTTTTCATTAGATACAGATAATCAAGAAGCAAAACAAATGTTTAATGAACTTGCAACAACAATGGAAGGGGTTCAACAACAACTTGAATCAAGACTTGATTATGTAAAACAAGAAGAACCTCAATATAATAACAACTAATATTTAGTTATTATAATAAAGGTGGTCGTTAACTAATATTACTTAATTAACGGCCATCTTTATTATTTTTATTCATTTCTTATTATAAAAATTAATTTATAGATTACTAATATATTTATTATAAAAAAACATGAATTTATATATGTTTATATTGACAAATTAAAATAATATATTAGAATGATTAATAATTAATTTTATGTAATTACTAAGGAGGAATAATTATGAGTAAAAATACCATAGCATTTTTTGATATAGATGGAACAATATATAGAGAAGGACTTATTACAGAAGTATTTAAGAAACTTGTTAAGTTTGAAATTATAGGTGGAGAAAGATGGTACAACGAAGTTAGACCAGAATTTACAAAGTGGGATAAAAGACAAGGAGATTACGATTTATATCTTCAAAAAATGGTAGACGTATATATGGAAGCTATTAAAGGACTTAAGAAAGATCAAATTGAATATATAGCTAAAAGAGTAGTAGAACAAAAAGGAGATAGAGTTTATACCTTTACTAGAGATAGAATTAAGTGGCATAAGGAGCAAGGCCATATAACTATTGCAGTATCTGGTTCACCATATGAGCTTGTTCATGAAATGTCTAAAAAATATGAATTAACAGATTTTAGAGGAGCAGAATACGTTAAAGATAATAATGGCATTTATACTGGAGAAGTTATTCCTATGTGGGATAGTAAAAGTAAAAGAAAGGCTATTTTAGAATTAGCAGAAAAGTATAACGCTGATTTAAGTCAATGTTATGCATATGGAGATACTGGAGGAGATTATGCAATGCTTAAAATGGTAGGTAATGCATATTGCATGAACCCTACAAAAGAATTATTACATAAGGTAATTAATGATAATGAATTATGCGATAAAATTAATGTAATTGTAGAAAGAAAAGATGTAATTTATAAATTAGATATTAATAATCTTCAATTTGTTTAGATATAATATACATTTAACCTCTTATTAATATTTACCAACATTTTCTTAATATTCTCTTAATTAATAAATTTTATAATTAACATGAAGTTTCATTTAGGGGGAATTATTAATGAATAAAAGGATAAAAGCTATAATTGCAAGTACACTTATATTAACTGCAAGTTTAGCTGTAGTAAGTTTTTCAGATAAAAGTAGTAAAATTGCAGAAGCATCTGAAGGCGGAAAAGCTAAAAATGTAATAATGTTAATTGGTGATGGAATGAGTACAGAAGGTATTACCTTAGCAAGACAAGTTAAAGGTGAAGATCTTGCAATGGATGAAATCTCAACTGGAAGCGTCATAACAAGTTGGTCATTAGGACCTATAACAGATTCTGCACCAGGTGGTACTGTATATGCTGTAGGAGAAAAAACATATAATAAATATATTGGAACATCAGTAAATGATACACCTTTTGCATCAATATTAGAAGGTGCAGAAAGTATAGGAAAAGCTACTGGAATTATTGCAACATCAGAAATAACTCATGCAACTCCAGCAGACTTTACTGCTCATACTGACAATAGAAAAAACTATAATCAAATATTAAAGAATATAATAAATAATGATTTAGAAGTAGTTTTAGGTGGAGGATTTAATAAACCTTCTGGGTTTACTTCTGAAGTTAATAGTGATGAATTTGATGCATATTATAATGATAGATTAGAAGAACTAAAAGAAGAAGGTTTTGATTTTATAACAACAAAATCTGAACTTGAAAATTATGATGGCACAAAACTATGGGGAAGCTTTGCAGATGCTGACTTAAAATATGATTATGATAGAGAAGCTGATAAGGATAGTAAAGAGCCAACTCTTGCAGAAATGACAAATAAAGCTATTAAAGTTTTAGATAAGGATGAAGATGGTTTCTTTTTAATGGTAGAAGGAAGTAAAATTGACTGGGCAGCACATGCTAATAATACAAATGGAATTGTATCTGAAATATTAGCATTTGATGAAGCAGTAAAAGAAGCTGTTGAATTTGCAAAGGAAGATGGAAATACTGTAGTTGTTGTAACAACTGACCATGGCAATAGTGGTATAACAATAGGAAGTAGTTATTATAATGAAAATATAGGATCTTATGATAAAGCAACTTTTGAAGAGACTACAGATAATTTTAAGAATGCTAAGATTACAGAAGAAAGATTTAATTCGCTAATTTCAGGAAAAAGTGATGAGGAAATACGTCAGCTTGCTTTAGAAAATTATAATATAGAACTAACTTCTGAAGAACTTCAAATAGTTAAAGGTGAAGTTGGAGAGGGAAGAGAAGTTGGAATAAGAGAAGTTATAGCAAGCAGATATGGTATTGGCTATACAACTGGAGGACATACAGGAGAACAAGTATATCTTGGAGTATATGCACCAGAAGGAGTAAATCTTTTAGAAGGTGTTGTTGATAATACAGAAGTTAATAAATATATGCAAAATGTATTATTTGGAGAAGAGTTGTTATTAAACTATACTGATAAAATATATCAAGATGGGCAAGAAAAACTTTCGCAAATTGAAGGCACTACAATAAGTATGGATACTTCAGTTAAGTACGCTCCAAAGGTTATAGTAGAAAGACTTGGAAATACCATTGAATTAGAATTATATAGTAATAACTATAAATTAAATGGAGAAGAAAAAGAACTTAAAACAGTAATGCCATATATAAAAGGAAAATTTTATATACCACAAGAGCTTATAGATATAGTAGCTTCATTAAAAGAAAATGTTAGTAGTGCAGGAGGTAAAAATTAATGCTTTCAAGAAGAACAATTAAAAAGGTAGCATGTTATACAACTTTAACTTTATTATCAGGAATGATTTTATCTAATATAAGTACTCCTGTATCTGTTAACGCAGAAGAAAACAAAATAAAAAATGTTATTTATCTTATAGCAGATGGTATGAGCGATAGTGTATTAACTGCATCAAAATATTATAATGATATTCAAGATGGAGTTTTAGGAAATGATAAGCTTCAAATGGATGAAATAAGAACAGGATTTGCAAAAACCGCATGGGCTAATGGTCCAATAACAGATTCTGCACCAGCTGGAACAGCTCTTTCTTCTGGATATAAAACTAATCCAGGAGTTGTAGGCTTAGATACAAATAATATTCCAAAAGCTACAATTTTAGAGGCAGCGGAACTTAGTGGACTATCTACTGGTATAATATCTACTTGTGAAATTATGCATGCTACACCTGGAGCTTTTACATCTCATAGTGTAACTAGATCAGATTATAATTCTATAATGAAACAAGAAATGTATCAAGGCATGGAAGTAGTTCTAGGGGGAGGAACTAAATTCTATGAAAGTACAGGCGGTGGAAAAAGAAATGATGGAAAAGATTTAACTAATAATATTAAAGAATTAGGTTATGATTATGTAACAACTAAAGAAGAAATGAATAACAGTACTTCAGATAAGTTATGGGGATTATTTGCAGAATCTGACTTAGATTATGATTTTGATAGACAAACTCTTAATAATGAAGAACAACCTTCTTTAGCTGAGATGACTGAAAAGGCTATTGATGTACTTGATAATAATGATAAAGGATTCTTTTTAATGGTAGAAGGAAGTAAAATAGACTGGGCAGCTCATGCTAATGATCCTTCTGGAACAATTGGTGATATTATAGCATTTGATAATGCTGTTGAAGTTGCAGTTAACTATGCAAAAGATAGAGAGGATACTATAGTAGTTGTTACTACAGACCATGCAAATAGTGGATTTAGTATAGGAAATGAAGAAACTACTGTAGGATATGATGATTTAACTTTTGAAGATTCAGTAATGCAATTAAAAGACTTTAGCTTAAGTGCAGAAAGATTTACTAAGTTAATAGAAAACAAAAGTAATACAGAAATATCTTCATTAATAACTCAGTATTATGGATATAACAATATAAGTAGTGAAGAAATAGAACTTGCTAAAGAAGGAAAAATAAATATGGTTATGGCTGGTAGAGCTAAACTTGGTTATACAACTGGAGGACATACTGGTGGAGATGTTTATCTAGGAGTATATGCACCATATGGAGTTGATAAGTTAAGAGGAACTGTAGATAACACAGAAATTTCACAATATATTTCAGAAAAACTAAGACTTAACTTAAATGAAGCTACCTCAAAGTTATTTGGTAATATTCAAGAGTTAGCTACAGAATTAGGTGCTACATTTAATATTGATAGAAGTGATGTAGACAATCCAATTATAGTATTACAAAAAGATAAGGTAAAGCTTAATATTCTTGCAAATACTAATATAGTTGAAGTAGAGGTTGAAGGAAAAGATAAGGTTAAAAAAGAGCTTTCTGGAGTAAGTGTAATTGGTAGTGAAGATAATGCATATTCTTCAATAGACGAAATTAAAGAAATATTATTAAAGGCATTAGAAGAGGATAAACCTAAAGATAATAATAATTCTAATAATAGTGGTAATACTCATAACAATAGTAATAGTAATACTACTAATACTACTAATAGTAATCACAATAGTAATGCTAATACATCAACTAGAAATAATAATTCTAGTTTAAGTAATACAAGTAGTAAAGGTAACTCAGTAAAAACTGGACAAGTTATTGGAACAACATTACTTTCATTATTAAGTGCTGCATCTGCTGGAATTGGTACTATAGCATATAAGAGAAAGAAAAAATAATATAATTAGTAAAAGATGTTGCATAAATTTTGCAACATCTTTTAATTTTAAAGTGTATTTTAAGATTTATTTAAGGTTTATCATATATAATTAAAACATAAGATAAAACTTTTTAAGGGGGCAAGTAATATGAAAAAAATAATACTTGATATATTTATGTTAATAATATTTATATTACTTATGAATTTAAAACTTACAGGACTTGTATTCCATGAAATTTTCGGCATTACTATAGGATTAGTAGTTATTATTCATTTATTACTTAATAAAAAATGGATTAAGTCTATTGGAAGTAATTTAAAAAATAAGAATTTAAATAAAAGAGCTAAAGTAATGTTTTATTTAAACGTATTTACTTTTATTAGTTTATTAGTATTAATAATTACTGGAATATTAATTTCAAGATATATTTTAACTTCTATAACAGTAACTAATTTGTCAGTTATAACTACAATTCATACTTTCAGTGCAAATTTATCTTTAGCTTTAATATGTATTCACATAGGTATACATTTAGATTACTTAATTAATTCTTTCAAAAATATTATTATTAATAAAAAGCTTGTATTAAAATTAACATTAACTTTCGCAATTATAATTGCTTTATATATACCAATATCTAAATATGTTTCAAATAATGGTAGTAATATGGCTTTTTATAATTCCGATACTAATAATACTAAAGGCCATAGAGACTTTAATAATATGTTTGGAGATGAAAGTTCAGATAGTAATATACCTCCAGAACCACCTGACATGAATAGTAATGGAGACTTCCCTAAAAGAGGAGGCAACAGTAGTGGCTCTTCAAATGGAGAAAGTATTAATCCTTCTCAAAAGGATGATAATGAATCTATTACATCAGATGATGAAAGTGCAAGTGATAGTGATTTATCCAGTTTTTTATCAAAGTTAACTTGTACAGGTTGTGGAAGACAATGCTTATTATCTAATCCAAAATGCAATAAAGGTGTAAGACAAGCACAAGAGGCTACTGAAGAGTATAATAATAATTCAAACTCTTCATCTACAACTAATGGAGATATTTAATATATAAACTCACACAATAAAAAATGTGTTGCATAAAGTCTGCAACACATTTTTTTATTAAAATATTTTATCTACAATATTTAATTCATTACATAGTTCATAAGCTTTGTCCATATATTCATCCCATAATTGTACTGGATTATGACAATCTGAATTAATAATAACCTTAACTTTACTTTCTTTAACAAATTCAAAAAACTTATAGTGAGGATAAGAATATCTTTCACCATCTTTAAATAGAGCTTTTCCTCTTCTTAGACCATTTGCATTAAATTCTAATATAAAATCTCTTTCTTTAGCACCATTAATAATAATTTTACATGCCTCTTCACAATTATCATCCCATAAAAAATCATTAACAAAAAATATATCTGGATGTCCTATTATTTTAAAGAATCCAGAATCCATAGCATTTATTATGGAGTTAGCATAGCTAATATATTCTGAAGTATGTTTTATTTCATATATATTCTTCATTTCACCATTATTGCTCATAAAATAGTGTTGACCTAAAAGCATATAATCCAATTTATATTCATCTAATAATTCATTATAAAATTTATGTTCTCTTGGATCATATTCAATTTCTACTCCACATTTAATAGTTATTTTGTCTTTGTACTTAATTTTTAAGTTATCTATTGTTTTAATATAATCCTCAAGCTCACTAAAATCCATTCTTAACCCGTATCTATTATCATAAAATGGTCCATGGTCACTAAAGCCTAATACAGAAATATTTTTATTAATAGCTTCTATAACAAAATCTTCTTCACTTCCTTGTGCATGACCACAACGATAAGTATGTGTATGATAATTTCCTCTCATATTAGCGCCCCCTTTTATAGTTAAAAAGTATATTTATATTATATATTATAATGTATAGTGTTAACAAACATTGTGATAACGATTTAATAGTTGTAAAGATGGTGATATAATATGTATAATAAGTACTTTTTTAGGGGGAAACATATGAAAAATATTAATATTGGAAATGGAAAAATTAATACATCTGCTATTGGACTTGGATGTATGAGAATGAACAAATTAAATAATAAAGAAGCAGAAAAAGTTATAAGAACATGCTTAGAACTTGGAATTAACT
>JAFADP010000111.1 GCA_023424785.1 Bacillota bacterium
CTCAAAAGTGAAAACTTTTGGGTTTCTTTTTTCTTTTATAAATCTTATAATTTAATTATGAATTTAATAATGAAAGGATGATTTTATGAATTTTAAGTTTGAAGATAGAGAATACATGTTAAATGAAGAAAATTTAGATGCTTTTTTTAATGATGAAGAAAATCCAATAAATAATATAGATGAAGATTTTATTTTAAATTTATTAAAGGATATAGAACTAGATTTTGAAAAGGCATATTATAATTTCCCTTGTGAATATTGTCGTGATAAAGATAAGAAAAAGCCATTTCCTTTTTTAGAGTATCATTTTTACATTTACACTAAGGAGGGTAATTATGTAACTAATTCTTTAAAAATTGAAGAAGAAGGAACTTCATTCGTTAGACTTGAGAGAGAAGGTAAGGTTGATAATAGTTACATAGTAAGTATTATAGTGTGTAGAGAATGTGGAAAGTACACTATAGAAATTGAAGAGTTTGAAATATAAAATAGGGATGCTCATTTAACTTGAGTATCCCTATTTTAATTTTAAAAAGGCTAATAGTATTAATATAAAACCTGATATCCATGAAAGATTTAAGTTTGTCTTTTCTACTACCTTTTTTCCTATAATGTAACCTAATGTAATACATATTATTCCTAATACAAGGCATAGTATAATAGTTTCTATATATCCTCCACCGCTCAAGCTACTACCAAATCCAACTGCTAAACTATCAAATGATAAAGCTATGGATAGATAAAGAGCTTCTTTAGGGGAAAGAACCTTTGATTTATCAAAGTCTGCAATAGTTTCATCAGCATATATTTGAAGCACAAAGTTCATATCAAATAGTTTAAATTTAAGGGGTTTGTCTGAAGACTTTCTCTTTTGTATAAATGTTTTAAATAAGCTTTCAAATAATCTATATATACCTATAATAAGCAAAATAGTAAAACTTAAAAATATAGCATAATCCCCAGGTATAAACTTCTTAATAAATCCTCCAAAGAATAGAGAGATTCCAAGTATTATTGCACCTACTGAACTTATTATAAATGATGATATAAAGGGGATCTTAATTTTGTTAGTACCATAGGCTATGCTAGCAAAAAATGCATCTAGGCATATGGATGCCACTAATAAAAGTGATTCAATCATTTTTTTTACCTCTGTATACTATAGTTAATATATTCTATGAAATAAAAATAATTTAGTTACAAATAAAATTGTTAGAAAATTTAAGTATAAAAAAAGATATGTTATAATAAATATAATATTTTGATTACGGAGGATTAATAAGTAATGTACAAGGTAATTGCACTTGATATGGATGGAACACTTTTAAATGAAAAGAAGGAAATAACTCCTGCAACAATGAAAGCTTTAAGAGAAGCTAAGGATATGGGAGTAAAAGTTGTATTAGCATCAGGAAGACCAATAGAGGGACTTTATAAATATTTAGATGAAATAGGATTAGTTGAAGAAGATCAATATGTATTAAGTTATAATGGTTCTTTAGTTCAAGAAACTAAGAGTAAAAAAATCATATGTGAAAATGCTTTAAAGGGAGAAGACTATATTTACACTTATGAAATAGCAAGAGAATTAGGATTAAATATTCATGCTTTTTCAGCTGAAAGAGGTTTAATAACTCCAAAGTTAAATAAGTATACTCAATATGAAGCTGATATGAATGGAATAACTGCAACAGTTGAACCAATTTCAGTTATAAAGAATGAAGAAGATATAATAAAAATTATGTACATTGATGAGCCAGAAGTACTAGAAGAAGGTATAAAAAGATTACCTCAAGAACTATATGACAAGTATACAGTTGTTAGAAGTGCACCATTTTTCTTAGAGTTTGTTAATAAAGAATCTAGTAAAGGGGTTGGACTTAAAGCCTTATCAGAACATTTAGGAATTACAGAAAAAGAAGTTATTGCAGTAGGTGATGCAAACAATGACCTATCAATGCTAGAATATGCAGGATTAGGAGTTGCAATGGAAAACGGAACAAAAGAAGTAAAAGAAATTGCAAACTACATAACAAAAAGCAATGAAGAAGATGGAGTTGCACATATTATAAATAAATTTATCTTAGAAAAATAATTTTATTTAATTTAAAAAAGGTGAGTAGATTTAATTACATTTGACTTAGAGCTTGCTTATGGAAGAGTAAGTCAATAAATCCTGCCACCTTTTTTGTTGCAATAAATAATTTATCCACCAAGGGTTATATCTTGAGTATTATACCATTCTAGAGCATTTTCTAGGTGTTCTGGTTTATAATCTGGCCATAGGTCATCTATTATGTAGAAATCTGAGTATACAGATTGTATTGGTAAAAAACCACTTAATCTGCGTCTACCTCCCCATCTTATTATTAAATCAATTCTAGATATATTGTTTGAATGTATATTAGACATTAAGCTTTTTCTTGTTTGTCTTCCTTCAATCATGTTTAAGTCCCATTCCCAGCCATAATTAATTAAAAAGTTAACTCTTGTTTTACCTGTTCCAAATTTTTTTGGAGTAGTAAATTCTAAAAGTTCCTGTGGAAAACAAGGGGAGTTAGTATTACCTATAACTAATATTTCAGCATTTTCTTTTGTTATTAACTTTACTGATTTTATACATGCATCAATAAATGCTTCTTTTTGATATGAAGGTCTTTTTGTATTATCTGTAGTAAATCCATAAAAAGTAATTTCTTTTATACCTAGTTTTTCACATTGTTTAAATAATAATAGTCCAGGGGTTATTCCTAGGTTATAACCTTTGTCTTTAGTCATACCATGAGATACAGCAAATCTTCTATTACCATCAGGTATTACTCCTATATGATTAGGTATTCTCATAAATAATCCTCCTTTATTAATAAATATATTATTTACATTAATAGAAAAACTATACGTATTTAATTAATATAAATAAGAGCTCATTGATTAGTCAAATCTACTCTTTTATAATTACATAAAGTAATATAAAATATATCATATATTATAAAAGGTCTGTGGTAAAAGAATGATAAAATTAATAGGGTTAAAAAAGGATTGTTCGATTCACATAAGAGAAAAGTTTGCTCTTGGAGTAAATAAAAATGAGAATAGTATAAAAAAGCTTTTAGAATATTTTGAAGAAGTTATAGTTATAAGTACTTGTAATAGAACAGAAATTTATTTTAATGATTTAGGTTGTAGTGATGGAGTATTAGATAAGATTTTTAATGTATTAGAATTAGAAAATTACCTTAAGGAATATGTTTTTTTATCAGAAGGTAATGATGTGTATAGGCATTTATTTAAGGTTGCTTGTGGATATCATTCTAAAATATTAGGAGAAGATCAAATATTAGGTCAAATAAAGGATAGTTATGATAAGTCATTAAAAATTAATGGGGCAGCTAAGGAGTTAGGAAGACTTTTTCAAACAGCATTAACTTGTGGAAAGAGATTTAGAAGAGAAGCTAAGCTTTATGAAATTCCTGTATCATCTGCATCAATTGTTGCAAGTAAAATTGTTAATGAAGGATGTAAAAATGTTATGGTTATAGGATATGGAGAAGTTGGAAAAAGGGTTGTAAAATATCTAAAGAGCCATAAAATAAGTAATATTTATTTAGCAGTAAGAAATATAGAAAAGGTAAAAGATATTATAGGAGTTAATGTAATTAATATTAATGATAAAAATAATTATATAAAAAATATGGATTGCATAGTTTCATGTACATCATCTTCAGAAATAATAATAAGCTTAGATGATATGGCATTATATAAGGAAAATTTATTAATGTTTGATATGGCAATTCCACGAGATGTAGATACAAGAATTTATGAATTAGATGGAATAAGTTTATATAATATAGATTCTATTAGCAAAATTGATGATGAGAATAAGATTTTAAGAAAAGAACGAATGAATAAATATAGATATATAATTGATGAGTATTTATATGAATATAAACAATGGATTAAACTTAGAGGATTATCATCAAGTATAAAGGAAATAAAATCTTATGGAGATAAAATTAATTCTAGAAGAATTGATACTCATAATAGAAAAAAAGGATATGATGAATTAGTAAATACTCTAATAAAAAGTACTTCTAATGTATATATCAATAGAGCAATAGATGTTTTAAAGGAAGAGTCACTAAAAGGAAGTGAAGATGAATGTCTAAGAATAATAATGAAGATCTTTGCAGGAAAGAAGTAGAATATTCATTAATATCTTTATTTTCTAATAAAATAAGAATAGGTATAATTGGTCTTGGAAAAGCAGGTATTATAAAGGCAAAACATTTTTATGCACAGGGAGCAAGTATAGAAATACTAACTAAGGAAAATTATATGGAAAATATTCCTTTTAATGGGGATAGAGTTAAAATAATAAATAAATCATATGAAAAGAATTTTTTAAAAGATAAACATATTATAATCATTGCTATAGATGATAATAATGTTAGAGATATTATAAAAAAAGATTGTGAGGAATTATCTAAAATATATATTGATTCATCTTCTTTTAAAGAGGGGATGGGGGCAGTACCATCTCAAATTCATGGTAATAATGCAATAATAGGTGCGAATACTTTAGGTGGTAATCCAAGAGGTGCAGTTTTTTTAGCTAATAAGTTAAAGGAAACTTTAAATAAGTATGATGATTTTATAGGATTTACTACTAAAATTAGAAATAGTATAGAAGATTCGAGGTTGAAAAAGGAAGTAGCAGAGTTTATATGTACAGATGAATTCTACTTCTTTTATAAAAAGGGTGTTGGAGAAGAAATTATAAAATTATTTTGGAATATATAGAGTAAAAAGAGGGAAAAATATTATAACTCATATAAAATTCTTAAATTTAATAAGGAAATAGAAGTAGATGTTAAGAGGTGAAATTTATGGAGCTTGTTATAGCAACAAGAAAAAGTAAATTAGCTCAAGTTCAAGCAGAAAGAGTAATGAATTTACTTAAAAAATCTCAAAATATAGACTCAAAAAAGTTACTTATAGTTACAGAAGGCGATAGAAGATTAGATGTAACATTAGATAAGATAGGTGGTAAAGGTGTCTTTACGAAGGAAATAGAATATGCTCTTTTAAGAAAGAAAGCAGATGGAGCAGTTCATAGTATGAAGGATGTTCCTTTTTTATTAGGTGATGAATTTGAAATTACTGCAATACCAGAAAGAGAAGATGTAAGAGATGCATTTATTTCAAGAGAGGGAATACCTTTTAGTGAATTAAAAAAAGGTGCTAAAATAGGAACTAGTAGTATAAGAAGAATGGCATTATTAAAGTCTATAAGAAGTGATTTAGAGATTGTTCCTATTAGAGGAAATGTGCAAACTAGATTACAAAAAATGAACAATGAAGGCTTAGATGGAATAATACTAGCTTCTGCAGGATTAAAAAGATTAGGAGAAGAAAAAATAATAACAGATTATTTTGATCCGACTATATTTTTACCAGCTATAGGACAAGGTGCTTTAGGAATAGAATGTTTAAAAGATGGAGTTAATAAGTCTTATTTTAATAAACTTGATAATATACATGCAAGAATTGAAGTTGAGGCAGAAAGAAGTTTTATGAAAGCCTTAAATGGAGACTGTCATAGCTTAATTGGAGCATATACAAAGCTTGAAGGTAATAATTTATATATGATTGGAACTTATATGGTGAGTGGAAAAATAGTTAAGAAGGATATATACGGGAAAGTAGAGGATAATATAGAATTAGGAAAGGAGCTAGCTAAAAAAATTTTAGCTAGTGGATAGGTAATTAGCTATGGGAAAGGTATTTATTATAGGGACAGGTCCTGGCGATGAGGAGTTATTAACCTTAAAGGCAGTTAAAGCTTTAAGTAAATGTACCGCAGTCTTATATGATAGATTAGTTTCAAATAATATTTTAAATTATATAAATGAAGATTGTGAAGTATATTATTGTGGAAAAGAGCCTGGGGCTCACTATCAAACTCAAGAAGAGATAAATAGAAATTTAGTTAATCTTGCTAAAAAAGGACATATAGTTGGAAGAATAAAAGGGGGAGACCCTTATGTTTTTGGACGTGGAGGAGAAGAAGTATTAGCTTTAAAAAAAGAAAATATTGATTTTGAGGTTATACCAGGTGTTACTTCACCTATTTCTGTTTTAAATTATGCAGGAATTCCAATAACTCAAAGGGGAATGGCACAAAGCTTTCATATAGTTACTGGTATGTCTGCAAGTGAGAGTAAAGTGAATTTTGAAGCATTATCAAAAGAGGAAGGCACTCTTGTATTTATGATGGGGTTATCTAATTTAGGAAAGATAGTAGAAAAACTAATTACTAATGGAAAGGATAAGACAACTCCAACAGCAGTAGTTATGAGAGGAACATCTTCAAAGCAAAAGAAGGTTATTGGAACTTTAGAAAATATAGAGAAGAAGGTAAATGAAGCAAAGCTTAAATCTCCATGTATTATTGTAGTTGGTGAGGTTGTAACTTTAAATGAGGACTTAGCATGGTATGAAAATAAACCTTTATTTGGAACAAATATTTGTGTAACAAGATCTAGAAATCAATCATCTAATTTAAAAGAAAAGCTTAGAGAGATGGGTGCGGAGGTTACAGAAATAAACTCAATTAAAATAAAGGATACCTCAAGTAATTTAAATAAAATATTAGATAAGCTAGAGGAATATGA
>JAFADP010000143.1 GCA_023424785.1 Bacillota bacterium
AGGAGGACATGTTATGGATGAGGTTTTAAAAGTAGTTAGAGATAACTTTAAGGGAAAAGATCTTAGTTCTATAAAAGATAAAATAGCTATAGAAATTAACTTAAAAGAAGACGGAGTATTCTATATAGAAATACTTAATGGAACCGCAACTATTATGCCTTATAACTATAATGATAGAGATGCTTTAGTTACTATTTCAAAAGATAATTTTTTAAAACTTATTGCTGGAAAACTTGATGGCGTATGGGCATTTACTACTAGGAAGCTTAAAATTGATGGAGATATTCAAAAAGTAATAGAACTTACTAATTTATTTAAATAATATACTAAAAAGGTGTTGCCTTTTGCAACACCTTCTTAATATTAATTAATTTTGTATAAATCTCATATTATTCCTATTCAACTATTATAGTAAATTCATTTGTGTATATTTCCCCATTTATATCTAATACAAGCTTAACTTCATTATTTAAATCTATTTGGGGAACTTCTGCTAAAAATGATATTATTTCTTCTTGAGCTTCTCCTAAAGAAAACTCTTTTCCTTCTTTAAAGTTAGATCCATTTTCTTCTTCAATAATAGCAAAGGCTTCATACTCTCTACCATTAACAATAAATTTACCTTTTATTAAATCTTCTATGTATTTTTCTTCTTTACCCAAATTTTTTACATTTAAATCAGCTTTTATATATACATTTTCTTCTACCTTAGGTTCATAAAAATTAGCACTATCAATAGGAGAAGTTGGAGCAACCTTATTACTTGCAGTTGCTCCAATAAATTTAAATTCTAAATAATTCTCTACTGTATTTTGGTTCTTTAGAGAAAATTCTTGTTCATTAATTTTTTCACCATCACTACAACTACATCCAACTAGAAATAAACAAAAATAAATAAGAACTATGGAAAAAATAGTTTTTCTCTTCATTATTCATAGCCTCCTTAATTATACTTTATATAACAATTAACTTATTTGATGTTAGTATAACCAGATTATTTATGTTATATGAATATTTTATAAACTATACTTTTCTTACATATTTCTATTTAACTATAAAACTTAACTCTTTTCTTACAACCTTTCCTGTAGAATCCTTAACATCTACATATAGGGTCTTATTTCCTTTTGCACCTGGTGTCCAAATAAATGTATTTAAAGGTGCAAAATCCCTTAATTTATACCATGTTCCCTTGTCATTATCTCTTATTAAAAACTTATATTGTAATGCACCATTACCTATGGCATCTGCCTTTAATGTGACTTTTGTTCCACTTACTTGAGGAGATGCTTTATCTGTAGTAAAACTATTTATTTTTAATTGTGTATCTTTATTTTTAACTACAAAATTCAATTCTTTTCTTACTACATTTCCATTTTTATCTTTAACATCTACATATAAAGTTTTATTTCCAACACTATTTGCATTCCAAGTAATTTTATTTGAAGTTGAAAAATCTCTAAGCTTGTACCAAGTTCCTTTATCATTATCTCGTATTAAAAATTTATACTGTAATACACCTTCACCTACTGCGTTAACACTTAAATTAACACTAGTTCCAGCTACTTGTGGTGAAGACTTGTCCGAAGTAAAACTTATTATTCCTAAATAAGGTGAAGTTGCCATAGGATACTGTTCATTAAATTCACTTGTATTATATTCTTCATCTCTATTATGATCTTCAAAATCATTAGATGGTTTTAAAAAGTATTCATAACTTATATAATCATCATTTGAAATATTTTCATCCCAAGTATTATCAAGGTTGTACCATTTATTATTAAGTTTTACTATATTCCAAGCATGAGCCCCACCATTACCTGTACCTGAAATATATCTTACACCTAATCCTAATTCCCTTAACATTTTATATGTTAATGAAGCAAATCCTTGACAAACTGTACTTTTATCAACAATAGCATTATAAGCTGAATGATTTGAAAATGTATAATCATAATTTATATTTTTTACAATATAATCATGAACTGCTTTAACCTTAGTATAATCATCTTTATCATATACATTTAACTCATCTAAAACTCTTTTTACTTCAGAATTAACCTTATATTCTTCATCTTTTGTAGATAAATAATTCATATTTAAAACAATTGTACACCCTTTAGATGAGCTATAAATATTTCCACTATACCCTAACAAATGAGCTTTTAAATAATCTCCTTCGCTAGAAGTAAAGTCATCACTATAACCAGTAGCTAAACTAAATAAATCTTCCACAATATTATTATAATAATTCATACTTATTGAAATACTAATTGTACTTGATCTATTAACCATTTCTTTACGAAAATACTCACTTGCTTCTTCAAGTGTTTGAAAATAATCTTCATCACTTACATCTGATACTTCTTTTGTACTTACATATATATTTCCTTCTGTAATAGTAGCTCCATAAACATTAATATCAGTAGTAATAAATAAAAGTCCACTAATAAATAATACTGCAAATATCATCCCAATACTTTTTTTTAATATTTTCATTATATTAATCCCCCTTAATAAATATTATTATAAAGAGATGGCGTAATTTTTTAATGCCATCTCTTTATAATTAAAATATGTAAAATTTATAGTTTTAATTCTATACTCTTTTCTCCACAAGTATATTGTCTATATTTAACACCTGTCATATCTAACATCCTCTTAGATGCTTTTACTTCATCTGTATGTGAATACTTATCACTTAAATATACTATTTCTTTAATTCCACTTTGAATTATAGCTTTTGTACATTCATTACAAGGGAATAATGTAACATATATAATAGTTCCCTTAAGAGAACCGCTGTCATTATTTAATATAGCATTTAATTCTGCATGACATACATATAAATATTTAGTTTCAAGAGGAGCTCCCTCTCTTTCCCAAGGCATATCATCATCATTGCATCCAATAGGCATTCCATTATATCCTACAGATAATATTTTATTATCTTCATTTACTATGCATGCTCCTACTTGAGTACTTGTATCTTTACTTCTTTGAGCAGAAAGTAGTGCAACTCCCATAAAATATTCATCCCATTTAAGATAATCAGTTCTTTTCATAGCATCCTCCTTAAATTATTTCTTTTTAATATATTTTACTATATTTTTATTATATTTTGTTTAATATTTTTTATTTCTTTTTTACACAAAAATAGGATACTAACTTGGGGGATAGTTAGCATCCTTATATGTGTTATGGAGTATAATAATGTGTTTGGAGAAATTATTAAACAATACTTTTTCTTGCGCTCTCAAGCACTGTTTATGTTATATATATATGCACTACATAAGTTTTTTATTATAGTTTTGTTGAAATTTTCAGTAAATTTTTTATATTTAGTTATTTTTATTCCACTTAAACATTAGCATAGTTATATCATCACTTTGAGGCTCATTTTCACAGAACTCATCTACACTTTCTCTTATAGCTGGAATTACCTCTTCTAAATTTCCATCATACTTTTCATTTAAGGTATCTATTAATCTATTAGAACCATAAAACTCTCCATTTCTGTTTGTGGCCTCTATTATCCCATCTGTATATACAAAAATCACATCATCCTTGTGTAATTGAATTTCTTGCTTTTGAAATTTAGCTTTTGGATCTATTGCTAATATGCAGTTAGTTTTTGTCTTTAAGTATGTAAACTCACCATTTTCCTTTCTTATTAAAGGAGGGTTGTGTCCTGCATTAACATATGTTAATACTCCACTATTTAAGTCTACAATAGCTAAAAATGCTGTTACAAACATACATGTTTCATTATTATATTCTAGCTTTTTATTTATTTCATTCATTACATGTAAAATATCTGAATAAACTAAAAAACAATTTTTAATAATATTCTTAGCCCTCATCATAAATAAGGCTGCAGGAACTCCTTTTCCTGATACATCTGCAACTATAAAGCATAATTTATAGTCATTTACTAAAAAGAAATCATAAAAATCTCCTCCAACACCTTGTGCTGCACTCATTTTTGCATATATATCAAAGCTATTCTTATAAGGAAAATCTGGTAACTTTCTTGGTAAAATAGATTTTTGAATTTTGCTAGCAAGATTTAATTCTGCTGCTTCTCTTTCCTTTTCTTTTGCAATTTCTGAAATGTTTTTATAATAACTTTCTTGCTTATCTATCATATTACAAAATTCTCTTGCAATTTCTTCTATTTCATTTTTACACCTTATTGAAGAACATATTTCCTTTATTTTGCTCAAATCATTTTTATTACTAACATTAGAGGACATTTTTACAGCATTAAATAAGTTTTGTAGTGGAATTGTAATATTACTTTCTATAAAATATAAAAGCAATATTATTATAGCTAAAACAAAGTAAGCAACTATTAATGTAATAACGTAAGTTGAATGGCACACCTCTTCTTCATTAATATTTGTCATACTTAATATAAAGTATGTTACAAATGAAGTGAAAATTGTACAAATACTTCCTAAAACTATAGAAGTCATAGTAACTCTTTCTCTAGTAGAAAATTTCCTCTTACCCTTTATTACAGAACATATTATAACAATAGGTATTCCAGCTATTATAGGTAAATTAAATGAAGTAAATAAAAGTCTTAAAATAAAATTTAAACTTATATATTCACCTAGTACATACCTATATATTAATACTTCCATAAAAACAATTATTAAAGATGTAATAAAAATTATAAAAATATACTTAATAATCATTTTTATATTTTCTAAGCTAGGAATACTGCTCTTATTATTATTCCATAAAATATACCATAACTTATATGGTATATAACCATAAAAAAAATGTATAAATAAACTTACAATAGCAATACTATATCTTGTATCACCTAAGAATATATCTGCTATAAAATTGCCAACAGAAATAGTAATAGCACCTATAGTTCCAAAGAACAGCCCCATTATAGGTGTTATTGAATTTAATATTTCTATATCTAATAAAAAAGGTAATACTATTAAAGCTTCCTTATATATAATAGATAAAGTAATACTTACTATAATAAGGGCTAAAAAAAACTTTATTTTTCTTTTATCACTGAATATATTAATAAAATAATTCAACTGTTATACCCCTTCTTAAATTAAAATATTAACAACAATACTTTTTTACAGTTAATATATTCATATTATCTACTCTCTCATAATTAATATAATCTGATACTTTTTTTACAATTAATATTCCAAGTCCTCCAACATCAATATCCATAATATCTCGTGACAAATCAGGTTCTATATGCTCTTCTACTGGATTAAACTTTATTCCATAATCACATAAACTTAATGTAATACAATTATCATTAAACTCATATATTGCAATTATATCTCCTTTTTCTTTTGGATAAGAATAGCTTATAATGTTTATTAATAACTCCTCACAAATCAATCTTATTTCCATAGCTTTCTTTTTACTTAACTGTACATCATTTTCAGCATTTTTGAGAACAAAATCAATCATAGAGTTTAAATTTTCAAGAGTAGCTTCTTTTCTTAACCACTTCATAAAATCCCTCCCTAAAAATAATATACATTATTATCTGCCAACAACTATTATAATGCTTCTTTGAGAAACAATAATTCTTTCTTGATTTTCTAACAAGTGTTCTTTATCACTTACATATTCCAAATTAGTATTCTCAAAAAGATACCACCTTTTACCTATTGGAAGAGTAGGTAATTGAAATATATGATCCTCCCAATGCATATTCATAGCTATATATATGAAAGAATCTTCTTTTGTATTATATTTCTCCTTCTCTTCTACAAACATTACTCCAAAATATAATGTATTATCTACACTATCTAATTTCCAAGGAGTTTCACTATGCCATGAAACTTCAGTATATCCTAATTTATTATATCCCTTATCATAAGAGAAATTTCTAAAAACAGGATGTCTTTTTCTAAAAGCAATTATTTTTTTAAAGTATTCATGAATATCTCTATATTTTTCTATTCTACTCCAATCAAGCCATGATATTTCATTGTCCTGACAATAAGCATTATTATTACCATACTGTGTATTACAAAATTCATCTCCAGATAAGATCATTGGTATTCCTCTACTCACTAACAACATAGTAATAGCATTTTTAATTTGTCTCTTTCTTAAAGATATTACCTCTTTATTATCTGTATCTCCTTCTACTCCACAATTCCAGCTATAATTATCATTACATCCATCATTATTATTTTCACCATTATCTAAATTGTGTTTATCATTATAAGAAACTAAGTCATAAAGAGTAAAACCATCATGGCAAGTTATAAAGTTTATAGAAGCATTAGAACCTCTTCCTCCATATAAGTCTTCAGATCCTTCAATTCTTTTTATAACATTTTGAGCTTCATATCCATCACCTTTTAAAAATTTCCTTATAGAATCTCTATACTTACCATTCCATTCTGCCCAACGCCCCCAAGATGGGAAATTACCTACTTGATATAATCCACTTGCATCCCAAGCTTCTGCAATAAGCTTAGTTTTACCTAAAATTGCATCATGAGCAAGAACTTCAAGTAATGGTGGGTTACTCATAGGATATCCATTTTGATCTCTTGAAAGTATTGAAGCTAAGTCAAATCTAAATCCATCAATATGATATTCTGATACCCAGTATCTTAAACAGTCTAAAATAGTATTTCTAACAATTGCATTATTACAGTTTAATGTATTTCCACAACCACTAAAATTATGGTAATATCCATCAGGTGTTAGTAAATAATATGTTTTATTATCTATCCCTCTAAAGGATATGTAAGGCCCCCTTTCATTTCCTTCTGCTGTATGATTAAATACAACATCAAGAATAACTTCTATTCCATTTTTATGAAAGAGTTTAATAGTATTTTTAAACTCATCAACTTCCATATTATATTTTCCATAAGCTGCATATCCTGCCTTTGGGGCAAAAAATCCTACTGTACTATAACCCCAATAATTATATAATTTCTTTCCATTTATTATTCTAGAGTTTTCAAATTCATCAAATTCAAATACAGGTAAAAGTTCTACACAATTTATTCCAAGCTCCTTTAAATAAGGTATTTTACTAGAAAGAGAAGTAAAAGTTCCTGGATGTTTAACCTCACTTGAAGGATGCTTTGTAAAACTTCTAACATGAAGTTCATATATAATTAAATCTTCCATAGGAGTTTCTAGAGGTTTATCTCCTTCCCAATCATAATCATCATAAATAATACGTCCTCTATGCTGAAACTTATTATTATAATCAGGATTTTGTCCCCATACCTCTCTTCCTGAAATAGCTTTTGCATAAGGATCTAATAATATTTTTTCCTTATTAAACCAAAATCCATCTTTAGGCTCAAATTTACCATCCATTCTATATCCATATTCAACAGTTTCATAATTAATATTAAAAACTGTCATAGCAAATACATCACCTATCCTAAACTCATCAGGAAATGGTATTATTTCAAAGGGTTCTTTTTCTCCTTTATTAAATAGCACTAATTCGCAGCTTTTTGCATGTTTTGAAAAAATGGAAAAGTTCACTCCACCTGGAACAATAGTTGCACCAAAAGGTAATAACCTTCCCATTCTATATGATATTTCATTATGTTTATGTGTTGGAAAACCATCTAATCTTATCATTGCTCTTACCCATACCTTTCTCTCAATATGTAAATAAAATTACCTTTCAAAGCTCTTAAATATATTGGCAAATCCAGTCACATCCATAATGTCTTTAACTTCATCTACTAAGTTAATAATACTCATACGACCATTTTTCATTTTTATACTCTTTCCTACTGTAAGAAGAGTTCTTAATCCTGCACTTGATACATATGGACAGTTCTCCATATCAATAATTATTTCACTATCATCTTTTATTTCTTCTAGTATTTTATTTGTAACTTCATTGCTAGAAAGTCCATCTAAGTTTCCATTTAATTTAATATACTTTTTATTATTAATTTCTTTGCAAATCACTTCCATTATACTCCAACTCCTACTCTAACATAAATTTAACTTTATTTGTATTATATCATATTTTTTAACTTTAATAGAATTAATATACTTAACATCATTATATTTCTATTATAAACTTTTCTAAAAAATTTTAACCAATTATTTATTTTTTTATTACTTTGATAATGAAAATAAAGATATATATGGTAAAAAGAGGTATGTTTTTGGTATAATATATATTATTTATTATATTGGAGGATACATATGATTAGAAAAAACAAAATAGCTTCTGCTATAATAATAACTGCTATAATTACTACACTTATTTCATGCAATAATGTAAACAGTTCCAAGGTTTCCTTAAAAGAAACTAGCATAGAAGCAGTAAAAGAAGGTAAAGAACTCCTAAAAGATGAAAACTACGAAGATGCTCTTAATTCATTTAATATGGGCATTAGTGAAGATAATAACAATTCTGAAGCTCTTAATTTATATAAGTTAACTAGCAGCTTTATATCTTTAAAAGAAGCCCTTGACAATTATGATATGG
>JAFADP010000147.1 GCA_023424785.1 Bacillota bacterium
TAATACCTATATCCAGTATCTTCAACTCTAACTGGTTTTAACTTCCCATTTTTATCCCAATTTCTTAGAGTTTTTGTAGTTTTTCCAATAGCTTTAGCAAATTCTCCTATTGAATAATATTTCAAAAATCTCACCTCCTAAAACCATTATTCCAAACTTTATAATTTTTATCTAATATTTTGTAAAGTTTTCTAATACTTTATCAACTGTTACAATTCCCCCTTAAACGCTTACTTCGCATTATATAACAATTGCATAATTATTTTCTATTATAATTTTCAAAGATTATTAACCATTTAAACCACTGTATATAGTTTGAAATATATCTACTTGATTTAATAGCAATGTTTGTATATCTGTTAATATAGACTTTATACTTGACATTATACAACCTCAAAAACATTAATATATCTATATTATAACCTAAATATCTAAAAATATCTATTTTCAACATTTATTTAAAATATAGCCTGATTTTTAAATATAAGAAAAAACAGGTATGTTTAGATAGAAAGTTCTATTATTTAATAGGCTAAGTCTAAATGCACCTGTTTTTTATATAAACAGATATAGTAATTATACATTTCAAATAGTTCAAGTATAAATTATATACAATTGGTAAATAATGCTATTATATTACATTTATTCATGTATAATTAATATATAGATTAACTATTGTGTAAATAGAAGGTGAATATATATGAATTTTAAGATAATTGGGAGTGGAGGATGTGTTGCAATACCTAGACCATTGTGCCAATGTAAGATTTGCAATGAAGCAAGAAGTAAAGGCAAACCTTTTTCAAGATATGGGTGTAGCTTATTTTTAGAGGATATAAGTCTATTAGTTGATACTCCTGAAGATATTGTACATGCAATTAACTATTCAAATATTAAAAATATTAATATAGTATTATTTAGTCATGTTGATCCAGATCACACTCTTGGTATGAGAGTTTTTGAACAACTTAAATTAAATTGGCTTGAGGTTTCAGAAGGGAAAGAATGTAATAATCCAATAAAAGTATATGCAATGGAACATGTAATGTCTGATATAAATTCTATACAATTTAAGTTTGGTAGCTATTTAGATTATTATGAAAAAACCAGGAATTTAATTAAAAGGGAGAGCATCAATAAATCTATATTTATAGATGGTATAAAGATACATTTTATAAAAGTAAATCATGCAACTATATTTGTTTTTGAAAAAAATGATAAAAAAGTAATATATGCTCCTTGTGATGTAAAACCATTCCCAAATAATAAAATATTTAAAAATGCAGATGTATTGATAATTGGAAACACTATTGTAGGTGATGTTCTTAAGGATGGTTTTATTTTGAAAAATAATAATCCACTTATAGAGGAGTTATTTAGTTTAGATGAAATTCAAAATATAAAAAGAGAATACAATATAGCAAAAGTTATAATCACTCACCTAGAAGAAGATTGGGGAAAATCATATAATGATTATTTAAAATTAGAAAGTAAATACAGTGGTATACAGTTTGCATATGATGGTATGGAAATCAATATTAATTAGTTTAGAATTTTAATTGAGTTAAGGAAACATATTATTAAACTACTAAAAAAGAGGTCATATTAAAAAATATGGCCTCTTTTATACATCTATATTACCATAAAATTGACAATTTTTCAAGTCTTGTATGTAAATGGTGAGAGGTATATATATAATTATATACTTAAATTAGGAGTGATTAAATAATGGATAATAAGTTAATTCAGTCACTATTTATTGCAAGAAGAGAAGAGGATGTTAAAAGTATTATAAAGTGTAATGACTTTTCTAAAAAGTATGGTGTAGTTCTTACAGAAAAAGATGTTAATAAGTTATTAGAGAGTAGGAAGGAAAATTTAATAGAAGAGGAAAGAATAGAGTTTAAAGGCGGAATTCTTCCTAAAATAATTTATGAGTTTTGTGATTCTCCATATATTTATCAATACAACTATGTTGAAACTTTAGAAGGACTTCAAAGTATTTTTTATATGTTTAAAAATGAATGTTTAGATGAACTTAGTGATGATGAGTTACTTAGTTTAATGAAAAAATATTTTGATGGAGAGTGTGAAGGATCATTAGAATACTTAGAAGGTACTTTTTTAGATTTATATTGTAGAAATATAAGAAAAGGGTTAGGAATTAGGAGTGGAGATGAATTAGAAGTATATTGTAGAAAGCTAAAAGACAATAATATTAACTTTGGGGAAGATGAAAGTTATGAATAATAATATTTTAGATTTATTAGGAGAAAGAGTAGAAAAATATACAATGGGAGATAGTACTTCAGTTCCAAGTACTACTGTAGAAAGGATATTAGGTTCTATAATATATTGCTTAAAGGAAAATAGCAATAATAGTAAAGAAATAATAGTTGCTAATAATATAAAAGAAGAGTTTTACAAAGGGTTAGAAAGAAAGAAATATAAAATTATAATAGCTAAAAATTTATATAATAATATAAAAGAGAATTTTATATATATAAATAATGAATGTTATGAAAGTACAATATTAGAAGGTATAGAAGGTTTTTTTGCAAAATATGATGTAGAATTTAATGCTCAGTATAATGTAATAACGCTAGATTATCCTCTTTTAAATACAATAGAAAACCTTCAAGGAATAGATTTAATTTATGAATATATTAAAAATTTTAATATAGAAAATAAGTTTTTAGAGAAATTTAATATAAACATAATAGAAGAAGTATTAAGAGGATATAATAAAGATTTTAATATTCTTATTATGAATATAACTAAGATAATTTTAAGAAATGCTATTGTATGTGAATTATTACATAAGGATATTTTAGAATTAGATATTAAAGAGATAGATTTAAAAGATATTAAAAATATCCTTAATAAAGATGATGAGAAAATAAAAATTATCCTAAAGAATAGCTTAAACAGCTTACTAAGTAAATTAAACTTAAAAGAAGAACAGTATTATAATTATTTTGTTTTATTTATAGATGAATTTATAAGTGAGCTTTATCACTATAAAGAAATAGACTTATTAAGATGTTTAATTCCACCAAGACAATATGAAGTATTAGAAGAGGAAGAGTACTTTAAAGATGGTATATCTATAGATAATAAAGCTTTAATAAAAATTATAGATGAAATGAATGAGTGTAGATACTTAAGGGATAAATTAATAATTTTAAAGGAAAATGTTCATAGCTTAAGTGACTTAAAAGAAGTATTAAAAGAGTGTTTTTATGATAATGAATTTAAAGAAGTGTTTAAAATTCTTTCTAAGGAAGAAATAAATATTTTAAAAAATGAAATTCAACATAAACTAAACTATAAAGATGAACTATATGAATGGGAAAAAGTATTAATTAGTCAAGTATAGTAGTTAAAAAAGGAGTGATAAAACTCCTTTTTTATATATCTATACTAAATTTATCTAATATTTTACCTTTAGGAGTTATGGCACATATATTTATTGAACTATAATCTATATCTACTATTAAATAGTGATATAAGGCAATAGGTGCTACAACAACTCCTTCTTTACTTACATATTTATTACGGAGTTTTTCACCACCACCACCAGTAATTATTTGATAAATTCCTTTAGGGTTATATGAAGTTTTTATTAATCTTCTAGAATAGTTATGTTCATGACCACAAAATACTATATTAATATTACATTTTTCAACTGTATTCCAAAATCTATCTCTATAATGTGGATATAAATCAAGACAATGACCATAGTGAGATCCAGTAGGAAAAGCAGGTGAATGAACAAAAAGAAGTTTATTTTTGCTACAATTATTAGTAATTTGTTCTAGCCAATTAAGTTGTTCCCTACTTATTTTATGAATTTCTCCACAGTGAAAAGAGTTAAGCATTATAAGTCTCGTATTATTAAAATCCATGTAATAAACACTTTTATTATATTCATCTAAACAGTTTATATCGGGAATAACACTATTATAAAAAGCATTTAATATTTTTTCATATCTATCATCTTGTGGAGCAATATTAACTTCATGATTTCCTACTACAGGAAATATTGTTTTCTTGCCATGGTATTTTTCTATTATACCTTTAAAGTCACATAGCTGTTTATATAATACTTCTTCATATTTGCTACCAGCTACACTATCTCCACATACTACAATAAATTCTGGCTCAGGATTAAGTTTACTACATGATTTCATTAATGAGTGTAGTACTTTTTTATTTATACCGTTATTCTTCCCTTTAGAGTCTCCAAAAACTACAAATCTCATAAAATCTCCTTATTAAAATTGCTTTACTTCTATGAAACACTCCATTTTTTATATAACTCTGGTCTTTTTTCTTTAACATAATTTAAAAAGTCATCTTTATATCCAAGTTTATTTAATTCTTTAATAATTATTGATGGATATATACTTTTCTTTTTCATAAGTCTTGCAGTATCTATAAGTTTAAATTCATTATTAGGTGTTATAAAAATATGAAACAATGCTACATCTAATCGTGTATAACCAACTCTTTCCATAGCTTCATATAATTCTAAAAGCTTTTCTGCAATTTCAGTAGTAAAAGGATGGTTTAATAAATATTTGTCTAATTCAATTCCATTTACAAGCTCTCTAATAATATACTTATAGCCAAAAGAATATAGCTTTGGAAAATTTTTATTATTTTGGGCCATAACTAAAGTTTCTATTTCATCAATACACTCACTTTGTTTTTTAAAGACTTTAATACATTTTTCTGAATCGATTTTATATACCTTACCTTGGTATCCATGACCTAAACATTTAAGATGCTTTACATTAATACCTTCATATAAACTGATTTTAATCACCTATTTTAAGAGTAATAATAATAATGTATGATTTTTACTTTATTTTGCTAAGGTGTATAAAAGATAAAATTAGTTAAAACAAAAATAAATTTTTTAAAAACGTGATATTTATCACAGTATTTTAATTTTTATTAGACTATAATTATAGACAATAAATCGAGGTATTAATAGTGATGATGACGATTTAAAAGTGAAAAAATTAACAAACATGCCATGTTAATTTATTTTTTTATAAGGGAGTGTAGTAATGGGTTATAAAACTATAAGTGAAAGCTTAAACAGTATATTAAAAAAACTATCTGAAAAGTATTCAATTTATGCACCAAAAGTATTTGAGGGAGATGGAACATTTTCTGATACAGATGTAATTAGATATGGTGAAGTATCAACTATA
>JAFADP010000054.1 GCA_023424785.1 Bacillota bacterium
ATATAACACCGATTGGTTCTGCTACCTTAGTGATTCCACTTGTTTTATCTTCTTCTAAAACTCCACAAGTTTTCATATTCTTATATTGGTTATATATATATTCAGCAGCAAAGTTGTTCTTTACAACTTTATCTTCAACTATACCCATTCCAGTTTCTTCTACAGCTAATTTAGCTAACTTAATTCTGTTGTGGTTAGCTGCTAAAGCCGCTTGTCTGAAGATTTCATCTACTTGTTCTTGAGTGTAAGTAGCGAATTTCTTTTGAGCTTCTCTTAATTGTTTAATTCTTGCTGTTAATTCTTGAGCGTTTGTAACTTTCATTTATTACATCCTCCTAAATAATCAATATTTATAATAATTTTCATTGATATCTTAATTTCCAGGGACTTTGTTAAGTTTTTATTTTGATTGTTAATTCTTTAACTTGTCCACACCCTTATTGTACTCGTTTGTTTATTTTTTGTCAAACTTTTTTTAAAAGTTTTTTTATTTTATTTTTAACCCCTATTTCCAACAACTTCTAAATCCCTGTCTTTTCAATTATGATAACATTTTCAGCATTTTTTATATTTTTTTGACATTTTTCAAATTTCCAGTATTTATTTTTTCTGTTTATATTTTAATTCGACTAATTTGTGTTTTTATTAACCCACCCCCTCTTTTGTTATATTAATAACAAACTTTCCTCCTTTTCTATTTTATATTTTCTTATTAACTATTTTTCTATACAACAAAAAAAAGATTGAAACTTAAATGTGCCTATAAATTTGGCATAATTTAAAACTTCAATCTTTTTTTTACTAATTATACTATGCTAATGATGTTAATAAACTTCTATCACTTACTTCATCAATAACATTAGCCTTACTAAACATCTCCATTAACTTTTCTGTTGTCAATTCTCGCTTATCTTTTCCTTTAATGTCAAAAAGAACTTTTCCTTCATGCATCATAAGCAATCTATTACCACATTCCAATGCGTGTTTCATATTATGAGTTACCATTAATGTAGTAATATTATTTTCTTTTATAACTTCTTGCGTAATCTCCATTATCTTAGCTGATGTCTTAGGATCTAATGCAGCTGTATGCTCATCCAGTAATAAAAGTTTTGGATCTGACATTACTGCCATCATAAGAGTTAAAGCTTGACGTTGTCCTCCTGATAATAGTGTTACTTTATTATAAAGTTTATTTTCAAGACCTAAATCAAGTTTAAGAAGCAAATCCTTATAATATGAAATTCGCTTTTTATTAATTCCAAAAGAAAGCCCATAAGTTTTACCCTTATTATCTGCTAAAGCCAAATTTTCTAAAATAGTCATATTCGGAGATACACCTACTGATGGATTTTGATAAACTCGTCCAATTTCTTTAGCTCTAATATACTCCTCTTTGAATGATACATCTCTTCCATCCAATAATATCATTCCAGAATCTATAGCTATATTACCACTAATTAGATTTAATAAAGTTGATTTACCTGCACCATTTGATCCTATTATAGTTATAAACTCTCCTTTTTTTACTTCTATACTAAAGTTATCAAAAACCTTATTCTCATTTATGGTGTTAGGATTAAATACTTTGCATAGTCCTTGAATCTTCAGCATTTCCTTCACCACCCTCACCATTATTGTCATTTACTTTTTTTCTTTTATTCTTTTTAAACAAATTACCATTTGATGCTAATGCTATAGCAACCAATATAGCTGTTAATATCTTTAAATCATTTGGATTTAATTTCATCCATAATGCTATTGCTACAACTAATTTATATATTATTGCACCAAATACAGATAAAGTTGTAACCTTTATCATAGATAATTTGCCAAATATAGATGTTCCTATTATTACCGCTGCTAATCCCATTACAACAATACCTGTTCCCATTGTAATATCTGAAAATCCTTGATTTTGTGCTGTTAATGCACCAGATAATGCTACTAATGCATTACTTATGGATAATCCTAAAACCTTAACTATATTCTTATTTACTCCTAATGATGATACAACCTGCTCATTATCACCAACTGCAACTAATAAAAATCCAGTTTTTGTTTTTAAAAATAAATCTAATACTACCTTCACTAAAATTACTATAGCTAAAATAATAAATATTGAATTAATAGCAGGATTTTTAAAAATATGATTAGTATTAAATAATGGTATATTTGATTTTCCCATTATTCTCAAATTTATTGAGTATAATCCCATCATAACTAATATACCTGACATTAAATTACTTATTTTTAGTTTTACATGTAAAAATCCAGTTATAGCACCAGCACATGCACCACCTAAAGTAGCTACTAATATAGTAACCCATGGATTTATTCCACGAACTAACATAGCCGCTGAAATTGACGCTCCTAATGGAAATGTTCCATCAACAGAAAGGTCAGGAAAGTCTAATATCTTATATGTTATATAAACTCCCATTGCTACTAATGCAAATAGTAACCCCTGTTCTAAAGCATTAAGTATTACTTCCACTATTGAACCCCTCCAGTTACTTTATTAGCTTTTGTATCAATATCTTCTGGAATTGTTATATTTAACTTTTCTGCTACATCTGTATTAATAGTAATAGACATATCACTTAAAGTACTTATTTCAATATCACTTGGTTTTGTTCCATTTAAAATTTCTGCTGCTTTATATCCTGCTTCTTTTCCTAACTTAAAATAGTCTATCCCAATAGAACAAAGTCCACCTTTAGATACTCCAGCTTCTTCACCACACAATATAGGAATATTCTTATTAACACAAATATTTCCCACTAAATCATATGCTGAAGCTACTGTATTATCTGTAGGTGCATATAAAGCATCTATTGAACCTATTGCTGCATTTAAATTTTGATTTATTTCATTAACAGTTGTAACAGATATCTCCTTAATATCTATTGCATTTTTCTCTGCTTCTTTCTTAAGTTCTTGAACTTGAGCTAATGAATTAGCTTCTGATGAATTATATATTACTCCTAATGTTTTTATATCTGGAACTAATGTTGTTAATAAACTTAATTGCTTTTCCATAGAAACCATATCTGAAGTTCCTGTAACATTTGTACCTGAACTTTCCCAACTTTCGGCTACTCCTGCACCAATAGGATCTGTAACTGCAGTAAAAACTATAGGAATATCTTTTGTAGCATTATAAGATGCTTGAAGACTTGATGTAGCTATAGCAAATATCATATCCACCTTAGATGTAACAAATTGATCTGAAATAGTTTTAGCAATTGCTATATCTCCTTGTGCATTTTGATAATCAATCTTTAGATTCTTTCCTTCCTCAAAGCCTTTTTCCTTCAATCCTTCTATAAATCCCTCTCTTGAAGCATCTAACGCATCATGTTGAACTAATTGATTTATTCCAATTGTATACATCTCTTTAACTTCATTTGAATTCTTACTTACATCCCTTGTTTTTTCATTTTCATTTGATGAACTTGTTTTAGCACAAGAAACTAATCCTGCAACAATTAAAATTCCGCTTAAAATTAGTGTTAGTTTTTTCTTTCCTACCATATTTCCATCCTCCTAAACTTAAAATAACTCAAACTTTCCTCTACTATTCTACATTTCATAATAGTAAAAAAATTTAACATTTTTTCTTTTATTCAATCATAATATTATTTATTTATGTTTTTGTTACTAAAAATTGAGTTATTTTATTAAATTATTATTTTTTATGTTATCACATTTTGAATATATTGTAAATATTTTAATTTTATTCCATTTTGTTTTTATAAAAAAATAGATTAGTATAAAACTATATCTATACTAACCTACTATATTATTCTGGTACAGCTCTATGTCCAATTCCAATTACAACCTCATCTAAATGTAAAAGGCCTACACTTAAAAATATACAAACACTCACGTGCTGCCCTTTTCTAGCTATTCCAACTTTTCCTCCAACATTTTGTCCACTAGCTCTTTCTCTAATTTGCATTAATGCATCTCGAGTTGCTCCAATAACTCCACCCTCATGTAAATGTTCATCTCTTATGACATTACTTCTTTTGGCAGCTACTAGAGCACGTTCTAATATCTTAGATGTAGATTCATTAATATTACCACCTATATTAACTGCTGTAACTAATATTCCTAACTTTTTATATAAATCCTTTAACTGTTCTTCCTCTTCTCTTGTGGATATTGCCATTTGTGTAGCAATTTTAGCAACCTCCATACTTGAACTATAAGTCATTCTCATACTATTCCTTTCCATACCCCTTTAATTTAAATATTTAAATATTTTGGCAAAATAAAGTCTTTAGATAAATTAAACTAACCAAGAAGATTATATTTTTCTTCAAAAAAGTTAGTCATTCTCTTTAATGATGCTATAAGTACAGTCTCCTCTGTCTCCGGAAGCTCTTGAATAATACTTTTTATCATATCATCATGGAACTGTGCATGGCTATCAAATGCCTTTTCACCTTTGTTTGTTAATTTTATTAAAACTACTCTTCTATCTTCTTCTATTCTTCTTCTCTCAACATACTCTTTTTTTATTAATCTATTTATAGCAGTAGTTAATGTTCCTACCGTAATCTCTAAATCTTTTGCTACCTCTGTCATAGTCATCTCTCTATCCTTACCAATAGCTTCTATAATATGATTTTCTGTAACAGATAAATCACTAAATTCACCTTGCTTTATAGCTGCTGCTTCAATCTTTAAAATATCATTAAATAATTTAACTAGTAGCATATTTAAAACGTCCTCAGACTCTTTACGTATCATTTGTTTCACTCTCCCAAAAAAATAAAAATATATTATTATTATAAAATAGATTAACACCTTTTATCCAGTATAATTTGAAATTATTTATCATTTGTAACTTACTAATATTGTTTATTACAAATAAATAAGAGGAGATATAAAATACTCTCCTCCTATTTTATAAAACTATATTACTATCAAACTTATAGCAATTACCATGATTATAAATGATATTATTCCAAAAGAAATTGACTTTTTAAGTAATTCATATTTTGAATATCTAGTTATGTTTTTTATATTTCCTTCTGGGTAAATAAGTTCTACTTCATCTCCTTCATTCAAATCTAACATTTCATCATAGTCGTGATAATCAATTCTTAATTTTTCATCTCCTAAATCAATTTCTAAAACAGGATTTATATCTACATTATATATTTTATTTCTTTCACTTCCATAAGTTATATAACTGAAAGACTGTAACTCTATAACCTTTGCCTTTTTCTTTACACCTTTATTAATTAAATTCATTTGTTTTACAAATAATTTTACAGAAATTATCATGAGTATAGAAGCACCTAGTAACATTATTATTGCACTAAACATTTCGATTCACCTCACAAATATATTTTTAATATCATTTTCTTGTGTCTAATATATTTTATGACGTCAAAATCACGATGTTTACCTTTACAAAATATTTAATTATTCTATACTTTTACTAATTATTAGTTGTAATAGTTTCACTTCTAGTTAGTTTAAATTGCGTTTTTTTAACTTAGGTTACCATTTAATTAACAAATAATTATTTTTTTAAATTAACTTTAATTTTTTTAGATTATTAGCAATTTATTATTCATGAAAAAAGGAATGTAATTAAACATTCCTTTTTTATTATAATTGATTTATCCACAACACTTTTTATATTTTTTACCACTACCACATATGCATGGATCATTTCTACCTATTTTAACTTCATTAACAACCCTAGCATTTGCTTTTTCTATTTCATCTTCAGTATATCCTTTTAAAGACCACTTTCTAATACTTTTTGCAAAAAGTTCTAATTCATATACAAAGATTTTTCTTTCTTCTTCTGACTGTATCTCATATGCTTGTAAAAATATATCTATAGCTTCTGACTTCTCTACTTCATTTTTTATAGCAACTATAAAGCCATCCATTTCTTCTTTTAATATATTTTTATCAATAACAAACAACTCACCAAGTACCTTCTCTAATTTAGCTCCTTGTTTATTATCTTCAACGAAATCAACTTTACCTGCTTTCACTAGTGATTTCTTATCAAATTTATAGTAATCATTTTTACATTCTTCTTGAAGCTTTAATATTTTTTCTGTATCTTCTACATCTATATTATAAAGCATATCTCCATCAATAACATAATCATATCCAAGCTCTTCTCCATTTGCTATTAATGTATTTATATATGCTTCATCAAGGCTTGTTCCAAATATATTTTTTATATTAGATTTAATAAAATCAATTTTACAAATACCATAATAATAAACCATTCCTGAAATAGCTTTTATTATTTCTTCATTTAATCTTGCTTTACTCTTTAAATCTTTATTTAACTGTGCACTAATTATGCTCTTTAATTCCTCTGGCATAACTACAAATGCTTCATCATTTTTTACTCCAGAAAAGGCTAAACCTCTATTTCTTAAATAATTAATATAAATCATTTCATTACATTCATATTTTTTTAGTCCGTTCACCTTAAGTAATTCTTCTATATATCTTAAAGAACTTTCTTCCATTAACTCTAAAGCAACTTTAGCGTTCTCTAATACTACAGTAACCATCTTTTCAACAGCATCTGCTTTCTTTAATGTTGTAATCCCTCTAACTGAATATTTCTTAGCTATTTTAACTAATTCATCTTTAGTCATTTTTTCTAAGAAAACTTTTAAAGTACAATCTTCATCTATATTTTTCCACATTTTTTCAACACTTTTATTATCAGCCTTCATTATTTCTTCTTGAAGTTTATTTTTATCTTCCATTTAATTTATGTCACCCCGTATTATATTCTACAAAAAAAATCACTTCTTTTATTATATATATTTTTTCGTTATAGTCAAAATTATTTTTTACCAAAAAATTAAATATTCATATGTTAATTTTTTATCATATATTTATACTGTTATTACCTTTTATTTACTTGTTTATATTTTAAAAAATATGATAAAATAACTCAATAACAATTTTGATTTTCAAAGTATTTGATTTTTTAAATACATAAAGGAGACTAATAATGAGAAAAAAGAAACTTTTAGGAATATCCTTAGGGATTATTACAATTATTATAGTAATTTCTCTAGGGTTTGTAGGAAATTACTTTTATAACTTAGCTTTAAATCCAGATACACCAAAAGATATTGTATTTGGAACACCAGAAGAAGCTGAGGCAACAAGTGGACAAGTATTAGATGAAGATAAAGAATGGTTATTATCTAAATCAAATCATAGTGATGAGTATATTACTTCTTCGGATAATTTAAAGCTTCATAGCTATGTAGTGAAAAATGAAAATCCATCAAACAAATGGGTTGTAACTGTTCATGGCTATACAAGTGAAGGCTTAAATATGAGTAGTTATGCTAAGAAATATTATGATATGGGTTATAATGTACTTATTCCTGACTTAAGATCTCATGGGTTAAGTGAAGGAAATTATATAGGAATGGGATGGGATGATAGATTAGATATTATCTCATGGATAAATTATATATTAAATGAAAATCCTAATGCTGAAATAGTACTTCATGGAGTTTCTATGGGGGCTGCCACAGTATTAATGACTTCTGGTGAAGAAATACCTTCTAATGTAAAAGCAATAGTGGCAGATTGTGGCTATACATCAGTTTGGGATGAATTTGCTTATCAGTTAGATGATTTATTTTCATTACCTGAATTCCCAATACTTAATGTTTCATCTATAGTTGCAAAAATAAGAGCCGGTTATTTCTTAGGGGAAGCTTCATCTATT
>JAFADP010000161.1 GCA_023424785.1 Bacillota bacterium
CTTCATTAACAACAATTAATACTCCTCATAGAGGATGTAAATTTGTAGATTATTTATTAGATAAACTACCAAAATCTTTTATAAATTATGTTCATAAAAAATATAATGCAGTGTTTACAAAGTTAGGGGATAAAGATCCAGACTTTTTAAGTGGAGTAAATGACCTTAGGGCAACTAGGTGTAAGGAATTTAACGAAAAGGTTAAGGATGCAGAAGGGGTATTATATCAAAGTGTTATGTCTAAAATGAAAGGGCCTCTAAGTGCAGATTTTCCATTAAATATATGTTATATATTATGTAAAATATTTGATGGTGAAAATGATGGACTAGTATCAATAGAATCAGCAAAGTGGGGAAATTATTTAGGTCTTATAATACCAGAGAAAAAGGGCATATCTCATGGTGATGTAATAGATTTAACAAGAAAAAATTTACCTGGCTTCGATGTATGTGAGTTTTATGTTGATTTAATAAAAAAATTAAAAGAAAAAGGTTTTTAAAGAAGGGGAATGGTAAATTTTATGGGTATGATAGGATTTTATAAAATAGCAAATGAAGAGGAAATAAATAAACTTAAAAGTGGAGAAATATCTTCAAGTGAATTTATATATGATGATATGGATAATGTTGTAGACATTGATAAAGCGTGGCATGCTATTCATTTTACATTAACAGGAGAACTAGGAGGAAGAGATGATAATGATCCGCTTTCTATGGTTGTGCTAGGTGGAATACCTATAAATAATGAAGATCTAGGGTGTGGACCATTAACCTACTATACAAAAGAGGAAGTAAGTATATCCAATGAAGAACTTAAAAAACTTAATGAAGAAGAATTTAGAAGTAGATTTTCTTTAGAAGCGATGGTAGAAGAAGGTATATATCCAGTTGTATGTGGACAAGATACAGAAGAAGAATTCTTCAATTATATATGGGAAAACTTTAAAGTAGTAAAGTGTATTTTTAATAAAGCAAGTGAAGAAGGTAAATGTATAGTATTCTTATTATCATGAAATAGAATACTACCTTAATATATTGCTCATTAAGACATAAGTTATTTCAAACAATTTTAAGGGCTATAATACTTTATGGTTATTCTATTAAAAATTTACATGTGTTATAATATATAGAAAGTTTATATAAAATTGGGGAGGTAAGCATGAGTAAATATTGGAATGATACAGTAAAGAATATAGAAGCTTATGTACCAGGTGAGCAACCAAGAGATAAAAAGTATGTAAAGTTAAATACTAATGAAAATCCTTATGAACCATCACCAAAGGTATTAGAAGCAATGAAAGAAGCAGTAAATGGGGACTTAAAGCTTTATCCAGAGCCAACTTGTATAGAGTTAAGAGAGGCTATCGCAAAATATTATAATTTAAATTCAGAAAATGTATTTATAGGCAATGGATCAGATGAAGTACTTGCATTTTCTTTTATGACTTTCTTTTCAAAGGATAGAAAGATTTTATTTCCAGATATAAGTTATAGCTTTTATCCAGTTTATGCAGAATTTTTTAACTTAGACTATGAAATGGTACCACTAGATAAAGATTTTAATATTCCTCTTGAAGAATTAAAAAAAGAAAATGGAGGAGTAATACTTCCAAATCCAAATGCACCAACAGCAAAATATATAGATATAAACAAGTTAAAAGAATTAGTTGAAGCTAATAAAGATAGTGTAGTAATTATAGATGAAGCTTATATAGATTTTGGTGGAGAAAGTATGGTTAAATTTATAAAGAAATATAAAAATCTTTTAGTTGTACAAACATTTTCAAAATCTAGATCTTTAGCAGGAGCAAGAGTTGGTTTTGCACTTGGAGATAAGGAACTTATTGAAGGATTAGATAGAGTTAAGAATAGTATAAATTCTTATACAGTGGATAGATGTGCTCTTGCAGCAGCAAAGGAAGCTATTAAAGATGTAGAGTATTTTGAAGAAACAAGAAATAAAATAATTAAAACAAGAGAAAATACTGTAAAAGAGTTAAAAGAGTTAGGCTTTGAGGTTTTAGATTCAAAAGCTAATTTTATTTTTGCTACGCATAAAAACTATGATGGAAAGTATATATATGAGAGTTTAAAGGATAAAGGAGTTTTAGTTAGATTTTTCAATAAAGATAGAATAAATAAATTTGTTAGAATAACTATTGGAACTGATGAAGAAATGAAGATTTTAGTAGAAAAGCTAAAGGAAATTTTATCTGATGTCTAGCCGTTGTAACACTCCCTTGTTCTATATAACAGGGAGCTAACAACGGACATGACCCTAGATTAACTCAGCTAAATTCAGTAGGAGATAAAAACTCCTAGTGAATAAGTTTCGTTTTATAATAAAAAGGTTGGGAAGGTTGTCCAACCTTTTTTTATCTTTTAGTACGCTCTTTATACTTATCTTTTAAATTTTTAAAAGTATCTCCAAATTGTAAGGATTTTGAACGAGGATATTTTATAAATAAATTTGTATAATTCCCTTTAAATTTTAATGTTAGTTTTTGATAATCCTTGTTTAAACTCTCTAATTTTTCTGTTAAAGCTTCAATATCCTTACTCTTATTTTGAATTTGAACTTTAATAATTTCTTTTTCAGATTTAATTTTTTCAATAAAGCTTAAAAGTTTATTCATATCTAAAGCTTTACGAGTAGATGATATTAAATCTAAAATAAAAAAACAACTAATTATAAAAGTAATAATATAAATGCTAGTCATACTAAGGTTAAGTACAAACTTTTCAATAGGTTTGTGTATAAATAGGGTAAGTACTACAGAGAGTACCCCCCAAAATAAAGAGCTTTCTAAACATATACGTCCTTGAAAATTAAATTTATCTTCTGTATAATCCCAATATTTTATTTTAAAAATATTTTCCATAAGAACTGCAGTTATATATTCAAGAACAGTAGCTGCAATCATTCCAGCAAAGTAAATAGCTATAGGTTTATCTTTAATTGGCAATGATACAAAAAGCATCATTACAGCACCTGAACCATAAATAGGAAGCATAGGTAATCTTAAAAATCCTCTATTTACAAGCTTTTTTGTTCTTACAGAAACTATAGTAGATTCAACAATCCATCCTAAAAAACAATAAACATAAAAGATAAGTAACCATACTACTATGGGATAACTATACATTTTAAATCTCCTTTCGTTAGTATGTTAAAACTTCAGCTCCTGTTTCTGTTATTAAAACTGTATATTCCCATTGAGCAGATGGATAACCATCTTCAGTTAGAACAGTCCAATCATTTGCTTCATCAATAAATATTTCTGGTTTACCCATATTTATCATAGGTTCTATTGTAAATATCATTCCTGGAACAAGTAACATATCTGTTCCTTTTTGACCTACGTGAGCTACAAAAGGATCTTCATGGAATTGAACTCCAACACCATGACCACCAAATTCTCTAACTACAGAATACCCATTGCTTTCTGCATGAGTTTGAACAGCTTCTGCAATATCTCCTAAGAATCCCCATGGTTTTGCAGCCTTTAGACCTGCATCTAAACATTCTTTTGCAACATCTACAAGTTTATTCATTTGCTCATTTACATTACCTATTTTAAACATTCTTGATGCATCAGAAAAATATCCATTATAAATTGTAGATACATCTACATTTATAATATCTCCATCTTTAAGAATTACATTTTCATCAGGAATACCATGACATACTTCATCGTTTATTGAAGTACAAACACTCTTTGGAAATCCTTCATAATTAAGAGGAGCAGGTATTGCACCTTGAGAAACTGTAAAGTCATGAACTAATGTATTAATTTCTTCAGTTGACATTCCAACTTTAATATTTTTACTAACTAAATCTAAAACTGCAGTGTTAATTTTAGCACTTTCTCTTATTCCATCTATTTGTTCTTGAGTTTTTATAATAGATCTATTAGGAACTATGCATCCCTTTGATTTATAATATTCAATTTTTTCATCTATTGGAAGATGGCACTTTTTATATTTTTTATTGCTACCACACCAACATAAGTCATTTCTACTTAAACTCATATAAAATTCTCTCCTTGTAATTTATTAAATTTTAAATAAATTATATACCCTAAAAAGAAGTAAAGCAAATAAGATAATGTATTAATTACAGATTTAAGTAAATACTAAAAATACAAAAAAATTATTAATTTAGTTTTTTGATATAATCGTATTAGTAAATGTAGCACTTATAACACTAATAAGTATGTATATAAAGCAATACATTAATTCAGTAGGACTAAGAAAAATAACAATAGATAACATTGTTATAATAATAGACATAGTTGTATTTAATAATATGCTACTATTTTTTAATGTTAGAAAAACACTTTGACCAATATATATTATTGGAATAATAAAAGTAAGAATAAATAAATTAATACTTTTTGAACTTGAAGAGTTACGGAAAATATAACATAAAAACATAAGAATAAAAATTAGAATATTAGGAAGTATATTTACATTTAAATTTTTTAAGTTAAAAGTCTTAATAATCATATTTTGCCCCTTTAAGTTTTTTATATATATTACGCGAACATAGAAAATACTATGTCATTAAATTATATAATTTTCTAAAATCATTAAGACTTTATATTTTATATTTATTATAGTAAAATAATTAAGATTAGATTATAGGAGGCTTTTAATAGCAATATGAGCAAAGTTATAGTAATTGGTGCAGGACCGGCAGGTATGATGGCAGCTATGACAGCAGCTAAGAAGCATGAAGTTATACTTCTTGATGGTAATAATAGATTAGGAAAAAAACTATTTATTACTGGAAAAGGAAGATGTAATGTAACTAATGCAAAGGATATTTCAGAGTTTTTTGACTTTATTCCAGGAAATCCGTATTTTTTATATAGTTCTTTATATTCATTTACAAATGAAGATACAATGAATTTTTTTAATGAGCAAGGTATAGAACTAAAGGTAGAAAGAGGGGGAAGAGTATTTCCAAAGTCAGATAAATCTTCAGATATAATAAAGGGACTAACTAATGGCTTAATGAAAGAAAAAGTTAATATAATGCTAGATAGTAAAGTTACAGATATTATATATGAAAAAAATAATATACAAGAAGTTGTTATAAATGGTAATAAAAAATTAAAAGGAGATTATTATATAATAGCAACAGGCGGAGCATCTTATCCTGCAACAGGCTCACAAGGGGATGGTCAAAAGTATGCAGAAAAAGGTGGACATAATATAGTAAAACTAAAACCATCATTAGTACCTATAGAGATTAAGGATGAATGGGTAAAAGAGGTTATGGGATTATCTTTAAAAAATATAAGTGTAACTATTAAAGAAGGTACTAAAAAAGTTTATAAAGAACAAGGAGAAATGATATTTACACATTTTGGAGTATCAGGACCTTTAATATTAAGTGGAAGTAGGTTTATAAAAGAAGGTAAAAAATATACTTTATCTATAGATTTAAAACCAGCGTTAGATATTCAAGAGTTAGATAAAAGAATTCAGAAAGACTTTAAAAAGTATATAAACAAAGACTTTAAGAATTCATTAGATGATTTATTGCCTAAAAAACTTATACCAGTTATTATTAGGTTAAGTAATATTAATGAAAATAAAAAGGTAAATGAAATAACTAAAGAAGAAAGAAGAAACTTAGTTAACTTAATGAAAAACTTATCAATGGAAGTTAAAGGATTAAGAGATATTTCAGAAGCTATAGTTACAGCAGGTGGAGTTGATATAAAAGAGATAGATCCATCAACAATGAAGTCAAAAATAATAAATAATTTATCCTTTGCAGGAGAAGTTATGGATGTTGATGCTTTTACTGGTGGATATAATGTACAAATAGCACTTTCAACTGGATTTATAGCAGGATCAAATATTTAGCTTGTCTGAAAAGCTAAAAAACTATATAATAATGAGTATAGTAAAATTTACTATTAGATAGAAAGGTGGAAAAACCGTGAGGATTTCAGTAGCAATTGACGGACCAGCAGGAGCGGGAAAAAGTACCATAGCAAAGTTGGTAGCAAAAGAATTTAATTTAATGTATATAAACACAGGTGCTATGTATAGAGCAGTAGCATTAAAATCAAGAGAAAACAATTTATTTCCAGAAGATGTTGAAGAAATATGTTCTTTAATAGAGAAAATGGAAATGAAGTTTGAAAATGATGATTTGATTTTAGATGGAGAAAATATTCAAAATCAAATTACATTACCAGAAATAAGTTCTATAGTTTCTGAGTATGCTTTAATACCAGAAGTAAGAAAAAAGTTAGTAAAACTTCAAAGAGATATGTCAAAAAAGTTTGATGTAATAATGGATGGAAGAGATATAGGTACTGTAGTACTTAAGGATGCTCCATTTAAATTTTTCTTAACTGCAACACCAGAGGAAAGAGCGCAAAGAAGATTTTTAGAGTTGAAGGAAAGAAATGTAGAGTGTGACTATAATAAAATTTTAAATGATATAATAGAAAGAGATTATAAAGATAGTCATAGAGAAGTTGATCCTTTAAGAAAAGCAGATGATGCAATTGAAATAGACACTACAGGATTAAATATACAAGAAGTAACAGATAAAATTAATGATTATATAAAAAATAAGTAGTTATAGAATGTATATTGTTACTTAAATTTAATATTAAAAGCAAGGAAAATAACATATAATTAGGAGTAAATATATTTATATGAGAAAAGTAAAATTAGCTGAAAATGCGGGTTTTTGCTTTGGAGTTCAACGAGCAGTTGAAACAGCAGTAGAAACTCAAAAAAAATATATGAAAAAAATATATACTTTAGGACCACTTATTCATAATAATGATGTGGTAAAATACTTAGAGGAACATCATATATTTGCAATAGATTTAAGTGATATAGATACATTGGAAGAAGGAGATGTTATTGTAATAAGATCTCATGGGGTAACTAAGGAAGTTATAGAAAGGCTAAACAATAAGAAATTAGTTGTTGAAAATGCAACATGTCCGTTTGTAACTAATATACAAAAGAAGGTAGATAAGTTTTCTTCTAAAGGATATGGAATAGTTATATTAGGAGATAAAAGTCATCCAGAAGTTATAGGCATAAATGGATGGTGTAATAATGTTGCTACTATAACTAATGATGGTTCTCTTCCAAGTGAACTTCCAAGTAAGCTTTGTGTTGTATCACAAACAACTGAAAAAGTTGAAAATTGGAATAAAACCTTAGATAATTTGGATGATACAAAGTTTGAAGATTTAAAAGCTTATAACACTATTTGTTCAGCAACTAATGTAAGACAAGATAGTGCAGAAAAACTTTCTAAGGAAGTTGATGCTATGATAGTTATAGGTGGAAAAAACAGCTCAAATACTACAAAACTTTATGAGATAGCAAAAGCTAATTGTCCAAATACAATACATATAGAAAATTCATCTGAATTACCAGAAGAATATATAAATAATTTAAATTTCAAAAAAATTGGAGTTACCGCTGGTGCATCTACACCAGATTGGATAATCAGGGAGGTTATTAATATTATGCAAGACGAAAACATCAGAAATGAACAAGAAGAATTAATGAAAGAAATCGATAAAACATTATCTATAGGTGATGAAATAGAAAGTGAAATAATTTCTAAAAATAATGAAGGGGTAATAGTTGCTCTTATAGGAAATGGAAGAGATGGAATTATACCATATAGAGAATTAACTACTAAAGAAGATCCGCAAGAATATGCAGATAAGTTAAATGTTGGAGATACAATAAAAGCTAAGGTTATTAAATTAAAGAATGCTGATAATTATGTTGTTCTTTCAAGAACAGAATATGAAAAGAAAGAAGCTTTAGAAGAATTAGAAAAGTTATTCAATGAAGGAACTGTTTTTGATGTAACTATAGCAGAAGCAAAAGAAAAGGGATTAGTAGCTTATCACAATGGTGTAAGAGTATTTATACCAGCATCTCAAATAGATGTTAAGTTTGTATCTAATAAAGAAGATTTTAAGAATATGGTATTACCAGTTAAATTAATAGAATTCTCAAAAGGAAATCCATCTAAGATAATAGCTTCAAGAAGAGTTATATTAGAAGAAGAAAAGAATGCTAAAGAAGAAGCAGCTTGGTCTTCATTTAATGTAGGAGATGTAGTTAAGGGTGAAATAAAGAGATTTACAAGCTTTGGTGCATTTGCAGAAGTAAATGGAGTAGATGGTTTAATACATCTTTCACAAATTTCTTGGAATCATGTTAAAAAAGCTCAAGATTACTTAAAAGAAGGAGATATAATAGATCTTAAGATTATAGATTTAGATAAAGAAACTAAGAAACTTTCTTTAAGTATTAAGGCTTTAACTCCAGAACCATGGGCAAATGTTGGTGAAAAGTATCCAGAAGGATCAATAGTTTTAGGAAAAGTTGTAAGAATAAATGACTTTGGTGCATTTATAGAATTAGAACCTGGAGTAGATGGATTAGTTCACATTTCAAAAATAAGTCATGAAAGAATAGAACACCCATCACAAGTTTTACAAGTTGGTGAAGAAATTAAAGCTAAAATTCTTTCTGTAGATGGAGAAAAGAAGAGAATAAGCTTAAGTATAAAAGATATCTAAAAAGTGAATATTTAGAACTCCTTAAAATAGGAGTTCTTTTCTTGTATAAAGAGGCGAGATATGATTAGTATTGAAAAATTATGTGGTAAAAATATTGATAACTTTAAATCTCTAGTGGCTGAAGCTAACAGGTATGTTGGTTATAGATTAGATTTTTTTGCTTCACATGATGATAAAAGTTTTTTATCTAAACATATATTAAGAAAAAATGTAAACCTTATTATACACAATGGGACATATATTGGATATGCTTGGATAAGAATATCGTCTAATAAGGTAATATATATACAAGATATATTTATTAAGAAGGAGTACTTAGGATATATATCAGAGGGTTTTCCTTTACTATTTAGAGGAAATACTTTTATATATGAAAGTTTGGAAAATGATTATTTTAAAGCATTGGCTAGTGCCCTAGGAATGTATAAAATAAGAGAAAGTTATTTAATGAGTTTAGATACGAGATATCCATTAGAAAATATTAAGTATAATCTTCAGTATAGACATCTTATTCTTAATAAGGATGAAGAACTGAGATGTCTTTTACAAAATTCTATTTTTAAAGATAATTCTAGGGTGCCATTAACACCTAGTGATGTAAGATTTGATGAAAAACAAGAATATTATTTAAAAGATTTGTGTATCTTTCTTTTATGTGAAAATAAAGCTATAGGATATGGTCAGATAGTATTTAATAGAGGGATTTATTCTATAGTTAATTTTGGTATATTAGAAAAATATAGAGGAAAAGGATATGGAAAAGAGTTTATGCATAGGCTTATAATATTAGCTAAGGAACATAACATAGAAGAGTTAAATATAAGAGTAGATGCATTAAATGAAATTGCTAAAAAGCTTTATTATAGTGTTGGATTTGAGGAAAAAGGAATTTTTTCTACTTGGATTTATAACAAAAATAAGGTATAATAGTAAAAGAATTTATGGGTGGTATATTATACCACCCTTCATATTATATACATTGTTTTGGATTTGTGAGGTATTATGGATAATTATTGTATAAGTTGTAAAAAAGGGGCGTGCGTTACAAGTGTACCTATTTTTAATAATTTAGATTATGATCAATTATTAAAAATTTCACAAATAATGGAAGGTGTATCGTATGATAAAGGTAATATTATATTTACAGAAGGTAACAATGGGGATACTCTTTACTTTATTTATGAAGGTAAAATAAAGCTATATAAGTATACCAAAGATGGAAAAGAACAAATTTTAAATATACTTTCTGATGGAGACTTTTTTGGAGAGTTAAATTTATTAAAGAACTCTACTTACAATTTTAATGCTAAAGCTATTACAGATTGTAAGGTATGTACATTAACTAATGAGCAATTTAAAAATATTATTATAGAAAGACCTGAAATTTCTATAAAGGTTTTAGAAGCTATTGCAGAAAGATTATCTAATATGGAACAACTAATTCAAAATTTGGCTACTAATGATATAGATTCGAGGGTTGCTTATCTTTTAAGTGAACTATGCGAAAATTATGGAGTAAAAGAAAAAAATAATACTATTTTAATTGAACTTCCTATATCAAGAGAAGATATGGCAAATTATATAGGAGTTAGTAGAGAAACTATAAGCAGAAAACTTAAGAAATTTGAGGAGGAGGGAATAATAATTTTAAGGGGAACAAAGAAAATAATAGTTATAGATAAAGAAATATTAGATAATTATATATAAATTTTTAAAATTTGATTTGAATCACATTTTATTTTTTTTAAAGACTATATAATAACAGTGTAAGATGAGGCAAGAGGAGAAATAACATATGATAAGTACTATTACAAAAGAAAATAGATATTTTAAGAATTTAATAAATGGTGAATGGAAAGATAGTAAAAATAATGATTACATAGATATATTTTCGCCAATAAATGATGAATTATTAGGTAGTGTGCCTGCAATGAGCGTTGAAGAAGTAAATGAAGCAATAGAAACTTCAAAATCAGCTCAAAAACTATGGAAAGATGTTCCTTTAAATAAGAAGATTGAAATTTTATATAAAGCAGCAGATTTATTATCTGAAAGAGTTGAAGAATTATCAGATTTACTTATGAAAGAAATAGCTAAAGATAAGAAGAGCTGTAGATCTGAAGTTTTAAGAACTGCAGACCTTATAAGATTTACATGTGATACTGCAAAGGGGCTTAAAGGTGAAAGTCTTCAAGGAGATAACTTTCCAGGATACAATAGAAATAAGATTTCTATTGTAACTAGAGAACCTTTAGGAGTAGTATTAGCTATATCTCCATTTAACTATCCAATAAACTTAGCAGCATCTAAAATTGCACCTGCTTTAGTTGGTGGAAACTCTGTAGTATTTAAGCCAGCTACACAAGGAAGCTTATGTGGATTATGCTTAGCAAAAATATTTGAAGAAGCTGGAGTTCCTAAGGGAGTTTTAAATACTGTAACAGGTAAAGGAAGTGTAATAGGAGATTATGTTGTTACACATAAAGATATAAACTTTATAAACTTTACTGGAAGTACAGGAATAGGAAGTAGAATATCTGAATTAACTAAGATGGTACCAGTTCTTATGGAATTAGGTGGAAAAGATGCGGCTATAGTATTAAAAGATGCAGATTTAGACTTAGCAGCTAAAAATATAGTTGCAGGTGCTTATTCATACTCAGGACAAAGATGTACAGCTGTTAAGAGAGTTTTAGTTGTAGAAGAAGTAGCTGATGCTTTAGTTGAAAAAATAAAAGCAGGAGTAGAAAAGCTTGCTGTTGGAACAAATCTAGAAGAAGCTCTTGATGTTGTACCATTAATTAATAAAAATAGTGCAGATTTTGTAATGAATTTAATAGAAGATGCAAAAACTAAAGGTGCAGATGTTCTTGTTGGTGGAAAAAGAGAAGGTAACTTAGTGTATCCTACTTTAGTAGATAATGTAACTGAAGATATGGATTTAGCTTGGGAAGAACCATTTGGTCCAGTTTTACCAATAATAAGAGTTAAAGATGTAGATGAAGCTTTAGAATTAGCTAATAAATCAGAATACGGTCTTCAAAGTTCAGTATTTACACAAAATATTAATGACGCATTTTATGTTGCACAAAAACTTGAAGTAGGTACTGTTCAAGTGAATAACAAAACAGAAAGAGGACCAGATCACTTCCCATTCTTAGGAGTAAAATCTTCTGGAGTAGGAACTCAAGGAATAAGATATTCAATTGAATCAATGACAAGACCAAAAGCAACAGTAATTAACTTAATATAAACTATTTATCTGATGTCTAGCCGTTGTAACACTCCCTTGTTCTATATAACAGGGAGCTAACAACTGACATGATTCTAGATTAACTCAGATAAATTCAGTAGGAGATAAAACTCCTACTGAATAAGTTTTACTTTATAAACAAAAGATAAAATAATTCGGAGGAAAACATATGACAAATACATGGAAGGGATTTAAAGAATTTATTGTATTTGATAAAGTGCAAGAGGATGAATTAGTAACATCATTATATTTAAAATTAAAAGATGATATTCAGTTACCTAAACCAATATCAGGGCAATTTATAGCGGTAAGATTTAAGAATGGTGATGAGTATACTAAGATAAGACAATATACTTTATCTATGAGCAATAAAGAAAACTATTACAGAATAAGTATAAAGAAAGAAGAGAATGGTGAAGTAAGCAAAATTTTATGTGATAACGTAAACATAGGTGACACACTAGAATGTACTGCACCAGTTGGAAGATTTATATTAAAAGATGGTAAAGAGCCGTTAGTGTTAATAGGTGGCGGTATAGGAATAACTCCAATGCTTGCTATGGCTTATGAAGCAGTAACACAAAATAGAGAAATAAAATTAATATATAGTTTAGGAAATTCAAATCATCATAGTTTTAAGGATGAATTAGATAAGCTTAATAAAGAGAATAGTGACTTGGATTTAATTACAATATATACTCGTCCAAATGAAGAGGATAAATTAGGTAAAGACTTTGATTTAAAAGGTAGAATTACTTTAGAATGGATGAAAGAAAACTTACCTAAGAATGGAGATTATTACTTCTGTGGTCCAGTTCCATTTATGAAAGCAATATATAAGAATTTAAAAGCTATGGGAATTGAAGATGATAAAATAAACTATGAATTATTTGCTCCAGGTGAAGATATAACAAAAGAGTAATAATACTTAATAAGGAAGAGAGGATAGTTAAGAAATATAACTTAACTGTGCACTCTTCTTTTTTATTTTTTAACCCTTCACTCTCAACTCTTAACTCTAAATATACTATATATGATATAATTATTATAACTATCATTGTGTAGTTTGGAGGAATTATGAAAAAGGATTTTAATAGTGAGCAATTAAATGTTATTAACGAGCTTAATAATAATATTTTACTTATTGCATCAGCAGGAACAGGAAAAACAGATACATTAACTAGTAGAATTCAAAATATAATAAAAGAAAATAAGGCAAAGCCAAGTGAAATATTATGTATTACTTTTACTAATAAGGCTTGTAGAGAAATGGAAGAAAGAATTGAAGAAGCTTTAGGAAAAGATGCAAAACATATTACAATAAAAACATTTCATTCTTTTTGTCTTCA
>JAFADP010000196.1 GCA_023424785.1 Bacillota bacterium
TAGCAAATTCTCCTATTGAATAATATTTCAAAAGTCTCACCTCCTAAAACTATTATTCCAAACTTTATAATTTTTATCTAATATTTTGTAAAGTTTTCTAATATTTTATCAACTGTTACAATTCCTCCTAAATTTAAATATCAATATAATTATATATGTTAATTTTGTAGAAATAAAGGAAATTTTAATGATAATTTGTCCCATTACCATTTATATTTCATATATTATAGTACATTGATTTTAAGGGGGTGTAGTTATGAATTCAATAATAGTATGTAATACTGCTTCTGATAGCTTAAGTATAATATCCTTAGATGGAGAGGGTTTCGTGGATACTATCCCCTTGAATTTAGTGGAAGGTCCATATGGACCACATGGAGTAAATGTTTATGAAAATAAAATTATAACTGCCAATAATTATGGTAATAGTATTTCAATTGTAGATATATTAAAAAAAAAGGAAGTAGAAAATTATTTTATAGGCTCCTGTCCTAATGATATAAAAACATATAATGATAGGGGTTATATTTTATGTGGTGATTCTAATACAGTAGTTGTATTTGATATGAAGGAAAAAAAGAATATATTTCAATTAAAAACAGGTAATCATCCACATTCAATAGATATAGATAGTGATGGAATAGGATATATTTCTTGTTTAGATGGTGATTCTCTTATAGTTTTTAAATGTGATGATGGAGAAATAATAAAAGAAATAAAAAAGTTAAGTTATCCTATTAAAGTTGTAGCTTCAAAATATTCAAAAGATATTTTTGTTCTTGAAAGCTATTTAGGAGAAGATAAGGATGGTTATATAAATATTATATCAAAAGAGAGTCTTTATAGTAATATTAGAATTAAGGTTGGAAAAGGTCCTGTTGATATGTGGGAAGATAAAAATTATTTATATATATCCAATTTTATTGATAGCAGTATAAGTATAGTAGATCTTAAAAGTGGAAAAGAAGCAAAAAAAATATACTTAGAAGGTATTCCAAGAGGAATTATTAAATTTAAAAATAGTATTTATGTAGGCGATTATATTAATGGTAGAGTTATAAAAATAAATTTATTAGATAAAGAAACAAAAATCATAGCAGTAGGAAAAGAGCCTAATGCTATGATTCTTCATCATCATTTTCAAAAAATAGAAAGTTTATAATGCCATTATAAATCTCGGAAGGATCATTCTTCCATTTTGTGCATAGTGATGCGGCTTGTTTTTTGTTAGGAACAGATAACTTTAACTCCATTAAAAGAGAAGAAGACTCAAATGCCTTAAGTTCTACAATAAAGCTATCATTTTCACTAGGAGTATAATCTGCTTGAATAGTTAATTCTTTTTTTATACTATCTAGTTTTTCTTTAATATAATCATCAATAATGTTTATTTTAGCAGGAGAAATTCTGTCCTTAAAAAAGGATAGTGCACTTTCTCCTGTTTCTGTTATATGCAAAAGATTTTTATCATTTACTTTATCATAATGAATAAAATTTGCATCATCAAGTTCACTTATACATTGTTGAAGAACAAAGTAATTAATTAAATTATTTTCCAATAATATTTCAGTAAGTTGGGCATTGGATATTAACCTATCTATTTTTTTTAAAGTATATAAAACTAGTAATTTATTTTCTGCTAGTTCAGCACTACTTTCAAACATAAAAAAACCTCCATCTTCAGTGAAGTATATTTTAATTATAACACATAAATTTAGAATAAGTGAATATATTTATAGTGGAGTAATAATAGGAGTAAAAGATGTGAGTAAATTAAAAAGTAAAATAATCATAACTATTACTTTATTAGCTGTTCTAATATTAGAGTCATTTATACTTAGCAATAATGAAACTATTGAAACTATGAATACTATAAGTGAGCTTCCAATTTATGCTGTAGATAAGGAAGAAAAGATAGCATCTATAACATTTGATGTAAACTGGGCAGAAAATGAATACCTATACAGCATATTAGATATATTAGACAAATATAATGTAAAGGCAACATTTTTTGTAATGGGTGCATGGATAAATCAAAGTGATGAGAATGTAGAAAAATTAAAAACTTTGGTAGAAAGGGGGCATGAAATAGGAAATCACAGCTATTTACATCCTAGCTTTACTAAAATTAGCGAATATAAAATAAAAGAAGAACTGAAAAAAACTAATGATATTATTGAAAAATATACAGGTATTAAGGTAAAACTATTTAGATTTCCAAGTGGAGATTATAATAGTGAAAGTGTAAAAATTGTAGAAAATGAAGGGTATATTCCAATACAATGGAACTGTGATTCTATTGATTGGAGAGAAGAAGGAGCAGAAATTGAGTATTCAAGAATAAAGGAGAGTTTTAAACCAGGCTCCATACTGTTATTTCATAATAATGCAAAATATACACCGGAAAATTTAGACAAAATAATTAAAGAATTTCAAGATCAAGGGTATAAATTTGTTCCAGTAGGAGAATTAATTTATAAGAATGAATATATTATCGAAAAAGATGGGACACAATTTAAAAAATAATTACAAATAAATATTGGAAATAAAATAAAATTGTATTATAATGGAAATGCAGACTTGTGGTCTTCTTTATTTTGAATTAAATTATAACCAAAGGAGAGAGGGGTTACTATGGATAATTCAATTACAAACAACAAGATATTCCTTGAAGGAAAGGTAGTATCTGAACTAGAATTTAGTCATGAAATGTATGGGGAAGGCTTTTACAGCTTTAATTTAGAAGTTATGAGATTAAGCGATTCAGTAGATTGTTTAAATGTAACTGTATCAGAAAGATTATTAAATGAATTGGAGATTACTGTTGGTAAAGAAATTATTGTTGAAGGTCAATTAAGATCTTACAATAAATTTATTGATGGATCTAATAAATTAATATTAACAGTATTTGCAAGAAATGTTCAACCTTGCATAGAAAAAAGCAAAAACCCAAATGAAATCTATCTAGATGGATTTATATGCAAAGAACCAGTATATAGAACAACACCATTTGGTAGAGAAATTGCTGATTTATTATTAGCAATTAATAGAGCGTATAATAAATCTGATTATATACCTACTATAGCTTGGGGAAGAAACTCAAGATTTTGTAAAAGTTTAGGAGTTGGAGACCGTATTAAGGTATGGGGAAGACTTCAAAGTAGAGAATATCAAAAGAAGATTTCTGAAGATGAAGTAGTTAAAAAGATAGCTTACGAAGTATCAATCTCAAGAATGGAGAAGGTAGGTAAAGAAGAAGCTACAAATAAAGGTGAAGAAGGCGCAGTATAAATACTTAAAACAAATAGTTAATAGGTAGTAAAAGGTAATAATAAAAAATCAAGAAATAACCACAAGGATAAATTAATGAGAAATAAAAAAAAGCAGTTAAGGCTGCTTTTTTTTATGTACTAAAATCTTAATTCATCTAATAGTTTGGTTTTTTTTCTGGTTTTTTCATCAACATCTTTAATAAATTTTGCTGGACTTCCACCATATACAGTATTAGGGGGAACATTACAATTAACAACTGAACCAGCAGCAATAACTGCATTATCTCCTATTTTATTTCCTTCTAAAATAACGGAGTTAGCTCCTATGAGAACATGATCACCAATTTCGCATGGAGTAAGGCTTGGAGGTTCTAAAACACCTGCTATAACTGCTCCAGCACCTATATGGCTATACTTACCTATTATTGCTTTTGCACCTATAACAGCATTCATATCAATCATAGCACCTTCCTTAATGATAACACCAATATTAACTACAGCTCCCATCATAATTACACAATTTTTCTCAATAGTAACGTTACTTCTAATTATAGCACCAGGTTCTATTCTACAATTAATATTTAAATAATTAATTAGGGGGACAGTAGAATTTCTTCTATCAGTTTCAATTCTAAAATAGTTAATTTTATTTCTATTATTATCTATAAAAGTTTTAATAGTTTCGTATTCACCAAAAAGAATATAAAAATTTTTATTTCCATACCACTCTATACCATTAAAATCTACTTGTCTTAAATCTCCATTAATATAAACCTTAATTGGAGTAGAACTCGGAAGGTTTTTTATAAAGTCAGCTAAGTCATAAGGTGAATCAAAATTATGTTTCATATAATACTCCTAAAATTACTCTTATTATATAAGTATGCAATTAGGCTAATATGTTTGCAAATATTTTTTCTAATGTATTAAAAGAGGTGACTCTAATTAAGAATCACCTCTAAGTAAGCTTATAGACCTATAACATCATTCATATCATAAAGACCAGGTTTACTTACCTTAGCCATATATTCTGCTGCTTTTAAAGCACCTACTGCAAATACTTCTCTTGATATAGCCTTATGAGAAAGTTCAATAACTTCTCCAGTACCTGCAAATATTACATCGTGATCTCCTATTATTCCCCCACCTCTTACAGCGTGAATACCTATTTCACTTTGTTCTCTTCTTTTATTTCCTTCTCTTCCATAAACATAGTGAGTTTCACTGTCTAATGAACCCTTTATAGCATCAGCAAGAAGAAGAGCAGTACCACTTGGAGAGTCAACTTTTTGATTATGGTGTTTTTCAACTATTTCAATATCATAGTTACCATAAAGCATAGGTGCAACTTTCTTTAATAAGTTAGCAATTAAGTTAATTCCAAGAGACATGTTACCAGATCTAAATAAAGGTAATGTTTTACTCTTTTCATTTATTAAGTCAATTTCTTCTTGAGTATATCCAGTAGAACATATTATAAGAGGTTTTTTAGTTTTTTCAGTTAATGCTAAAAGATCAACTAATGCATCAGGTCTAGAAAAATCTATTAATGCATCATATTCAATATTTACATCTTGTGGAGATTTAAATATTGGGAAAGGAGTATCTCCATCCATTTTATCTATTCCAGCTACTATTTCTAAGTTAGGGAATTGCTTAGCTGACTCACAAATCATTTTTCCCATCTTTCCTAAACATCCATTTAAAATAATTTTAGTCATAAATTTTTTCTCCTTAAAGTAATTTATATTTATTTAAAGCTTCTTTTAAAGCTTCTTTGTTTTTATCATCCATATCGTATAGTGGCAATCTAAGAGGACCAACTTCTTTTCCCATAAGATTTAAAGCTACTTTAACAGGTATAGGATTTGTTTCTATAAATAATTTATTAGTTAACTCTAAAGTATCTAATTGAATATTACGTCCTTTTATAATATCACCATCAAGAAAAGCTTTTGTCATTTCATGAATTTTATTTGGAATAATATTTGCAGTTACAGAAATTACCCCTTTGCCTCCAAGAGCCATTATAGGTGCTACTTGATCATCATTTCCAGAGTAAATATCTATATCAGGACAAATTGAGGCTATTTTTGCTATTTGGCTAATGTTACCGCTAGCTTCTTTAACTGCTACTACATTAGAAAGTTTACTTAACTCTAATAAAGTCTCAGGAGTTATATTCATACCAGTTCTACTAGGTACATTATATAAAATTATTGGAGTATTAACTGAGTTATTAATAGCTTCAAAGTGTTTAATTAAACCTTTAGTATTTGTTTTATTATAATATGGAGTAATAACTAATAAAGCATCTACACCAACACTTTCTGCATATTTTGACATTTCAATTGAGGCAGAAGTATTGTTAGAACCAGTGCCTGCAATAACAGGTATTCTTTTATTTATAGTATCTACTGTAAATTTAATAACGGATTTTTTTTCATTAGTACTCATTGTCGTAGCTTCACCAGTAGTGCCACATATTATAATAGCATCAGTACCTTCTTGTATATGCCATTCTAATAGTTCTTTTAACTTTTCATAATTGATGCCATCTTCTGTGAAAGGAGTTACTATTGCCACTCCAGAGCCTTGAAACACTGTCATTTAAAATCCTCCAATCCTATGAATTTATGGAATTTACCATAGATTGTTTATTAAATTAATATTTATATTATATGATATACAAAAGTCCAAAAGGTGCTAATTTACCTAAAAAATACTTTATACCTAAATATTATATACAAAAAATATATAAAAATATAGAGGTAAGTTTAAAGAATAAAAATACATAATAAGGACATACTGAAAATATAGATAAGGAGGGATATATATGTCTAATACACCATTAAAAAAAGTAATAAAGTCAAAAATTAAACATAATAAAGAATTAACAAAAGATGAACTTTTAAGAGAAAAAATAAAATATGAGATAGCAGAAGAATTAGGATTAAGTGATAAAGTAAGAGAACTTGGATGGGGGGGACTTAGCGCTGAAGAAACAGGGCGTATAGGTGGTATAATGACTAAAAGAAAAAAACAGCTACATATTCCTAGTAATAAAGAAATACTTGGTAGAAAATAAATTGACTAATAACCAGAATAGCTTTAATATAGTTTGTAGTAAATATTAAGCTACTGGAGGAGAAAAATGGCCTACGGAGAATTTGCAAAAATATACGATGAGTTAATTTATGAAGACATAAATTATGATAAAATCTCAAATAGAGTAATTAATATTATAGAGAAATATAATGTTAATTGTACAGATTATCTTGACTTAGCATGTGGAACAGGTAATATAGCAATTAAGCTTGCAAAAAACTTTAAGACTAATTATGCAGTAGATTTATCTGAAGATATGCTTAGAGAAGCTTACGATAAGTTTAAAAAGGAAAGAATAAACTGTAAAATAATATGTCAAGATATGACTGAACTTTCACTAAATCATAAATTTGATGTAATAACATGTGTGTTAGATTCAACAAATTATATTTTAGAAAATGAAGACTTAGAAAGTTATTTTCAAGGAGTATATGACCATTTAAAAGATAAAGGATTATTTCTTTTTGATATAAACTCTTTCTATAAATTAACTAATATATTAGGGAATAATATTTTTACTTATAGTGAAGAAGAAGTTTTTTATACTTGGGAGAATGTATTAGAAGATAATATAGTAAATATGTACTTAACATTCTTTATTAAACAAGGTGATTTATATGAAAGGTTTGAAGAAGAACATTTCGAAAGAGCATATACTGAAGAGGAAATAGAAAGAACTCTTAAGAAATGTGGTTTTCAACTTTTAGGTAAATATAATGGTTATGAAGAAGATGATGTAAAAGAAGATAGTGAAAGAATTTTATATGTAGTTAGCAAAAATATGGAGGTATAGCATGGATAAGATTATAAGAGGAACAGCAAAAGACGGAATGATAAGAGTAATTGGAGGAATAACGACTAATTTAGTTAATGATGGAACAAGTGTTCATGGTTGTACTCCAGTAGCATCAGCTGCTCTTGGAAGAATGTTAACAATGGGTGCTCTTATGGGAGCAACACTAAAAAGTGAAAAAGAATTAGTTACTTTAAAAATAAATGGAGGAGGAGTAGCTAAGGGAATAACAGTTACAGCTCATCCTGATTGTAAGGTAAAAGGATTTATAGGAAATCCACAAATAGATTTACCGTTAAATGAAAAAGGTAAATTAGATGTAGGTGGAGCAATTGGTACTAATGGAATATTATATGTAATTAAGGATTTAGGAATGAAAGATCCATACGTAGGACAAGTACCTATACATTCAGGAGAAATTGCTGAAGACTTCACATATTATTTTACTGTATCAGAACAAACTCCATCAGCAGTGTCTTTAGGAGTATTAGTTGATAAGGATTTATCAATAAAGGCAGCAGGTGGATTTATTATTCAAATGATGCCAGGTGCAGATCCATTACTTGCAGATATATTAATGTATAGACTAGAAGAAATACCATCAATAACTTCAATGATTGATGGTGGAAAAACTATAGAAGAAATATTAGAATATATATTTGAAGATATGGACTTAAAGTTATTAGATGAAATTACACCAGAATACTATTGTGACTGTTCAAGAGAAAGAATAGAAAAAGCATTAATAAGTATTGGTGAAAAGGATCTTACTGAAATATATGAAGAAGGGAAATCAGAAGAAGTAGTATGCCATTTCTGCAATAGAAAGTATGAATTTACTAATAAAGATATTGGAGAACTTTTAGAAAAGGCAAAGAATAATAAAAAATAGTGAATTTAATGAAAAGAGAAGCATTAGCTTCTCTTTTTTATTAAATTTTCAAATAAATAAGTGAAAAAAACAGATAAAAATGTTATAATTTATGTACAGAGTAAATTAATTGTAATATATGTTAGGAGGTGAAAGAAATGAAGGTTTTAAATGACATAACTTCATTCATATTCGTAGAGGACAAGCCAGAAAAGGCAGATATAATTTTTATCCCAGGAGGATCATGGCCAGAACCAGGAGAAAAAGCAGCAGAACTATGGAAGGCAGGATATGCACCATATGTTTTACCATCAGGTAAGTACAGTATAAACAGAGGATTTTTCCCTGGACCACAAATAAAAGAAGATAAGTATAATAAAATATATAAAACTGAATGGGAATTTATGAAGGATGTTCTAGTAACTAATGGTGTAGATGAAAGTGCAGTTTTAAGAGAGGAAGATGCTGAATTTACAGTAGAGGTAGCTTTTAATTCTCGTAAAGTTACAGATGAAATGGGATTACATATTAAAAAGGCAATAATATGTTGTAAAGCATTTCATGCAAGGCGTGCATTAATGTTGTATACATGGGCTTTCCCTGACACAGAATTCTATATATGTCCAGCAGAAACACAAGGAATAAGTAAGGATAATTGGTTTAATAAACCAGAAGGTATTGAACGAGTTATGAGGGAAGTTAAAAATTGTGGAATACAACTAAAAGATGCAATAAAAGATTTCAGCAATAGAGAAATATAAAAATTAGGGTTTTACAT
>JAFADP010000197.1 GCA_023424785.1 Bacillota bacterium
AACATTCCAGTATATAATTGATAGTATTTACCTTTTTGACTTAGTAATTCTTCATGATTACCTCTTTCAATAATTTCTCCTTGTTCAAGAACCATAATGGCATCAGCATTACGAATTGTTGATAATCTATGAGCTATTACAAAAACAGTTCTTCCTTCCATAAGCTTATCCATACCCTTTTGAATAAGAGCTTCTGTTCTTGTATCTATGGAGCTTGTAGCTTCATCAAGAATTAAAACAGGAGGATCTGCAACAGCCGCTCTAGCTATAGCAAGTAATTGTCTTTGACCTTGACTTAAATTAGCACCATCAGATGTTAATATTGTATTATATCCTTGAGGAAGATGTTTTATAAATGTATCTGCATTAGCAAGCTTTGCAGCATTAATAACTTCTTCATCTGTAGCATCTAATCTACCATAACGAATATTATCCATAACTGTACCAGTAAAAAGATGAGTATCTTGAAGAACCATTGCAAGTGAACGACGTAAATCATCCTTCTTAATTTTATTTATATTAATTCCATCATATCTTATTTTTCCATCAGGAATATCATAAAATCTGTTTATTAAATTAGTTATAGTTGTCTTACCAGCACCAGTAGAGCCAACAAAGGCTATTTTTTGTCCAGGTTTAGCAAATAAACTAATTCCTTTTAATATAGTTTTATTTTCTGCATATCCAAATACTACTTCATTAAAACGTACATCTCCAGTAAGTTTAGTATAGGTAACACTTCCGTCATGATGAGGGTGTTTCCAAGCCCATGTTCCTGTATGCCTAGTAGTTTCTCTTATTTCTCCATTGTCATCAATTTCAGAATTAACTAATGTAACATAGCCATCATCAACTTCAGGCACTTCATCTATTAAAGTAAATATACGTTCAGCACCAGCTAAAGCCATAATCAAAGCATTAAATTGTTGAGAGATTTGAGTTATTGGTTGAGCAAAACTTCTTGTATATTGTAAGAATGAAGCTAGACTACCTAAATCTAAAAATCCATTTATAGATAAAATAGAACCAACCATAGCTGTAACTGCATAATGAGCATAAGATAAATTGTTCATTATAGGCATTAATATATTAGCAAAAGTATTAGCTTCTTTAGCAGCTTCACATAAATTATTATTTAGCTTATCAAATTCAGATTTAGATTTATCTTCATGGCAAAAGACTTTTACAACCTTTTGTCCCTCAATCATTTCTTCAATATAACCATTAACTTTTCCTATTTCCATTTGTTGTTTCTTAAAATATAAACTAGATTTTCCACCAATCTTTTTAATAGTTAATACTATAATTACAAACATTACAATAACTAAAATAGTAAGAATAGGACTTAAAAGAAGCATCATTACAAATACACCTATAGCAGTAATACCAGATGATATAAACTGAGCAAAGCTTTGACTTAGCATATCACGTAAAGTATCAGTATCATTTGTATATCTACTCATAAGTTCACCATGAGTATGAGTATCGAAATATTTTATAGGTAGTTTTTGCATATGAGAAAACATATCTGTTCTTATTTTATATAAAGTACCTGTAGATATTTTAACCATAAGTCTATTGTATCCATAGGTAGATAGTACACCAATAATATAAATTAATATCATTAAACTAAGCATACCAATAAACTTACTTAAATCAGGATTTTCTTGTCCAATAAAAGGAATAATATAATTATTAATTAATGGTTTTAAAAAGTAAGTTCCAGATATAGAAGCACCTGCACTTAATAATATAAGAAATATAACTAAAATAAGTTGAAGTTTAAATTCACTCATATAGTTTAATATTCTTAAGAAGGTTTTTCTTAAATTTTTAGGACCTTTTTTATGAGGAGCACTATTTTTATTATTCATTTTCCCCAACTCCTTTCTGTTGAGATTCGTAGATTTCTTTATAGATATCATTAGTATTTAATAAGTCTTCATGAGTTCCTATAGCATTTATTGAACCATTATCCATAATTATAATTTTATCTGCTTCACATACAGAAGAAATTCTTTGAGCTATAATAATTGTAGTAGTGCCATTAAGATTTTCTTTTAATGACTTACGAATATTTGCATCAGTTGTTGTATCTACAGCGCTTGTACTATCATCTAGAATGATAATTTTAGGATTTTTAAGTAATGCTCTTGCTATACAAAGTCTTTGTTTTTGTCCACCAGAAACATTAACACCGCCTTGTCCTAAATCTGTATTATACTTTTCAGGGAAAGACATTATAAAGTCATGGGCATTAGCAGCTTTACATGCAGCAACTATTTCCTCATCACTAGCATCTTTATTTCCCCATTTTAAGTTATCTTTTATTGTTCCAGAGAATAAAACATTTTTTTGAAGTACCATAGCAACAGAATTACGTAAAGATTTTATATTATAATCTCTAACGTCTTTTCCTCCAACTAGAACAGCACCTTCAGTAACATCATATAAACGAGGTATAAGTTGAACTAAAGATGATTTAGAAGAACCTGTACCACCAATTATTCCAATAGTTTCTCCAGATTTTATTGAAAGATTAATATTTTCAAGAGCAGAATTTTCGGAAGTTTTATTATATTTAAATGTTACATTGTCAAATATTATTGAGCCATCTTTAACTTCTGTAATGGCATTTTCACTATCTTTAATATCAATTTCTTCATCAAAAACTTCTATAATACGAAATAATGAAGCTCTAGATAAGACAAGAGTTACAAATATCATAGAAATCATCATTAATGACATTAAAATTTGAGTTAAATAGCTTATAAAACTCATTAATTCTCCTGTCTGCATATTACCTTTAATGATAAGATTACCACCAAACCAAGAAATAGCTATCATACATGCATACATACAAAATTGCATAATAGGCATATTTAATATTATTAGTTTCTCAGCTTTTATTTGAGCATCTCTAACTTTTGCAGCAGATTCTTTAAATTTGTTATCTTCATAATCTCCACGAACAAAGGCTTTAACAACTCTAATAGCAACAAGATTTTCTTGAATACTTCCATTCATTTTATCATACTTAGTAAGCATGTCTTGGAAACGAGGAAAAGCTTTAGTTGCTATTAAATATAAAGAAATTCCAAGGACAGGAATGGCAATAACAAATATAAGAGATAATTTTGCATTTATATAAATGGACATAAATAAAGCACATATTAACATAATAGGTGCACGTACTAAGGTACGTATAATCATCATAAATGAATTTTGAAGATTAGTTACATCTGTTGTTAAACGAGTTACTAATGATGCAGTATTAAATTTATCTACATTAGCAAATGAAAAGTCTTGAATTTTATTAAATAATCTTTTTCTTATACCTTTAGCAAAGCCAGTACTAGCAATAGCTGCAAATTTTCCTGCTAAAGCTCCAAAGCTAAGAGATATTAAAGCCATTAAAATCATTAATATACCCATTTTAGTAATATATGCAACATCACCATTTGCAACACCTACATCAATAATTTTAGCCATTACAAAGGGGATACTTATTTCTAGTAGTACCTCTCCTATTATTGTGATAGGTGATAGAAAAGCATAAATTTTATAATCTCCAACGCAAGACCATAATTTTTTAATCATGTTTTTCATCCTCCTTTTTATGATTACTTTTTACAATATTAATTAAAGCTGGAATAGACTTATCACTATGTTCATTTTCTATGTTTGATAATGCACGCTCTATATAACTTTTAAAAGTAGCTAGTTCTTCTTCAGAAAAGCCGTTAAACAGCTGATTATCAAAATCGTGAAAATGTGTTTTACTTAATTCTAAAAGTTTAATACCTTCTTCTGTTATATAAATTTTTTTGCATCTAAGATTAGTATCATCTACTTCTTTTCTTAGAAAGCCTGACTTTTCCATACGCTTTGTAGATAAAGCTACAGAAGCAGGAGTTACTAATAAATTCTCTGCAATTTCAATTTGAGTACATCCATTATGAAGTTTTACATAATTTAAAAGTGGAATTTGTTTTGGATGTATAGGTAGATCTACACTTCTTTTTTGAAGATAAATACGTTTAAGTAAATGTATTTTATCTAAATCATGAGATATTTTATATTTATCCATAAATAACCTCCTTGGTTCATTAAATATATAATAGTTAAGTGTATAATTATTAAGCGTTTAACTATTTTATATTATACCTTATTGGATTTTGATGTCAAAAAAATTACTCAATATTAACAAAATATTAATTTATTGCTTTTTATAAGTGTTATATTATAATTAGTTGTATAAGATAACAAAGGAGGAATTTTATGAGAAAGAGTATTGAGTTTAGTATAATTAAGGTTATTGCATATATTGTACTATGTATGCATTTAATAACTAGGCAAGATACTAGTGCATTTTTATGTATTTTAGTTGTATTATCATTAATAATTAATAATAATCTTAGAGCATTTTATTTTACTAGTGATATATCAATAAATATATCACTAATATTAGAAATAATAGTGGGTGGGATTTTAAGCTTTATTTTCGGAAAATATGTAGTATTTTTTTTAATAGGAGCCATAATTGATATATTTACTTTAAAAAAGAAAAAACTATATAGCATTTATTTAGCCTTAATATTAATAATAGTAGTAGTATCTTTATATAAGAGCAGTTACATACAAATAATATCAACTATATTGTTATTTCTAATATTATATATTTTATTATCTTACATACAGAAACTTTACTTTAGTAAAGAAGTTTCAGAAAAATTATATGATAAACTTAGAATTTCTGAAGAGAAATTAAAAGAAGCAAATAAGGAATTAGAAATTTATTCTCATTCTATAGAAGAATTAACTTTATTAAAAGAAAGAAATAGAATATCAAGAGAGATACACGATAGTGTTGGCCATGCACTTACAACTGCTATTATTCAACTATCTGCAATGGAAGCATTGGGAGAAAAGCAAAGTCCAGTTCTTAAAGAAATGGCAGGAAATTTAAGAGAGTTTATATCTGATAGTTTTCAAGATGTAAAAAGAGCAGTAAATGAATTAAAACCTGATGAATATGAGAATTATCAAGGAATATTAAGGTTACAAGACGCCTGCAAAAATTTTGAGAAACTTTCAGGAGTAAAGGTAAATATACGAATATCTAAGGAACAGTGGAGTCTTTCTACAAAACAACTTCAAAATTTATATAGAATAACTCAAGAGTGTTTATCTAATTCATTAAGACATGGTAAGGCTACAGAAGTTAATGTAGTTATGAGTTTTACAAATAATGATTTTGTTCTTTCATTTAAGGATAATGGAATAGGTACAAGCGCTATTAAGGAAAGTGGTATTGGGCTTAGAAGTATTAAAGAAAGAGCCTTTGAAATTAATGGGTTTGCACAAATGAAGAGTGAAAAAAATGAAGGTTTTTTTGTTAAGATAACAGTTCCAAGGGAAAAGGAGATATAGAGTGGATAATAAAATTAAGGTTTTAATAGTGGATGATGAAAAGTTAATAAGAGAAGGGCTTAAAATAATGCTTTCAATTTATGATGATATTGAAGTTGTAGAAACAGTAGAAGATGGATATGAAGCTTTAAAAATGTGTAAAGAAAATCCTATAGATGTTGTTCTTATGGATATAAGAATGAAAAATTGTGATGGGGTAATGGGAACAAGACTTATTAAGGAACAGTTTCATAATATAAAAGTAATTATATTAACAACATTTAAGGATAAGGAGTATATACAAGAGGCATTAAAATATGGAGCCTTTGGATATATGCTTAAGGATAGCTCTCATGACTTAATTTATGAAGGAATAAAGACTGCTTATAAAGGAAATATGGTTGTACATCCAGAAGTTGCTGCACATATGCTTGATGGTGTAAATAAAGATGAAAAAGTTGATTTAGATAAGTATTCTCTTACAGAAAAAGAAATAAAAATAATTGAGTTTATAGCAAAAGGTTTAAGCAACAAGGAAATATCGGAAGAAATTTTCTTATCAGAAGGAACTATAAAAAATAATATAAGTAATATTCTTTCAAAATTAGATCTTAGAGATAGAACACAAATTGCAATATTTGCGTTTAAAAATAAAATAGTGACTTAAGTCATTAAGTTAAATGACTAATAGTAATAAAAAAACCTCTTAAATTTTCTTATTATATTATTAAGGAAGTTTGGAGGGATTTTTTTATGGAAAATATTATTGAAGTTAAAAATATAACAAAGAGATTTAAAGAAAAACTTGTTTTAGATAATATTAGCTATGAAGTTAATAAGGGAGAAATATTTGGATTTATTGGACCTAATGGAGCAGGAAAATCAACATTAATTAATATTATGACAGGAATATTAGTGCCTAATAATGGGACAATCTCAATTTGTGGATATGATATTTTAAAGGAACCACTAAAGGCAAAGTCATGTATAGGATATGTACCACAAGAAATTGCATTAATAGAAGAAATAAATGCATATGCCAACTTGGAGTATTTTGGAGCTTTATATGGATTAAAAGGAAAGGTTCTTAAAGAAAGAATTAACGAAGCTTTAGAAATAACAGGATTATCAGAAAAGAAGAAGGAAAAAGTAAAGAAATTTTCAGGGGGGATGAAAAGAAGATTAAATATTGCAGCAGCAATTATGCATTATCCTAAGGTGCTTATTTTAGATGAACCAACAGTAGGAGTGGATCCTCAATCAAGAAATCATATTTTTGATTTTGTTAGAAGTGTAACTAAGGAATATGGAACAACAGTAGTTTATACATCTCACTATATGGAGGAAGTAGAGGAGTTATGTGATAGAGTGTTTATAATGGATTTAGGAAAAGAAGTGGCTTATGGTAATAAAGAAGAGGTTAAAGCATCTGTATTTCCTAATAATAAAGTTATAATAGAAGTTTCAGACTTGGTTGGAGAAAATTTATTAGAATTAAAAAATGTAAATGGTGTATTAAATGTATCTCAAGAAGAAAATAATTTAATTTTAACAATAAGTGAAGAATTTAAACTTGCACAAGTTTTATTTTTCTTAGAAAAGAACAATAAAACAATAAAAAAGATAACTTATGATGAAGCAAAATTAGAGGATGTATTTTTAGCTTTAACTGGCAAAAGCCTTAGAGATTAGGAGGAATAATATGAGACTACTTTATTATATAAAAAC
>JAFADP010000058.1 GCA_023424785.1 Bacillota bacterium
ACATACGAAGGATATGTTGTAGCAATAATAAAAAGAACAAATGATGTTGAGGATAAATTAGTAGTCTGTAAAGAATTAAATAAATATAACAAAGAGCAAATAAGAGCATTAGTAGAATTTCAAGAAAGATTTTTTGAATCTACAATAATAACTTATTAAAAAAACTAGGCTGTATCAATCATATTAGCAACGCCAAAGTATAATTCTCCAATAGGCAAATCATCATTCTAAAATGAAAACTAATGCATATAATATAGTTATAGCTAATGAAAAACAAATATAGATGAATCATAAGAAACTCTTTATATTTATACAGGAGAAAATAAAGAGTATGAAATACTAAAACAAGAAGAAGATTATGATTATTCAGTAAAAGAATTTGTCTTACAATTTGGGATGAAAATACTATGTATATAATTCCAAATGTAAATAAAGTATAGTTTTCTACTCTTATTTTTCAGTAATAATTTTGCTTTCAGTAATTTTAATATAAAGGAGAGAATGATATTTGTGAAAAAAATTTTAGTTTTGTTTTGTTTAATTTTAGGCTTGTTTTTATCATTTCAATCAATTAACACAAATGCGTCAGTAAAGAATTTTACTGATGTTAAAGGAACAAAAGACGATAAGGCTTTTGTAAATGAATGTAAACATTTTGGTTTAAATTGTACAAGAGATTTTAAAAACTGGACAAGTATTGCCAGTACAACTAATAGATTAAATATGTATCTTTGCAATAGAGGTGAACAAGGTGTTATAGTTTGGTCTTATATTCCTCCTAATGCAAATTCAACTTATGAAAATGGAGAAGCTTTTATAGAGTATTATGATTATACAGCTTCAAAACCAGATGCCAAGTACTATAATAGAGAATTAATTAAAATGGAATCAATGTATAAATATGGAATAGATGCTTATTATGATAACGATTGTAGTAAATTTCTTTTAGATGGAGTAAAATTAAATATTTCATTTTATGATAAAGATTCTAATTTAATAACTAGTGATTCAATAGAAATAGAGAATACTGGATATGTTACAGAATCTTTTGATAATTATGACGACAATTCATTCTATGAAATAAATAAAAAAGAAATAGTAGCCATGAAACAATATTCATATAATCAAATAATAAGCTGGATGAGAACTGCATATGGGGTCAACAAAAATAATCAATCACAAGTTTATAATGGTCATCATTATTATAACACTTATTTTAAAATAAAAAGAAATAAAGCGCCAAAGTTATCTTTAAATATAGATGTAAAAAATTATTTCTTTGGTAAGTTAACAACTGCAGAAGCTAAAAAACATGCTAAATATATGCGTTCTAAAAAATTTGGATATTTATTTGAAGAAACTTCAGACACTGTGTATTTTTGTCCTTGTACAAATTATCCTAAAACTGAAAGGATAATTATGACTGCAACAGCTGATTCGCCAGATAAAAGTTATTCTGTTTATCTTTATCATGTTGAAGATTAATAAACTAAAATAATATTAAATTCTTTTAAAGATTTAAGGACTAGTTTTAACTAATTCAGTAATTATATTATAAAAAGGCTGTATCAAAACTTGCTTTGATACAGCCTTTTGTTACCATGTTGTTTTATATATATTAACATCTTCTATTATTCTATTGTCATAGTTTTCATCTAATACACATACCTCAAAAGCTCCTCTTCTTTTTATAGAAGTCCACTCCTTTGGTAATTGTGAATGTTTATTATATATCCAAAACTTTGGTCTTATTTCCTTAGTTGGAGTATTACTTATTATATTAAATAATGGAGCTCCCTCCCTGCATTGCCAGTCCCAGCCTCCAGTACCTTCATTAAATACTGTTAAGTAGCTTATTGGTATTGTATATTTTTCTATTACTTCCTTCCAAACTATAATGTTATCACTTGGAAATACAAATGTATTTATATTATATTTATTATCTACCTCTATATTAATATATACACAGTGCCATTCACTATCTAACCAATTATTCCATACACTTAAGGTTTCTTTTATTAGCTTATTGCAGGAATAATTAGTATTTTTACAGTTTTCTTTTCCAACATACTCTTCTATAGTTGAATTCATTAACCTTTTTACAAAGTCTTGTCCATATACTTTTAATGGTATGACCTCATTAATTGTATGTGGCTCTGAACATATACTAAAAGGAGTTTTTTCTTTACTTGAATCAATATCATCTAAGTTATGATATAAGTATTTAAGTTTATCTAATACTAATTTTGATGTATCGCTTAATAAATATATTCTTCTTTCTTTTAAATTATCATTGGTGAGTTCTCTACACTTTGATTCTTCTAATAAGTGTATTGGTTTTGTATCAAGATGAGAACAAGGATAAAATATATATTCATATGAATCTGATAGTCTTCTCTTTAAATCTTGAAAATCATATTTATCTTCTGAATAAATAACCTTACAATTGTTTAAAAACTCTTGTATTTCACCAATATAAAATGACATTATAACCTCCTACATGTATTTAATTTTATATACTTCTTGTATATCTACAATTAGGGAAGCCTGTACAGCCTATAAACTTTCCATTCTTCCCATTTCTCTCTACTAATCTTTTTCCACACTTAGGGCAAACCTCTTCATCTTTTAATGGTTTATTTATAGTTGTACCTTTATATTCTGATGAATTATAACTCATAGCTTTATAAGTTGACTCAATATTAAAAGTTTGTATCAACTTTTTTCTATCCCATAATTCTATATTGTTTTTTAAAGCTAACTCTTTTGCACTTTTAGTAAAATAACTATTGCATATTACCATTCCTTTTGTACCTTCATAATATCCTATAGCACCTATTACTTCTTGTACTGCTTTTATTCCAACACTACTTTTATATCTTTTTGCTTGAATTATTATTTTTTCTTTTCCTTTTGTTAATATAAGATCTCCACCAAAGTCATGAGATTTTCTTGTCATTTTTGCAGTATAGCCTTCTTTTTCAAAGTGAACCTTTAAAAAGTATTCAAATTGTTCTCCTGTCATTTTATCAACATTTTCTATACCACTATAAAGATAATATTGTCTTTTTTTATGATTTAGGTATAGTAAAAATATTATTGCAACTATAATTATTAAAATTCCGTAATCCATAAATTCCTCTTTTCTTTAGTTTAATCCATTAATTTATTTCCATAAATACATAGTAATTATATATTATAATTAAATAAAATTAAACACTAGTGTAATTAACTTGTTTTATCCTTTTTATTTAAACATATTTTAATTATTACTAATGAGACTATCATTATTAATATATAGCCTATAATGTTATTATTATCTCCTGTATTAGTTGATTTAGCTTTTATGACTTTATTACCGCTAGTTCCACTAATATTGTATACTGGAGTTTTAGTAGCTTGCTCTACTGGTGTATTTGTAGCTATATCTTTTTTAGGTTCTTGTCCAACTACATAGTAATCTTTATAAAGTATATTTCCTGCATAGTCTGACATAGCTAAAGAAATATTATTTACTTCTCCATCATAATTAATAACTTCTTTATATTCTCCATTATTATCTTTAATATCTTTAAAAGAATATATTTCCTCATTATTTATAGCTATTACTGCATTATTTATTAATCCTGATAATTCATCACTTCCATTCCATTTTATTTCATATTCATTACTATTTTTATTTACCTTTTCTAAACTTAAAATCTCTACATCTGGACATACTGTATCTATTATTAGTGGCATTTCTGTTATTTGAGGTTCTTTTCCATCAACATAAGAATAAGCTTTAATTTTTACTGTATAATCCCCATCTTGTAGCCTGTACATATTATAGTTTTCATTAAATATATACCCATTAAAATATAATGCACTTCCACTTATATTACTGTTATCCCAATATATATATGAATCTTTTCTTATATTCTTCATACTTGTAATTACATGTTCCTCATTAGTATTATTATTTACCATAACATACTCCATTAACTTACTATTTCTTAAGTTAAAGGTATTAATTATAATATAGTCTTTACTTCCATCTTTATTTGGTGAAAAAGCTAATTCTTTTAAATTTATTTTTACTTCACCAGTTTCTTCATCTATATATGCACCACAGTATCTTTTACTGTAATCATAGCTTTCTTGTAATATAGCAGTACCATTTGTTAATGACTTTCCTGAATATATACTATTATCTACAATTAATTCACTTGACCAATCTCCATAAAAAGCTAATAAAGGTATTGATATAGAAACAGTATTTTCATCTGCACTATTTAATTTAATATATCCTTCTACATAACTTTGAAGTTTAAAATCTTCTGGAATATTAAGTACACATTTTATAACTTCTGTTGAATTGGCACTTACTTTAACAGTAGTTTTATCAAAAGTAATAAATGCTCCTTCTATTTCAGTTTCTACAGTTTCATTATTTATAAGTTTTTCAGTGTAAAGTTTTACATCTTCTAAGTTATAAACTTTATCTTCATTACTATAATTTTTTAAGTTAATATTAAATGAAGTTTTATTTCCTACACTTTTTAATGATAAAGATGCTTTTCCATTATCATCACTAGCTATAACATTATTTTTTATTGCTTTTTTTATATTCATTACTCCAGCGCCTTGTTGTCTTGGAGAGTATATTATATTAGTATTTTTATTTATTAAAGGTTCTGCAGTATTCATACATGTATTTTTTAAATAGCTTACTAACTCTCTTCCACTTAAATTTATATTATTTTCTCTTAAGCTTTGTATTATTAAAGCTGCCCCTCCACTAACATTAGGACATGCCATTGAAGTACCACTCATAAGTTCATATCCATTATTAAAAGAAGTTGAATAAATACTTCCTCCTGGCGCAGTTATTTCTGGCTTAATTTCAAGATCTACATTAGGTCCCCAGGAACTAGAATAATTTATTTGTCTAGCATAATAGTTATCTTCTATTTCCACTTCTCCACTTTCATAATTTTTATATATAATTTTATCACTTTCCATGTTGGCTACTGTAAATAAGCTATTAGAAGGATTATTAATAGTTGATGTATCATTTATTATATTACCTTTCATAAAATAATTTTCAAAAGATCTTCTATCATTACCAGCTGCATTAACACAAATAACTCCTAAATCTGTTGCTTTTTCTATAGCTTCTTTTAATAAATCGCCTTCTTCTCTATAATCACATTTAGTACCAAAGCTCATATTTATAACATCTGCTCCAAGCTTTACAGAATCTTCAATTGCTAATATTACAGCATCATCTATAAAATAACTATTTCCATCTTCTGCTTCAAAAGAGGCTTTCATTGCTAATAATTGAGCTTCTGGTGCTACTCCTTTTATTGCTTTATAAACTTTCTCTTCTTCATTAATACCATTAGCACCAACTATTCCACTTACATGAGTACCATGTACATTACTTCCTATAATACTATCACAAAGATTTCCATAGTCATACCCAAATGGCACCTTATCACTATAATATTTTCCCCTTTGAATATCACTTGAAATAATATTATTTACCTTTTCTTCATTTAGTTTTATTTTAGATGAATCTATATTTTGAAAGTCTTTATGAGTATAATCCAATCCTGTATCTATAATAGATATAACTAAGCCCTCTCCTTTATATCCATAGTCCTCCCAAGTAGTAGTTGCATTAATTATATCTTTTGCAAAAGTTTCTGATACTCCTTTTTCTACTACTTCTTCTATAGACTTTACTCCATCAATACTTTTCACTTCATTAATAAGGCTTCTTTTTATATCTATAGAAAATCCATTAACTAAATATCCAAATCTTAAAACTACTTTTGAGTGAGTTAAATTTTCTATTTTTTTAATTATTTCTTCTTGTCCACTTATTACTTCTTCTTCGCTTTTATTATTTTCTAAAGATGGTTTTTCTTCTAGTTGAATAATAACTCTTACTACTTCATCTTCTTCAAGTTCTTCATTGCTTTGTATATTTAATGAATTATTATTATTAAGTCCTT
>JAFADP010000071.1 GCA_023424785.1 Bacillota bacterium
CCAAAGGTTCAACTAATAGAAGCTATAACTGCGGTATTTAGGTCATGGGATAATCCAAGAGCTATAGTATATAGAAGATTAAATGATATTCCAAGTGAGTGGGGAACAGCAGTAAACGTTCAACAAATGGTATTTGGTAATAAAGGAGATACTTCAGGAACAGGAGTTATATTCTCAAGAAACCCAGCAACTGGTGAAAAGAAGATATATGGAGAATATTTAATGAATGCTCAAGGAGAAGATGTTGTTGCAGGTATTAGAACACCACAACCAATCTCTCAACTAGAAGAGCAAAATCCAGAAATTTATAAGCAATTGGTTGGCATAATAAATACATTGGAAAGTCATTATAAAGATATGCAAGACATGGAGATAACTATAGAAGAAGGAAAGCTTTATTTCTTACAAACTAGAAATGGTAAGAGAACAGCTCAAGCTGCTTTAAAGATTGCTGTAGATTTGGTTGAAGATGGAACTTTAACTAAGGAAGAAGCAATACTTAAGGTTGAACCTAAACAATTAGATTCATTGCTTCATCCAACATTTTATTCTGAAGATTTAAAGAAAGCTACTGTTATAGCAAAGGGGCTTCCAGCATCTCCAGGTGCTGCTTGTGGTAAGATTTGCTTCTCAGCAGAAGAAGCTAAAGAAAGAGCAGAAAAAGGAGAAAAAGTTGTATTAGTTAGACTTGAAACTTCTCCAGAAGATATTGAAGGTATGATAGCAGCACAAGGTATATTAACAGTTAGAGGAGGTATGACATCACATGCAGCAGTTGTTGCAAGAGGTATGGGAACTTGTTGTGTTGCAGGTTGTGGAGATTTAAAAGTTAATGAAGAGGCTAGAACATTAGAAGTAGGAGGAAAAGTTTATACAGATCAAGACTTTATTTCTATAGATGGTTCAACTGGTAATGTTTATGGAGAAGCTGTTAAGACAGTTACACCAGAAATAACAGGACATTTTGCTACATTTATGGGATGGGCAGATGAAATAAGAAAATTAAAAGTTAGAACCAATGCTGATAATCCAAGAGATACTAAGCAAGCTGTAGAGTTTGGAGCAGAAGGTATTGGGTTATGCAGAACTGAGCATATGTTCTTTGCTGAAGATAGAATAATGGCAGTTAGAGAAATGATAGTTGCAAAGGATGTTGATCAAAGAAGAAAGGCATTAGATAAAATTCTACCAATGCAAAAACAAGATTTTATTGAAATGTATGAAGCATTAGAGGGAAGACCAGCAACTATAAGATTTTTAGATCCACCATTACATGAATTCTTACCAAGTTCTGTAGAAGATATTAAATCTTTAGCTAATGAGATGGGTTTAAGCTTTGAAGAATTAAAAGCAACTGTAGATAGTTTACATGAATTTAATCCAATGATGGGTCATAGAGGTTGTAGGCTTGCAGTTTCATATCCAGAAATAGCAGAAATGCAAACTAGAGCAGTAATTGAAGCAGCAATAGAAGTTAGAAAAAATAAAGGATATGATATAGTACCAGAAATAATGATTCCTTTAGTAGGAGAAGTTAAGGAATTAAAATATGTTAAAGATGTAGTTGTTAAAACAGCAGAAGATGTAATGAAAGAAAATAATGTTAAATTTGATTATCATATAGGTACAATGATTGAAATTCCAAGAGCAGCACTTACTGCAGATGAAATTGCAAAGGAAGCAGAGTTCTTCTCATTTGGAACAAATGATTTAACTCAAATGACATTTGGTTTCTCAAGAGATGATGCTTCTAAATTCTTAAATGCTTACTATGAAAATAAAATTTATGAACAAGATCCATTTGGAAAGTTAGATCAAAAGGGTGTAGGCCAATTAGTTAAAATGGCTGCAGAAAAAGGTAAATCAGTAAGACCAGATATTCATTTAGGAATTTGTGGAGAACATGGAGGAGATCCATCATCAATTGAATTCTGTCATAATATAGGTCTTGATTATGTATCTTGTTCACCATTTAGAGTACCACTTGCAAGACTTGCAGCAGCACAAGCACAAGTAAAAAATCCAAGATAGTTAAAGGAGCCATTAAGGCTCCTTTTTAATATATAAATAATTAAAAGAGTAGGTATAGCTTTTTAAATAAAACGAAACTTATTCAGTAGGAGTTTTTATCTCATACTGAATTTAGCTGAGTTAATCTAGGGTCGTGTTGTTGTTAGCTCCTTGTTATATAGAACAAGGGCGTGTTACAACGGCTAGACATGAGATAAATTTATAAATTTGAAGAATTCCAATCTATAGAATTCATAAAATCTACCATAGAATTTATAAATTCTAATTGAAAATTTACTTTTGAGTTTGACTTTTTTAAAAGTTCATTGAAAGCTTTTTTATTGCACTTCTTTCTATTTTTATAGTAGTCCTTAGATAGCTTCCAATATTTTTGAGGGAAAGCTAAGTAAGAAACAATATATTTAAGATCATCACTAGTTAAATGATTTTCATAACAATAATGTTTTAGGCAATCAAGTGCAATATCTATATTCCATTTAGTGTTATCTCTTTTTAAGAGTCTTCTTAAAAAGTAAGAAAAGTCATGTGCACAATAATCATTTTTACATTTATCAAAATCTATTAACCAAACTTTGTTATCAAAGGAAAAAAGTATATTTTTATTTACATAATCGCCATGACAAAGAGAAGTAGATAATAAGTTTGATTTTATTTCGCTTGATAATGAAAGGGATAATTTACATAATTCTAAATTTCTATCTAGGGTAGATAAAAATTCTTTAGAAAAATGATCTTTACACTGAAAAGCATAGTTTGAAGTTTTTAATATATCTTGAAAGTGTTTTTCAGTAGATATGTAAATATCATTAAATCCGTATTTTTCTTCACTTCCTAAAATAGGAGTAAAATTTTTGGTGTATTTATGAAGTTTGCCTAATTCTGAAGATGAAAGAAAAATATGTTCCATGTTATCAAAGTCACATTTAATTCCATCTATCCATTCTGTAAGAATAAAAAGCATATTATCAAAGTTAACAAATCGTCCATTACTAATGGTGGGTAGTAGTTTTGGAACATTTAATCCATATCGATAAAGCCACTCTAATGCAGAGTAAACATATAGCAAACTTTCTTTAGAATAATAAACTTTTTTTAAACAATAAGATTTATTATTATATTTTGCTTTATAAACAGCTCTTTGTTTATCTGTATCCTTAAATTTTACTATATCTATAGAAGCCTTTTCTAAGTTGTAGTATGGCAAAATTAATCTTTTAATATTGTTAGGAGAAAAGAAGTCACTATTTGAAGGACATGAGATGCTCTTCATTATATTACTCCTTAAAATATTACTTTAGTAATATTCATATTAAAATTATATGAAAAATATACTAGAAAAATAAAATTAAATAATAGTAATATAGTACGAATATTTAGGAATAATAAATAAAGGATTTAAATGGTATATGTTGAATTATAAAAGTGAGGTGATATATATGAACTTAAGAGAAAAATTTGAAAGTTTTGAACGTTTGACATTAGTCAAAGAAGCCATGTTATCACAACACTCAAAAGGAAGAAGACATAAAGAGGAAAATGATAGTACAAGAACATGCTTTATGGTAGACAGAGATAGAATAATACACTGTCAGTATTTTAGACGATTAAAACATAAAACTCAAGTTTATATAAAAACTTTTGGAGAGGATTACAGAACAAGATTAACTCATACATTAGAGGTTTCTCAAATTGCAAGAACTATAGGTCTTGGAATAGGCTTAAATGAATCTTTAATTGAAGCAATATCTTTAGGACATGATTTAGGTCATGCAGCATTTGCACATGTAGGAGAAGAGGTTTTAAATGATTTTCTACCAAATGGATTTAGACATAGTGAGCAAAGTGTAAGAGTTGTAACAAGGCTTGAGAAAAATGGAAGAGGTTTAAACTTAACAGAAGAAGTTATTGATGGAATTTTAAATCATAGTGGATTATCAAATTTAAATGATAATAATGGTGCAAAAACATTAGAGGGTAGAGTTGTACAATATAGTGATAAAATTGCTTATGTAAATCATGATATAGATGATTCTATTAGAGCAGGAACATTATCAGAAGATGATTTGCCTAAAGAAGTAGTTAAGGTATTAGGAAAAAGCCATTCTGAGAGAATAGAAACTTTAGTAACTAATTTTATAAAAAAATCACAAGAAAATCTAAATGAAGGAATTTTTAAGGTAGGATTAAGTAATGAAATTGAGGAAGCAATGAGAGAGCTTAGAGTTTTTATGTTTAAAAATGTATATCTTTCAGATACACTTAAAGAAGAGAGATTTAGGGCAAAATTCATTTTAAGAGAATTAATAGAGTACTATTTTAATAATATAGATTATCTTCCTGATTTATATAAAAAAATTGCTTATGAAGATGGAGAAAAAATTGGTGTAGCCGATTATATATCAAGTATGAGCGATGATATGTGTTTGAATGAATTTTCCAAAGTTTTCATTCCTAAGGTGGGTATTTATTAAATTTATTAATAAAATATAATATTTATGGTATTATAAACTATATAAAAAATAATTAAGTTTATTTAGAAAATAAAAAGGATAAATAAACTTGATGTCGAATAATATATAAATTGTTGAAAAAATTTGATTAGAAGGGGAGGAGACTCCTTGCGTATTTCAGAAGATCTTATTGAAAAAATTAAACAAGAAAATGATATTGTAGATGTTATTTCAGATGTTGTAAAACTTAAAAGGACAGGAAGAAATTATGTTGGATTGTGTCCATTTCATAATGATAAGAATCCATCTTTTTCTGTATCTCAAGATAAGCAAATTTATAAATGTTTTTCTTGTGGAGAGGCTGGTAATGTCATAACTTTTGTAATGAAGAACAGAAACCTACAATATATTGATGCCTTAAAGTATTTAGGCGAAAGAGTAAACATATCATTAGAATTAAACAAAGGAAAAGAAGTTAGCGCTATAACGAGAAAGAAGGATGTTCTTTATAAAATAAATGTTGAGTCAGCTAGATTTTTCTTTAAAAACCTTACAGAAGATAGGATAGCTAGAGAGTATTTCTCAAATAGAGGAATAAAAGATGCTACAATTAGAAAATTTGGATTAGGATATGCAAAAGATGGGTGGCATAACCTAAACTATTTCCTAAAAAATAAAGGATTTAAAGAGGAACAAATTCTTGAAGCGGGTTTAGTTTTAAAGAGTGAAAAAAAGGGAAATATTTATGATAGGTTTAGAAATAGAGTTATATTTCCTGTGTTTGATATTAAGGGAAATGTAATAGGTTTTGGAGGACGAGTTTTAGATGACTCAAAACCCAAATATCTAAATTCCCCAGAAACTTTAGTATTTCAGAAAGGATATAATCTTTATGGGCTAAACTTTGCTATAAAAGAAAAAAACCAAGAAAAATATTTCATAATAGTTGAGGGTTATATGGATTGTATTTCTCTTAATCAATATGGAATAACTAATGTAGTAGCATCTCTTGGAACAGCATTAACTACGCATCAAGCAAGGCTACTAAAAAGATATGTAGATAAAGTAATAATTTCATATGATGCAGATATAGCTGGTCAAACTGCAACTCTTAGAGGTCTTGAAATATTAAGAGGTGCAGGCTTAGATGTAAGAGTGCTTATTATACCAAAAGGAAAAGACCCAGATGAATTTATAAGGTCAAATGGAAAAGAGGCTTTTTTAAAACTTGTAGCTTCAGCAATATCATTAACTAGCTATAGGTTAAAAAGAGCTAAGGAGGGAATTAATTTTAGAGACAACAATTCACTTATTAAATATGGAGAGAGAGTAGCAGAAATTTTGGCAGAATTAAATCCTGTAGAAAAAGATGTATACATAAAGGAGATATCTGAAGATACAGGGCTTAAAGAACAGGCACTATATGATTTACTTTCAAGACTTAAAAATAAAAAAAATGACAATTTTGTGAATGGAAAAGAGGAGTTTGGAACAGAATTATATGTAGAACCTGCTCATGTAAAAGCTGAAAGATATCTAATAAAATTAATGTTTAATAAGAATTATTACGATGATATTATAGATAAAATATCATGTGAAGAATTTACAATAAAGTCTCATAAGAAAATTTTCAACTTAATTGTATCTGCAAGGGATAATAATATAGAAAATTTAGATTCCTATGTAGAGGCAGGATGTGATGATGTAGAATCATCTAAAGATCTAATTAAGATAAAAGAGCTTAATTTACTAGAAATTAAAGATGTAAGAAGAATAATTAGTGATTACATAAGAAAAATAAAACTTTTTACATTAAGTGAAAAATTAGAAAGCTTAAAAAAGGAGCAGAAGAGATTGGAACAAAAAGGCATGATTAATGAATCCATAAAAATTGCTATAGAACTAAATAAGGTAAATGAAGACATAAAGAGAGAGCGAGGTTAAAGGAATGGAGAAAGGAGGTAAGAAAGCCATGGAAACTAAAGTTAAGGTGAACAATGAAAAAAGAGACAGAAATGATAAAATGGCTATAGTAAAAAACCTAATTGAAAAAGGTAGAAAGAATAATTCTTTAACATATAAGGATATAATGGATGAAGTAGAAAACATAGAATTATCTCCAGAACAGATTGATAAAATCTATGAGGTTCTTGAATCTATGGGGATTGAAGTAATTGGTAATATGGCAGAAATGGCTAACGTACCAGAAGAGGAAGAAGAAATAGATCTTTCTGTACCAGAAGGAATTGCCATTGATGACCCTGTTAGAATGTACTTAAAGGAAATAGGTAAGGTTCCACTATTATCTTCAGAAGAAGAAATAGAACTTGCTAATAGAATTGAAGCAGGAGATATGTATGCTAAAAAGAAATTAGCAGAAGCAAACCTTAGACTTGTTGTAAGTATTGCAAAGAGATATGTTGGTAGAGGTATGTTATTCCTTGATTTAATTCAAGAAGGAAATCTTGGTCTTATAAAGGCAGTAGAAAAATTTGATTATAGAAAGGGATTTAAATTCTCAACTTATGCTACATGGTGGATTAGGCAAGCAATAACTAGAGCAATAGCAGATCAAGCTAGAACAATAAGAATACCTGTTCACATGGTTGAAACTATTAATAAACTTATTAGAGTTCAAAGACAATTACTTCAAGAATTAGGTCGTGATCCATTCCCAGAAGAAATTTCAAAAGTTATGGATTTACCTGTAGAGAAGGTAAGAGAAATCCAAAAGATAGCTCAAGAGCCAGTATCTCTTGAAACTCCTATTGGAGAAGAAGAAGATAGTCATTTAGGAGACTTTATTCCAGATGATGAAGCTCCAGCTCCAGCAGAAGCAGCAGCATTTACTATGCTTAAAGAGCAATTAATAAATGTTCTAGATACTTTAACTCCAAGAGAAGAAAAGGTATTAAGACTTAGATTTGGTCTTGATGATGGTAGAGCAAGAACTCTTGAAGAAGTAGGTAAAGAGTTTAATGTTACTAGAGAAAGAATAAGACAAATTGAGGCAAAAGCTTTAAGAAAGCTTAGACATCCATCTAGAAGTAAAAAACTTAAAGATTACTTAGATTAATATATAATAAAAAAACATCTGTTATTTAACAGATGTTTTTTAGTAGGAGGAAACATGGAATTAAGTAAAAGGCTTAGTTTTATAGCAAAACATATAGATAAGTGTGAAAGTATAATTGATGTAGGAACAGATCATGGATATATTCCAATATATGCTGTTAAAAATGGATTATGTAAAAGAGCAATAGCATCTGATATTAATAAAGATCCAGTAAAAAAATCTAAACTAAATATTTCATTAGAAGGTTTATCAAATAAAATAGAAGTAAGACTTGGAGGAGGATTAGAAACTGTAAAAACAAAGGAAGTAGATGGAGTTGTTATTGCAGGAATGGGAGGAAATCTAATAAGAGATATATTAGAAGAAGGAAAAAATAAATTACCTTTTTATAAGTTTATGATATTACAACCAGCTCAAAATCCAGAAGTATTAAGAGAATATTTATATAATAATGGATATAAGATAATATGTGAAGATTTATGTATTGATGAAGGTATATATTATGAATTATTTAAAGTAGTTAAAGATAGTTCTCAAACAACAAAATTAGATCCTATTTTTTATGAATTTTCTCCAATGCTAATTAAGGATAAGCATCCTCTTATGCTAGATTATTTAGAAAATAAAGAAGAAAAGTATAAAAAGATTTTAGGATTTATAAAAGATAGTACAGAATCTGCATTAAAAAGAAAAGAGGATATAGAAAATAAAATTAAAATAATAGAAAATCTGAAGGAAAGAGTGAAGAATTAATGAAGGTTAAAGAAATAATTAAAGAAATGGAAACTTTCGCTCCTCCATTTTTGAAAGAAAGCTATGATAATGTAGGTCTTATGGTAGGGGATGAAGATCAAGATGTAAATAAGATACTTTTAGCATTAGATTGTACTAAAGAGGTTATAGAAGAGGCAAAAGCTAATAATGTTGATATGATTATTACTCATCATCCTTTAATATTTAGAAAGCCTAGTAAAATAGTTAAAAATGATCTTCAAGGATGGAAAATAATTGAGCTTATAAAAAATGATATATCATTATATTCTAGTCATACTAATCTTGATAGTGTAAAAGGTGGAATAAATGATGCGATAGTCAATATACTTGGTTTTAAAACTAAAAAGATTATTGATGAAGTTAAAAATCCAAATTTTGAAGGTAGTGGAATTGGAAGAATAGTTGATTTAGAAGAAAATAAAACACCAGAAGAAGTTATAAAAATAGTTAAAGAAAAACTAAATGTAGATAGTTTAAGGGCTGCTATAGGTAATAGAAATATAAAAAGAATAGCAATTATAAATGGTAGTGGTCAAGATTATTTTCAAAGAGCATTAACTTTAGGGGCAGACTGTATTATAACAGGAGATACAAGTTATCATTTTGTATCTGATTATAAAGAAATGGGAATAACAATAATAGATCCAGGTCATTTTAAAACAGAATGGATAGTATTTTTAGAAGTAATGAAATCTATAGAAAATAAACTTGAAAATATAGAATTTATACATTCAAAAGTAAGTAAAGATCCATATGA
>JAFADP010000092.1 GCA_023424785.1 Bacillota bacterium
TAAGTTTAAAGCCTCCCCATATACATATAAAAGATAAAATCATTAATAATACATTAGTTATTATACTTGTTATTATATTAGAAAAAATATTTAAACACCTTAGCTTAAATATACTTAAAGTTAAGTATATACCACATATAAAATATATATTATTGGTAACTATATTCTCTTTGCCATATAGCTTTTTAATTAGCATCATAATTGTAATTCCTAATACTACTATAATAATAAACTGAATCATTTTTAAATCAAAATATAATAGTGTAATTATATTTATAAATTCTAACAATAACAGTGTTACAAAATTATAAGTTTCTATATTTTTATGCCTTAATATGTCTACTTCATTAATTATAATAGTAAATGTTATTCCTATACAAAGCATTGCTATTGACTCATTAATTAATGATGTAACTATGTTTATAGAGTCAAAAAACAACATAAATAATACTACATATACATATTTAAGTACAATTACACCTTTGCTATTTTTATTATTTAAAGTTAAAACATATATGGCTCCTCCAAGAACTAAGACATATATTAATCTATAAATTAATGTTTCTAAATAACTTTCTCCTGTGAAAAAATCTATTATACAGCAAACAATACATATATAACTTGAAATTCTTATAAAAATATTATTAAACTTTTTAAGAAGAAAAACACTACCTAATGTTAAAACAATAAAAGCTCCTGTTAACATATAATAATTTTCAATATAAGAAAATATTAATATAACTGTTATAACAAACTGAATATATAAAATCCATTCCTTACATTTTTCTTTAATAAATAATATTGATAAAACTACTAAGTATATTATAAATAAAATAATTCTTGCATTTGTATCTATATCAATTATCATAGTTAATGCACTTGAAAAATAAATATATAAGCCTACAATACCAACTTTTATATATATACTTTTTTTATTTTTAGCTTTAACTTCTCTTAAAAACATTATATTTACTAATATACACACAACTATACTATATATAATCATTGCACTATCATCTAAAAAACCTTGAGATATTACTTTAGTATATACAATAAGATTTAGAACTATAGAATATATATTAAATGATATTTTACTTTTTTCATTTTTTATTGGTTTTAATATATTAAATAATCCTATTAGGCATAATATTATTACTGTGGTTATTGATTGAATAGTATCTAAAGTATTCATAGGTACTAAACAACAGTATCCACCAATTAAGGCAATAAGTCTTACTATATTAGAATTATGTTTACTACTTATTACTATAGAAACACTTGTTATACATGTTGTTATTATTAGCGCTACTATACTATTTATAGTTATTAATACTAAATAATTTATTATTACAGATGCATATAAGGTTCCTATGCCTAAGGAAATTATTCCAATAGAAAACTTACTATTTAACTTTCTATGAACTACTTCTCCAGCTATTAAAATTAATGATGATATTAAGAATAAAGTTATTCCCTTAACTATATCACTCATATAATTAACATAAACATATCTTCCAAAAGTAACAAAGGAAATTAATATTAAAATTACTCCTACAATACTTAAAATATTTACTCCTACTTTAAATTCAAGCTTATTTTCCTTTTTATAATTATCTTCTTTTTTAGCTTCTATTATATCATTCTGATTTTTTATATCCTGCTCAAGCCTATTTATTGATGAAGTTTCTTTATTAATATTTGTAGTAGCCTCTTCATCCTTAACCTTTTCAAAACTACTAACAGAGGTGCTTTCTAAACTTTTAGTTAATTCAAGGATTTTCTTTTCAAGTTTAATTATTTCATTATACTTCTCGTTTAAATACTTATAATACTCAAAATTATTTTTACTCTCTTCTCCATTCATAAGAGCTTTAACTTTTAATTTTAATTCCTCAATTCTATCCTTAACTATATTAGTATTTTCTTTATCTAATTTATTATTTTCAGCTATAATATCTTTATTTTCTTCAAGTATTTTATTTCTTTCATCATTAGATAAACTATCTAGCTGCAATAATACTTCATTTAAATCACTAGCTAGCTTCTTTTGCTTTAATAAGTATTCCCTTAAATCCATAAAATCCCCCTATTTTATGCAATTATAAAATAATAATTTTTATATCCACCTCCTTGTATTTTTTAACTATATTATCATTATATACCATATGAGCACAATAAAAAAATACACTGCATAAATTAAAAAAATATATGCAGTGTATTCAAATTATTTTCCTTTTCTCCAATATACAGTTTGGCTTGGAAATGCTATTTCAACTTCCTCTTCTTCTAAAATTCTCATTATATTTAAATTTATTTCTTCTTTAACCGCTAAGTACTCTACCCATTCACTTCGTTGAATATAAAAATTTAAAAAGATATTTAAACTACTTTCTCCAAAGCTATCAAATTGGCATATTATACTTTCATCTTCAACTTCTTTATTTTTATATAACATATCTCTTATTTTATTAACTACTATTTCAACTTTATCAATAGGTGTTTCATATGATATTCCTACATTAAAGGTTGCTCTTCTTGAATCTCTTCTTGAATAGTTAGTTACAGGATCACCAGATAACTTAGAGTTTGGTACTGTAACTAGTGCTTTTTCAAAAGTTCTAATTTTAGTTGTTCTAAAACTAATATCTTCTACTATACCAACTCCATAGGCTGTTTCTATATAATCTCCTATAGAAAAAGGCTTATCTGCAACAATAATTAATCCACTAAATATATTAGTTAAATAATCCTTTGCTGCTAATGCTATAACTGCTGAAAATATTCCCAAACTAGTTATAACAACACTTATATCGTAATTCCAAGTTTGAAGTATAAAAGTTATTCCCATAATAAATACTAACGCTTTTAGCACTCTAGATAAAAGAGATACTACTCCCTTATCCAAATTAAAGTTAAATATCTTTTCTATTTTCTCTATTAATAACGAGTTAATACTACATAAGTTATATCCCATCCAAGTAAATATACATATATTAATTGTTATATATATTCTTAATAATATATTTTCATTTATAAAATCAAAGGTATATGGAAATATATTCAACGCTATATATAAACCTAAAAAAAGAATGAATATTTGAATTGGCCCTTCTAATGAATGTCTTATTCTTTGTTTAAAATCATCACTTGCTCTAAGCGCAAACTTTAATACTATTCCTAATATTATTTTGGTTATTAACTTATAAAAAACAAGAAAAATTAATAAAACACCTACAGAAATCAATATACTTATATTGGCTTTTGATAATATAAAGTCAATAATTTCTTCTAAAAAGTTCATAATTTTTACCTCCTTAGCAAAGATACTTAACTATTATATTATAAATCAAAAACAGAATTTAATAAAAGCTATGTAAGTTTATTTTAAGAACTTTTTATGATAAATCAACATTCTCTTCTGGTTCTTTTATATAATGTAATTTAGTATCACCCCATGTAGCATGATCTGAACATTAATAAGGCTAATATATCATATTTTCTACTCTCTAAATATGTTTGTTTATAAAGCAAGATAAGTTAAAAGCCCAAGAGCCTTAACTCTTGAGCTTATTACATAGATATCTATTTTTTATTTATCTATTATCAAACATATACATAGCCTGAACTAAATAATTATCTTCTTCACTTTCATATACTAAATATAAAGTGTGGAAATTATTCGCAAAATTTGTTGTATCAAAAGATATTACCCCATTTTCATCTATACACTCTTCTACATTAAGATAAACATCTTCTAATGTTATATTATTTCTAACTATTATAGATGATACATCTACTGATTTACCTTGTCTATTAACTGCATCATATTTTACAGTTATTTTATTATCTTGTTTATCAAGGGTTCCTCCAATTATAATTTGATACATAGCTTGTAAGTTAGATAATTTTTTTAGATTCTTAAGTTTAGATAAATCATTTATTTGATTATAACCTAAATTTAAACTTTCTAAATTTTTAGCATATTGTAATCCTTCTAAATTTGAAATTCCCTGTCCCATAACATTTAATTCAGTAAGGTTATACATATCTCCTATAGTTATATCCTCTGATGATATATTTAATTTTGACTTAATAGCTTCTTTTAGATATTCATCTGGAATGTTTACTATTTCTGATAAATCAACATATTCTTCTAATTTTTCATATGCTTCATTTAATTTAGCATATAAGTTATTAACTTCTTCTTGATTATATCCATTAGCTAACTCTGCATTAACTTCTTCTAAAACTTTTTGTAAATTATTAAAACTTTCTTCAGTATAAGTTTCTTT
>JAFADP010000180.1 GCA_023424785.1 Bacillota bacterium
GTCTAGCCGTTGTAACACTCCCTTGTTCTATATAACAGGGAGCTAACAACGGACACGACCCTAGATTAACTCAGCTAAATTCAGTAGGAGATAAAAACTCCTACTGAATAAGTTTCGTTTTATAATAAATGAGCCATTTTTTCTTTTTTGGTTCTTAAATAAAATTCATCAATTTTATTTGCCTTAATTTTTAATGGAACTCTTTCTTTTACTTCTACACCATATTGCTCAAGTTTTTCTATTTTATCTGGATTATTAGTTAATAATCTTATATTTTTTACCCCTAGGTTTTTAAATATAGAAGCTGCAATATCATAAGTCCTCGCATCTACAGGTAGCCCTAGCTTAACATTTGCTTCAACAGTATCATATCCTTCATCTTGAAGTTTATATGCTTTTAATTTATTTATAAGTCCTATACCTCTACCCTCTTGTCTCATATAAACTAAAACTCCACAACCTTCATCTTCAATTTTCTTCATAGCTGCTTCATATTGTTCTCCACAGTCACATCTCTTAGAGCCAAATGCATCACCTGTTAAGCATTCAGAATGAACTCTTGCTAAAACCCCTTGTTTATTTTTTATATCACCTTTAACTAAAGCAACATGTTCTTTTCCTGTTACCTTTTCTATAAAACCATACGCTACAAAATCTCCATACTTTGTTGGTAGTTTAGTTTCTGTAACTCTCTCTACTAAATTTTCCGTTCTTCTTCTATATTCAACTAAAGATGCTACTGTTATTATCTTTAAATTATACTTCTTGCAAAACTCCATTAATTCAGGTACTCTTGCCATATGTCCATCATCTTTCATAATTTCACATATTGTTCCTGCTGGCTTTAATCCTGCAAGTACTGCTAAGTCTACGGATGCTTCAGTATGTCCTATTCTTTCTAAAACACCATTTTCTTTTGCAACTAAAGGAAATATATGTCCAGGTCTTCTAAAATCATCTTCCTTTGAACTATCATCTACAAGCTTTTTAATTGTTAATGCTCTTTCATATGCAGATATTCCAGTTTCAGTATCCTTATAATCTACAGATACAGTAAATGCAGTGTTGTGATTATCTGTATTATTCTCTACCATTGCACCTATTCTTAAATTGTCTAACATTTCTTTACTCATTGGTGTACATATTAATCCCTTTGCATGACTAGACATAAAGTTAATAATTTCTGGAGTCACTTTTTCAGCAGCTACCACTATATCTCCTTCATTTTCTCTATCTTCATCATCAACTACAACTATCATTTTTCCTTCTTTAATATCTTCTATAGCCTCTTCAACTGTATTAAACTTATACATACTAAATCCCCCTCTCTTTCACATAACTAAATATTAATAAAATCCATTACTTCTTAAAAATTCTTCTGTAATTTTTGATTCTTTTATTTCTTCTTTATCATTATTTAAACCTAATAGCTTTTCAACATACTTTCCTATCAGGTCACACTCTAAATTAACCTTATCTCCTGCTCTTTTACTTAATAAAGTTGTTTCTTCTCCTGTATGAGGTATTATTGAAACTTTAAAAACATCATTATCTACATAAGCAACTGTAAGACTTATTCCATCAATTGCTATGGAGCCTTTTTCAATAATATACTTAAGAATATTTTTACTAGCTTTTATAGTTATCCATACAGCATTTTTTTCTCTAATTAATGAAATTATTTCACCACATCCATCTATATGACCACTTACTATATGTCCACCTAACCTTTTTTCTAATGTTAAAGCTCTTTCTAAATTAACTTTACTTCCACACTTAAGCTCTCCTAAATTACTTCTTCTAAAGGTCTCTTGCATAACATCAACCTCAAAAGATTCACTTGACATATTAGTTACAGTAAGACATACCCCATTGGTGGAAATACTATCCCCTATTAATGTTTTATCTAAAACTTTTCTTGCTTCAATAACTAACTTTGATGATTCTGAACCAATATTTAATAACTTTACTACTCCTACTTCTTCAATAATTCCTGTGAACAATTATTTTTCACCTCTCTTATCTATATATCCCTCTATAAAAATATCTTCGCCAATATTATTTACTTTAATATCTCTTACCTTAAAGCTATCCTTTAACTCTTTTATACCAATTCCTTCAATAGGAGTTTTTGAATTTTCTCCACCTATTATCTTTGGTGCTATATAAATTTGAATTTTATCTACTATTCCTTCTTTAAGTGCAGAAAAATTTAATGTTCCTCCTCCCTCAAGAAGTATACTATCAATTTTTAACTCACCTAATATCTTCATTAATTCTCTTAAGTCTACTCGTCCACACGAATTAACTACTATAACTTTTACTCCTTTATCTTCTAGTAACTTCTTTTTTTCATTATCATAATTATTAGTTGTTGCAATAATAGTTGAAAATATATTTGCTGTATTAACTATTTTAGAATTTAAAGGAATTCTTAAATTACTATCAACAATTATCCTTACTGGATTTCTACCCTCGTTTATTCTACATGTTAACTCTGGGTCATCTTTAATTATTGTATTTACTCCTACCATAATTCCCATTAACTTATTTCTTAAATAATGTACTTGTAATCTTGCTTCTTCTCCTGTTATCCACTTTGACTCACCAGTATAAGTTGCTATTTTACCATCTAATGACATTGCAGTTTTCATAACAACAAATGGTGTTTTAGTTACTATATACTTCATAAAAATTTCATTAATTTTAATACACTTCTGCTCTAAAACCCCATATTTTACATCAATACCTGCATCTATAAGCTTTTTTACACCTCTTCCACTAACTAATGGATTAGGATCTAAGCTTCCTATAACTACCCTAGATATTTTCTTTTCTATAATTTTATCTGCACATGGAGGGGTTTTACCAAAGTGAGAACAAGGCTCTAATGTTACATACATAGTTGCCCCTTCTACATTATCTGTAGCATTTTTAAATGCATTTACTTCTGCATGCCCTTCTCCACATCTTTCATGATATCCTTGTCCTATTATCTTTCCATCCTTAACAATAACAGCTCCAACCATAGGATTTGGATTTACTTTACCTTCTCCTTTATGAGCTAATTCTAATGCTAAATCCATATATTTTTCATCCATAAAGAACATCTCCTTATATAAAAAGAGCCCTGAACATAAATGTTCAGGGCTCATATATAAATATCTATTATATATTTAAACTAATAAATTAATTAGTAACATACTATAGCAATCATATCTTACTATAAAAAAACTCTGAAATAAAAAATATTTCAGAGCATATATACTAAAAAACTATAATAATATAAACATTCTTCTTTCATCCAGACTTTACTGTCGGCTTCGGAATTTCACCGAATCATGCTAAAACTAGCTCGCGGGCTTTACCGCCGGTAGGGAATTTCACCCTGCCCTGAAGAAATATTAACTTATATTTTATATATTACACTTTTATGAATAATTTGTCAATAAATTATTAAATAATTTTAACCTATATTCAATTTTTTTCATATTATAAAATATATGATTTTTATACAAAATTGAGGAGGATAAAACCTATGGGAACAAATAATATATATGATTGCTGTAACAATTCAAACTATAATACAGCTAATTCTCGCAATTATGATGAAGGTGTTTGTGAATACAGAAACCCTACAAAAAGATTAATAAAAGAATTAAGCGATGAATTATGTGATATGAGAGTAGATTTAGCTGAAATTAAAGCAAATTTAGTTTTCTTAGCACAAAGTCTTTGTAACTCTGGTTGCCTTTGTGAAACTGAAGAAGTTTTACTTTTAGCTCTTGATGCAGAAGTTAAAGCTCTTGGAGCAAAATTATCAGATGCTATGGATCGAGTAGACCAATTAGAATGTCGCACTTGTAATTAATTAAGATAAAAAAGACTGTTCAAGTTAACCTTGAACAGCCTTTTTTAATTTAATGGTAATCTTTTAACCTTCCATATTTCCTTTGCATATTGAAGTATTGTTCTATCACTAGAGAATATTCCTGCATTGCAAGTATTCATAAAACACTTTCTTGCCCATTTCTCTTTATCTTTAAATTCTTCAAATATCTTATCTTCTACATCAACAAAGCTCTTGAAATCAGCTAGCAAGAAATATTGATCACCTTCATTCATTAATGAATTGTATAAATCTCTAAACTCTCCAGTTCCTCCATCATTGAATGTACCATTTATTAATGAATCAACAACCCTTCTTAAATTAGGATTATCGTTATAGTATTTTCTTGGATCATATTTTTTTCTTAATACTTCTATTTCATCAACAGTTAATCCAAATATAAAGTTATTTTCCTTGCCACCTTCCTCAACTATTTCAACATTTGCTCCATCAAGTGTTCCAAATGTTGGTGCACCATTTAACATGAATTTCATATTACCTGTACCTGAAGCTTCCTTTCCAGCTGTTGAAATTTGTTTTGATACATCAGCTGCTGGAACTAATTTTTCTGCATAAGATACTCTATAATTTTGAACAAAAACAACTTTTATTTTACCATTTATTTTTGAATCATTATTAATTAAATTACCTATCTCATTTATAAACTTGACAATAGCTTTAGCTCTTCTATATCCTGGGAAGGCCTTAGCGCCAAAAATGAATGTAACATCTGGTATATCTAAAGTAGGATCTTCTTTTATCCTATAGTAGAGATCTAATATATAAAAGCCATTTAGTAACTGCCTCTTATATTCATGTAGTCTCTTTATTTGTATATCAAAAAGAGAGTAAGGATTAATTTCTACACCCTCTACTTCTTTAATATATGATGCTAATTGTTTCTTTTTAACACTTTTTATACGCATAAATTCTTTTAATACTTTTTTATCATCAGCAAACTTTTCTAATTTTTTTAATTGAGATAGATCTGTTATCCATTCTTCACTACCTAGTAATCTAGTTATAAGTTGAGATAACTCTGGATTGGCTAGTCTTATCCACCTTCTTGGCGTTATACCATTAGTTTTATTTTGAAATTTTTCTGGATATAACTTATACCAATTATTAAGTTCACTATTTTTTAATATTTCAGTATGAAGTGCTGCAACTCCATTAACTACTGAACCTATATGGATAGCCATATTAGCCATTCTTACTTGACCATGATTTATTATTTTGAATTCTTCTATAGCATTGTAATCATATCCTTTTTTTCTTAACTCAGCTATAAAATCATCATCTATTAATTTAATTATTTCTAATATACGTGGGAATAGTTCATAAATATATTCAATATTCCATTTTTCAAGAGCTTCTGCTAAAATTGTATGGTTTGTATAAGCAAATACTTTTTTACATATTGATAAAGCTTCATTAAATTTTATTCCTTCTTCATCTAATAATATTCTCATTAGTTCTGGAATAGCTAATGTTGGATGTGTATCATTTAATTGCACTGCATGTAAATCTGCAAATTTTTCATTTATAACTCCATACTTTTTCTTATACTTTGAAACTATATCTTGTAATGAAGCGCTTACTAATAAATATTGCTGTCTTAACCTAAGAATTTTTCCATTCTTAGTTGAATCATTTGGATATAATACTCTCGTTATATCTTCTGCAGAATTTTTAGCATTTACAGCTTCATAATATCTTTGAGAGTTAAAAAGATCAAAATCAAATTCTGTTATTGCTTCACATTTCCAAAGTCTTAAAGTATTTATGTTATTTATTTTATATCCTATTATTGGAGTGTCATATGGTATTGCTCTTACAACCATGTCAGAGAATTTAACTTCAACTGCTTCACTATCTTTTCTTATACTCCATGGATCTCCATACTTTAGCCAATTATCAGCTTCTTCTTTTTGAAATCCATTTTCGATATATTGATTAAACAATCCATTATTATATCTTAGTCCATATCCAGTTAGAGGAATCTCCATAGCTGCTGCTGAATCTATAAAGCAAGCTGCTAGCCTACCAAGTCCACCATTACCCAATCCTGCATCCTCTTCTACTTCTTCAATAGCATTTATGTTTATATTAAATTCATCTAAAACTTCTTTAACAACATCATAAACACCTAAGTTTATTAAGTTATTTCCTAGAGCTCTTCCCATTAAGTATTCAGCTGACAAATAGTAAGCTTGCTTATTATTTGAGTATAACTCTGAAGTAGCATTCCAATTATCAATTAAACTCTCCATTAATGTTAAAGATAGTGCATTAAATATTTCAAAATCAACTGCTTTATCTATAGTTTTTCCATACTTAACTTTTAAGTATCTTTCCAAACCTGCCTGAAGCTCCTGTTTTTCCATATTCTATTCACACCTTCCATATAATTTTGTAAACTTATATATCTTATTAGCTAGATTTTCATCTATGTCTTCTCTCTTAGCTCTCCATTGCCAGTTAGATCCTAACGTAGATGGTAAATTTATTCTAGCTTCATTTCCTAAGTTTAAGAAATCCTGCATTGGTGCTATAGCTGTATCTGAAGCACTACTCCAAACACCTCTAATAAATCCCCAATTATAGCCTTCCTCCTTGTTTAATCCTAAATATCTCTTAGCATTTCTAACTTCTTTTTTGCTTGCAGTTTTTTCAAGCCATCCTAAGGATGTATCATTATCATGTGTACCTGTATATGCTATGCAATTTGGGGAATAATTATGTGGTAAATATTCACTATCTCCACCACCAAATGCAAACTCAAGTATCTTCATACCTGGATATCCAGTTTCATTTAGAAATTCTTTTACTTCATCAGTTAAAAATCCTAAGTCTTCTGCAATAACATTTATTTCTCCTAGTTCTGCTTTTATAGCATTAAATAAATCCATGCCTGGGCCTTTTACCCACTTACCATTAACTGCTGTTGGCTCTCCGTAAGGTATTTCCCAATAAGATTCAAACCCTCTAAAATGATCTATTCTTACTATATCATATAATTTCAAACTTTCTCTGATTCTTGAAATCCACCATTTATAACCAGTACTCTTCATATACTCCCAATCATATATTGGATTTCCCCATAATTGTCCTGTTTCAGAGAACATATCTGGAGGACAACCTGCTACACATAAAGGTTTCATAACCTCTGTATCCATCTTGAAGTTTTCTGGTGCACTCCAAGCATCTACACTATCTTCTGCAACATATATAGGAATATCCCCTATTATATTTATGCCTAAGGAGTTAGTATAATTCTTTAAATCATTCCATTGAGAGAAGAATAAATATTGAATAAAAGACCAATATTCTAAATCTTCTTTTAATTCTTCCTTATATCTTTCAATTGCTTCAACTTTTCTCATTTTTATATCTTGTGGCCATTCTTGCCATGATACTAAATTAAAATGGTTCTTTAGAGACATATATAAAGCATAATCTTCAAGCCAAAAAGCATTTTCTTTTTTAAAAGCTTCAAACTTAGCTTCTATATCTTTTAAATCACTATTCTTAAAATTATTATAAGCTCTTCTTAAAACCTTATTCTTTGTTTTGAATATTAGACCATAATCTATTCTCTCAGGATTATCCCCATAATCCTCATTTATATAATCTTCTTCTCTTAAAATTCCCTGTTCCCTTAATATATCATAGTCGATAAAGTATGGATTTCCTGCAAATGCTGAAAAACATTGATATGGGGAATCCCCATAACTAGTATGACCAAGCGGCAAAATTTGCCAGTATTTTAAACCAGCAGACTCTAAAAAATCTGCAAACTCATATGCTTCTTTTCCTAGTGAACCTATACCATAGTTCCCTGGAAGCGATGCAATATGCATTAATACGCCTGCACCTCTCTCCATTCTAATTCTCCTCCTACTGTTTATTAAATAAAAACATCTTATTTACGTTTAACACATGATTCCCTTGTTACCAATTCTGTATCTAAAATTAAGTTCTTATGTGATTCATTATTATTTAATATACCTAATAATAATTTTATGCTTTCTTCGGCAATATCTTGTCTTGGCTGCTTTATAGTAGTTATTCCTGGATTATAGAACTCACTTATATCCATTCCATCAAAACCTACTAATGAAATATCTTCTCCTATAGTTAATCCTGATTCAACTATAGCTTTAGCCACACCTATCGCCATTGTATCTGAAGTTACAAAAATAGCACTTATATCACTTTTTCTTTCACTTAAGTATCTCTTCATCATATCATAGGCTATTCTAGTAGAGTATCCTCCTACTAGTAACCTATTTGTATCAAAGTTTATTCCAGCTTCTTCGATAGCTTTTCTATATCCTTTTAATCTCGAATAACTTACTCCCAAATCATTTTCTTCACCAATCATTACTGCAATATCTTTATGCCCTAGCTCTATTAAATACTTAGTAGCTTTATATGCAGCTTTTTCATTATCTATACCTACTGTCGAATAAAAATCACTTCTTCTAGAAACAGTAGTATTTACAGATGTTAGTACTACTGGTATATCTAGGGCTTCCATTTGCTCAACAGTTACACATTCAAAGTTTCCTCCTAGACATATAACTCCTTGAAGTCTTTTCTCCTTTATAAATGATCTTAATGTATGAAAATCATCATATAAATTATAATTATTATTTTGAAAAATCATTGTATATTTAGATTTATTTATTATTCCACCTATAACATCTAACATCTCTGAAAAAAATGGATTAAATACCCCGCTTACCAGTACCCCTATATTTCTAGTATTATTTTGTTTTAATATTCTAGCACTATTATTAGGCACATAGTTACTTTCTTCAATTATTCTTTTTACCTTTTCTCTAGTACTTTCTTTTACATCTGGGTGATTATTAATTACTCTAGATACGGTACTTACACCTACTCCAGCTAATCTTGCTATATCTTTGATATTCATATCTTCAAGGCCTCCCTATAAGGGTTATATTTAAACCTAAAAATCGGTAACGTTACCAAATTTTAATGGTATAAAGATCCCTATATAATATATAATAGGAATCTTATACCTTTTACTTATAAACTGTCAATAACTTCAACAGATTTATATTAACCTTTAACTGCTCCAGCTGTTAATCCGCTAGAAATGAATTTTTGTAATGCCATAAATATTATAACTATTGGTAATGAAGCTAATATAGCTGCTGCTGAATATTCTGTCCAACAAACACCATCTGACTTATTAACAAAACTATATAATCCAACAGACATTGTCCAAGTACCTTGATCTTTTAATAATGCTAAAGTATAAATTACTTCACTATATGCATTTATGAATGCAAATAAGAATATAACTAATAGCATGTTCTTAATTAATGGTAAAACTATCTTAATGAATGTTTGGAATGTAGTTGCTCCATCAACATATGCAGCTTCTATAAGTTCATCTGGAATTGAATCCATATTACCTTTCATAAGCCAAACATTATAAGCACTACCACCACATTGTATTAAAACTAACCATAATAAACTATCCATACCGTTCATTTTATAAACAACACTTAATATAGCTGGTAAAGCCATTGATGTTGGGAACATTTGAAGAATTAATAAAAACATTAATCCCTTACTTCTTCCCTTAAATCTAAGTTTAGAGAAAGCAAAACCTGCTGGTATTGTTAAAGCTAATTGTACAACTGCAACAGATATACAAACCTTAAGTGAGTTCCATAACCAAGTTGTGAATCCCATTTCAGTTAAAACTTTTTTGTAATTATCAAATGTTATAGAACTTGGAAGTAATGTTGTAGTAAATGAATTACCTTCTATTACTGATGTAGTTAAAACCAATATTATTGGAAATAATACAACAATCATTAAAATCCATAGACCAATTCTACATAACCATGCACTTGTTCTTTGAGCTGAAGTTAATTTTTCTTCATATTTATACTCTACTTGTGAATTTACATTTTTAGATAACATTTCCATGCTACTTCACCTCCTCAAATTGTCCAGATAATCTCATTTGGAAATATGAAAGTGTTGCTAATATTATAAATATTACTATTCCTAATGCTGCACCAACACCATATAATTCCTTCTTAACTGCAAATTTGTATACGACTGATGCTAATATATCTGTTGAACCTGCATATGGACTAGCATCTGGTGGGTAAGGTCCACCGTCTGTAACTAAATATGCAGAACCAAAGTTATTAAAGTTAAATGCAAATGATGAAATTAATAATGGATATGCAGTTGTAGCTAATGAAGGTAATGTTATCTTTATAAATTGAGTAAACTTACTAGCTCCATCAACATCTGCTGCCTCATAGTAGCTTTTTGGTATCGATGCCAAAGATCCGATACAGATATTCATCATATATGGGAATCCAAGCCATATATTAATTAATATTAACCATATTCTTGCTAAATTTCCGTTTTCAAGCCAAATTATTCTATTTTCTTCAGACATTAAGTTTAGTGAAACTAACAAATTATTAATAGCACCCTCAGATCCATGTAAAAGTCCCTTCCAAGAAAGTATAGCAACTGTTACAGGAAGTGCCCAAGGAAGAATTAATATAGCTTTATATATTGCTCTCTCTTTAACATTTTCATTGTTTAAAAGCAATGCTGCTATTAATCCTACCAAGAATGAGCCTGCTGTTGATAATACTGCAAAAATTATAGTCCATCCAAATACAGGGAAGAATGCATCTGCAAATTTACCATTAAATATTTCTAAAAAGTTATCAATACCTATAAATGTATAATTTCCAGTAAGTCTATTATCTCCACAATAATCAGTGAAAGAAATATATATAGTATACAATATTGGTAATAATGTAAATATAGATATTGTTATAGCTGCTGGTAATAAGTAAGGTATTGCAGTAACATTATTCTTTTTATTTTCTACTGCCATATAGATAAATCTCCTTTCATTATTAACATATCTTATAAGTAAGTACTAAAAATAGGAGGAGAATAACTCCTCCTAAAATATTTTAATATATATTACATTTGTGCTTTCATATCTTCTACTATTTTAGCACCAGCTTCTTTTGGAGTTTGCTTTCCTTGAAGAACGTTCTTTATAGCATTAGCTCCTGGTTCCCACATAAAGTTAACTTCTTTAACATTTGGAGTTGGTATAGCAACTTCAGCTTGTTTTGCAAATCCAGCCATAATTTCGTTAGCTTTGAAGTCTTCACTTTCTAGAACACTCTTTGTTATAGGAAGTCTATTACCTTTTTCAAGTAATGCATTAGCAACTTCATCACTTTCCATTAAATATTTAAGTAATGCCCAAGCAGTATTCTTTTCTTTTTCACCAGCTTGAGAGTTAACAAATGCACATTGTACTCCTAAGAATGGCTTTGGAGATTCTCCATTTATAGTTGGAATTGGTGCTACCTTAAAGTTTACACCTGCTTCTTTGAATGAAGCTACATCCCATGCTCCTGAAATATAAAATGCAGTTTTACCGCTCTTGAAGTCATCTCTAGCTTTATCTCCTGAAATATCTGATGCCATTAATCCATCATCAACTAAACTCTTCATGAACTCTAGACCTTTAACAGCCCCTTCATTTCCTAAACCAATATCTTCTACATCAGTTGTTCCATCAGTAGTCTTAAATACATATCCACCTTGAGCTGAAAGCATAGCAAATGAATTATAGAAGTTTGTTATATCATATTCAAATCCTAATCCACCCTTAGCTGCTTTAACTAAGTCTTCCATAGTAGCTGGAACTTCTGGACTCTTATCTGTATTATAGAATAAAGCTACACATTCTTGAGCTATTGGAACTGCGTAATATTCTCCACCCCATTGAGCTGCTGTTAAAGCTGCTTCTGATGCGTATTTAGATTCATCTATTAAATCACTTGGAACTTTTTCAAGGTATCCTGCCTTTTGTCCTGTTCCTAAGTTATCTGCTGAAATACCAAAGTATAAAGCTGGTCCTGATGTGCTTTTAGCTGCATCCATATAACCTTGCATATCGTTTTGGTCATTATTAAAAGTAATTTCTACCCCATTTTCTTTTCCCCAAGCTTGAATGATTGGTTCTAAAGCCTTGTGTTCATCTACTGTTAAGTGATCCCAAACAACTAGCTTGTCTGCAAATTCAGTAGAGCTTGATCCTCCATTTGAATCTCCCTTCTTTTCATCATTACAACCTGCAAATACAGTTGCCATCATCATTGTAGCCATTGTAGCTGCTAAAAGTTTTGTACGTTTACTCATATTAAATTCCTCCTCATATTTCTCCTAACAAAATTTATTTTAAATCAAGTGATTTAAATACCCTTTTATTTATACCCTTCTTATGCAAACAATTCCTTTTCCAAATTTTACTTCGGCATCGTTTCCATCTTTATTTTACTACTCTCTGCAAACATTTTCAAGTATTTTTTATTATTTTTTAGATTTTTCTTCCTTAAATAGTACAAAAATAACTTTAAATAATGCTGCCATATTAAAATTTCTTATATCAAATCCAGTATATTTCTGAACTTTATCTAATCTATAAATAAGAGTATTCCTATGAATGTATAGTTCTTTAGCTCCTTCACTTAAATTTAAACCACATTCAAAAAATACCTCTATTGTCTTTATCATTTCATTATCTAATTTTCTAAAACCATCATAAAATCTATTGATTATTTCTTTCTTTTTAGAATCATTAATATTATCTATTATTTCTTCGAAAACTAAGTCATTTTCTCCAATTATATCTAATGGTAATGAAAATTTCTTTGCTAAATTTATCTTATTAATAGCACTATTTATACTCTCACCTAAGTTTATATAATTATCTACATAAAAATATGCTATTATAGCTTTTGCTGATGTATCTGATGCTATATTTTCTTTTAAACTTACAGCATGGAAATATATATCATCTAATTCTCCTAAAATAACTATTTTACCTTTATGATCTATTACAACCAGCTCTTCATTATCATATCCATTTTGAACTAAGGATAAAACCTCATTGAAATTCTTATCAACATCCATATATAGCATACTAAATTTTTTTAATAAGAATGGATATACATTTAGAATTTCATCTTCATCAACCTTTTCATTATTTATAATATCTAGAATAATACTATTTTTTTTCACATTAAGATTCTTAATACTATTAATAATATTATTTTCTAATAACTTAAGAGCATTTTCGTATTCTTTGGGTATTATTAACTTAAATACCTCATTACAGACCTTTATTTCTGTTTCTAAAACCTCAAATTCCTCAAAAAAATTAGGAGATGTATAAATATCCCTCACTAATTTTTTTAACTTAAACGGAATTTGAGATATTTCATATATCTCCCCCATAAGTTTAACTAGTATTTCCATCTATACACCTCACTACATAATTATCTAAATTACACTAATTTCATTTCTGTTTCTTTATCAAATATGTGCACTTTGCTTGCATCCATATAGAACTTAGTTTTTTGTCCAACTTTTAAATTAGTAGTACCATTAACTCTTACAGTTATAGCACTATTTCCAGTCTTAGTATGAATATAACTTTCTGCACCCATTAATTCCACTACTTCTACTCTTAATTCTACTACTCTTTCTGGATTTTCGTCAATTAACTCTTCTTGATCTTCTATATCTTCTGGTCTTATACCAAATGTTACAACTTTTCCTTGTAATAATGCTTTATTTAGCTTACTAGCCTTTTCTTCTGGTAATAATATTTTTTGACCTTCAAATGTAGCATATACCTTGTTACCTTCAAATGCTAACTTACCATCTATAAAGTTCATTTGTGGACTTCCTATAAAGCTTGCAACGAACATATTAACTGGATTATTGTATATGTTTTGTGGAGTATCAACTTGTTGAACTATACCATCTTTCATAACAACTATTCTAGTACCCATTGTCATAGCTTCTGTTTGATCATGTGTAACATATATAAATGTTGTTTGTAATCTTTGATGTAATTTTGAAATTTCTGTTCTCATTTGAACTCTTAACTTAGCATCTAAGTTTGATAAAGGCTCGTCCATCAAGAATACCTTTGGTTCTCTTACGATTGCTCTACCAAGAGCAACTCTTTGTCTTTGACCTCCAGATAAAGCCTTTGGTCTTCTATCTAATAAGTGTTCTATATCAAGAGTCTTAGCTGCTTCTCTTACTTTCTTTTCTATTTCGTCCTTTGGAACTTTTCTTAATTTTAATGCAAATGCCATATTATCAAATACACTCATGTGTGGATATAATGCATAACTTTGGAAAACCATTGCTATATCTCTTTCCTTTGGCTCAACATCGTTAACTAATCTGTCCCCTATATATAATTCACCCTTAGATATAGATTCAAGACCTGCTATCATTCTTAATGTAGTAGATTTACCACAACCTGATGGTCCTACAAATACTATAAATTCTTTATCTTCTATTTCTAAGTTGAAATCCTTAACCGCACATACATCTCCTGGATATATCTTGTAAATATTTTTTAATGAAAGACTTGCCATAATTAATTCCCCCTTAATTTTCAATTCATTCTTAATATAGTAAAATTATACTCCATGTTATTGTTTACATCCATTGATAAAGTTTACAAAGAATAATTTGCTTTTTTGTGAAAATATCTAAATTACTACAAATTTTTAT
>JAFADP010000181.1 GCA_023424785.1 Bacillota bacterium
AATGATAAAAATTATGGAGCAGGAGAAGGAAAAGAGATAGAAAAACATTTTTATCAATTAGAAGATGGAACATATAAAAGATTTTTTGATAAAGAAGATATTAAGAAATTTTTTGAGGATTTTGAAATTGTTTATTTAGAAGAAAAGAATATGGAACGTTATGAAAAGTTAAAGATTACTTGGGTAGGTGCTATTAGAATGAATAAGGATGATGATATTTATTTATAGAATATTGTAATATAAATGGGGGAATAAGAATGAGTTTATTTGGATTTATTATTGTTAATTTAATAATATATGTGCCTTTTCATCTTTTTGAAGAAGCTATTGGAGATTTTCCTAAGTGGATGTATGAACATAAATGGTTGCCATATCATATGAATCATGGACACTGGATGGCAAATAATATTTTTATATATTATCCACTCTTATTAATATCCATAGCTTTATATAGTTTTTGTGATATTACTTCTTGTGGAGTAGCCATACTTATATGGGGAGTAATTAATTTCTGTGATCATTTCTTCTATACAATAAAGGATAGGAAGATATCTCCTGGATTATTTACTGGAGTGATTTTTCTTATTAATTCTGTAGTAGGAATAGTACAGTATATTAATTCAGATGCTTTTTCAATTTTAACTTTATTATTATCAGTTATTATTGGAGGCGTTTTATTTGGATTACCAATAGGATTATGTGTAATTATCTATAACTTTTTTGATAGGTTCTTTAAATAGAATAAAAGTAAAATAGATGGTAGCAAATAAATATGGCTATGTGGAACCAATTTTATAAAAGATGGAAAGTTATATAAGTTACAAGTTAAAGATTTGTGTAAACAAGCTAAGTTAGCCAACATTAATTAAATTAAAGACAGTATATAGAGAGATAATAATGAGGATTCAGATTGAATCCTCATTATTATGTATTAAAACAATATTATTGAAATGATAGGACTTTAATTATAGTTAGTATTTAACCATCTATATCAAAAAAACTACCACTTATTTTAAAATTATGGAAAATAAGGATTTTAACACCTATAATGTAATTGTAGTCAAAGGGGGGTGTAAGTGCAGATCGATATAAAAATTGATGACAATTACAAAGAGTTAAAAGTTATTATTTTAACTGATAAGATGAATGATGATGTGAATTTGATTGTTCAAAAACTATCAGAAGAAAATCCATATATAATAGCTGGATTTAGAGATAATTTACTTGAGATTTTAGAGGAATCTGATATCATCAGAATCTATTCTTCTGGAGGTAAAATTTATGCAGATACAACTAAAGGGGAATATCTTCTTAAATTGAGATTATATGAATTAGAGGAAAGGTTAGATGGTAATTTTTTTGTTCGTATTTCAAATTCTGAAATCATTAATTTAAAGATGGTAAAGGAATTTGATTTAAGCTTTACAGGAACTATTTGTGTAAGATTATCAAAGGATATAGTTACATATGTATCTAGGCGCTATGTATCTAAGATTAAAAAAATATTAGGAATATGAGGTGATTTATTGTGAAAAAACAAGTAATTTTACGTGCACTTTTAGGATTTCCTATAGGTATAGCTATAGGATATATAATTACAATTATTATTTCATTAATATTCGCACAAGGATATTATTCACCTTGTGTGCCAGATCTTGTAGAAACAATGGGAAGTGAAATTGGTGCTGTTATATTACAGTCAATATTATGTGGACTACTTGGTTCATCCTTTGCAGCTACTTCAGTAATTTGGGAAATTGATAAATTAAGTATTGCTAAACAAACAGGTGTGTATTTTTTAATAAATTCTGTAGTTATGATGCCAATTGCTTATTTTACAAATTGGATGGAACATAGTTTAGTAGGTTTTATAATGTACTTTAGTATTTTTATTGCTATATTTTTTGTGGTATGGATTGTTCAATATTTTATTTGGAAAGATAAGATAAGAAAAATGAACTTGAAAATTAATAGATATTAATATATAGAGAAGAATTAATAAACTAGGAAATAGTGAACATGGACTAATAATTGCAAGAAAGATTTAAACTTTGATTATGCGTAATATATAACATTAACAATCTTAATATTTTGTTATTTAGAAGGATGTACATATTGGACATCCTTTATGTTATACTCATTTCCAAATTATATTAAAGCAAGGTCTTTTTTATAGAAAAATTGAAAAGAGAATTAATAAGTTAAACTATGATATAATAACTATATGGAAATTTATAGGGTATGATTAAGTGGTTATTTTAATAGGAGGAAGCTCTCATACAGGAAAAACTGCATTAGCACAAAAATTACTTGAAAAATATAAATATACATATTTATCAATAGATCATCTTAAGATGGGACTTATTAGAAGTGGATATTCTTCATTGACACCAGAAAGTAGTGAAGAGGAATTAACTAAGTATCTTTGGCCAGTAGTTAGAGAAATTATAAAAACTAATATTGAAAATAATCAGAATTTAATTATTGAAGGATGTTATATTCCATTTGATTACAAGAAGGATTTTGATGAGGAATATTTAAGATATATTAAATATGTTTGTTTAATATTTAGTGAAAAATACATCAATAATAATTTTTTTGATATTAAAAATTATGCAAATGTAATTGAAAATCGTATTGATGATGAATATTGTACAAAAGAACTTCTTATTAGAGATAACAGTATTAATTATGAGTTATGTAGAAAATATAGTTGCGATTATATTTTGATTGATGATAAGTATGATGTTAGTAATTTGTTTAATATTATATAGTTGATTGCAAAACTCACTTTGAAATTTGAGCAAAAGGAATTATAAAAGTTAAATATAGGAAAAGGTTTGAAATGTGAATAAAAATTTCTAAAAAAGCGCACACTAAAAAAGCCTAAAGATAATTATCAATTTTTAAGCTAAGAGTTTTTTTATTGATAATACATTTTGGGTATTATTCATATCATTGGCTATTAACAGTACAATTAATTGCGTTATGGCTGACAAAATCACTTCTGATTTGAGTGATTTAGTATTGATAAGCTTTGTGTACTGTAAAGCCATTGGATACTTTACCATGAAGTTTGTTCTTTCGATGATGGTTCTTATTTTATAAGTTTTGTTCCACGCATCGGAATTTCGTGGTATAGCAGTATGGATTCTTATATTATTATCAATGGGTACTTGATAGATCTTGCCACATTTAGATGTGGTGCAAGGATGTTCACAAGTTAAGATGTATTGAGTTTTCCCATTGATTCTAGTTTTTTTAGATTTTGGACAAATCCATTTAATCCTATCTGAACGTCCTTTTTCACGTGTTATTCCATCAAATTTCATAAGTAGTTTATTATCATTTGGGCAAGTTGGTACACCATTTTCATCAAATCCTGGTAGTGGAGATGATGGCGCTCTACGTAGCGGAATTATAGGTATTATGTTTTTATCTTTATAAAGATATTTGTAATTATCAACAGCATCAAAACCAGCATCTCCAAGAAAATATTTATATTTGAAATCATGTTTGGAGAAGAATTTGTTTAATGTTGGAATTAAAGATTTTGAATCATATTTATCTTTAGCTTCGCTAGCGGTAGCTGCTTCAATGATATCACTTGATTTATCATCTAAGAAATCTATGTCTCTAATTATACCTAGACCATTTGTAACTATTGAAGTTCTTAAAGCATAGCAATAATGACCATTCATATATGAAAGTTTAATTTCAGGATTTGCGTATGCAACTTTAGGCATTTTGCTACAAGCAAATGAATGAGCATTAAATTTAGGATTATTTTTACTCAATGCTTTACATTGACGAAGTAGTTGATCAAATTTCTTAGGATTATTTTCATTGACATGGGCTTCTATACCAGTGGTATCAGCAATTAATATACTATTTAAATATGAATCTAGTTCATTACAAATAGGTTGAGTAACTTCAACTAAATAATCGAAGAAATTTTTTAGGTCCTTTTCAAAATTGATTTTGAACCTGGAAAATTGTGAAGCATTAGGAACCGTAGTGAAACCACAAAGATCACGAAGTTCTGAGCTAATATTAAGAATATTTATAAAAAGTGAAGTATCAGCAATTGATAGCATTGATTTTATTATTAAAGCTGAAATCATAGAAGATAATTTATAAATTCTAGGATGCCCAGTATCGGCATGATAATGATTATAAAAGCTTTGAGGTATTAATTTTCGCAAATCAATATGTTGTTCAAATAATTTGATTAATTTTGGCTTATCTTGTTGAAAATATTCGTCAACATTTGAATATATGTCAGTAAAAGATAATTGATTTAAATTTATTTTCAAGGGAGTCCCTCCTAATATTTTGTTATATTTAGTATGTCCTAAATATACAAATTTAATTATTTGTGGGGGAAAACTTGAAAAATTAAGTTTGTAAAACCGCACCAAAACAAAGTTTTGGAGGTTATGCAATAGACTAAATATTAATCTATGTTAGGGGGGAGTAAAATGAATAACTTAGGCACTATAACTATTGAGACTGAACGTCTTATTTTAAGAAGATTTAAAGAAGACGATGCTAATGATGTGTTTAATAATTGGGCTAATGATAGTGAAGTTACTAAGTATTTAACATGGCCTACACATAAAAGTATTGAAGACACAAAAGAGTATTTAAGAATAGTAGTAAACGAGTATGAAGACAATAGAATTTATCATTGGGGAATTGAACTAAAGGAAATAAATCAAGTTATTGGTGATATAGGCGGAGTTAAATATAATGAAGATATTGAATTAGTCCATATTGGGTATTGCATGGGGAAGAAGTGGTGGAATAAAGGGATAATGAGTGAGGCTTTTTCTACAATAATTAAATTTTTATTTGAAGAAGTTAAAGTAAATCGTATAGAATCTAGATATGATCCAAGGAATATTTATTCTGGGAAAGTTATGGAAAGATGTGGCTTAAAATATGAAGGTACTATGAAAGAAGCAGATAGAAATAATCAAGGTGTTTGTGATACTGCAATGTATGGATTAGTTAGAAAAGATTATTATAATGAAAAAAACAAAGGATACAAGTTATATGAGTTTAATTAAGATAAGAAAAGCAGTGATGGAAGAATTAGAGGAAATAGTTGATATTTATAAAAGTGTAATAGCTAAGATGAATAGGGATGGAATTTATCAATGGGATGAAACATATCCTAATAGAGACGTATTGAGAGAAGATATATTAAAAGATGATATGTTAATAGGTGAAGTTAATGGAGAAATAGCTTCAATATTAGTTGTTAATAAAGAATATGATGCTGATTATAATA
>JAFADP010000080.1 GCA_023424785.1 Bacillota bacterium
TAGAAAGAAATATAGATGCAGAATTTAATAGAATACCATATGATTCATCTATAAAAATGGATGATGAACTTATGGATTTATTAGAACCTTTTGATTATAAAGAAATTAAAGAGTTTGATATGGGATACTTATCAGGATATATGGCAGAAAAATTTAATTATGAAAAAGATTATTATTTAGAAAAAGCAAGAAATGAAGCAAAATTAGATGCAAAGAATCTTGCTATGAGTACCATATCAGGATATTCATCTGTAGTAGTAACATCTAGTGTTGAGCAAGCAAATTTAAAAAGAATAGAATATTGTTTATTGCCAGTATGGATATATAGATATGTTTACAATGGAGAAACATATACTTTTGCAATGAATGGACAAACTGGAAAGGTTATTGGAAAGCCACCTGTAAGTAAAGGAAAAACTATTGCAATATTTTTATCTATATTTATAGCAGTAGTATTAATTATGTATATTATATTCTACATAGTAGGAGGAGTATCTTAATGAAGAAGTTTAAAACTACAATGATAGTAGTATATTCCATAATAATTATATCGTTAGTAGGTATTTTAATTTTTAAACCTTTTGAAAAAGTTGAAAGAGTAAAGGTTGATAATAGAAATAATAGTGGAGTTATAGTAACTGATGAAAGGTTATTTGATGAGGCAGATATTTTAACTGATAATCAAGAAAAATCATTAAAAGAATATATGAAGAAGGTATCTAAAGAAAAGAAGACAGATATTATAATTGTTACAACAAGTGATGCAAAAGGTATGGGGCCTAAGGAGTATGCAGATAGCTTTTATGATGCTCATGATTTTGGATATGAAGATTATATGGGAACAGGGTTACTTTATTTAATAGATTTAGATAAATCCGTTACAGGAAGTAGAGAAATTTGGATTTCAACAACAAAGGATGCTATGGACTATTTCAATGAAAAAAGAATAAATAAATCTTTAGATAAAATAATAGAAGTATTAACTAAAGATGAATCCAATCTTGATTATTATGGTTCATGTAATGAATTTATAAAATCTATAGAAAAATATATGAATGTACCAACATTTAATTTACCTTGGTATTTTCAAATAGGAATTTCTTTAGTAATTACAATAATTATAGTATCTATTCTTATTTATAATTCTAAGGGTAAGAAAACTATAACAACTACAACATACTTAAAAAGAGATTCATATTCTAAAAATTTAGTTAGAGATACTTTTATGTATAAAAATGTTACATCTAGAAAAATAGAGAAATCAAGCTCTAGTGGAGGTGGATCCTCAAGCTCTAGTGGAGGCCATGGAGGCGGAGGTAGAAGCTTTTAAGATTTTATTAAAACTGCACCAATAGTGTCATTTATAGTATTTAGAATGTTAAAGAAGAACTAGATTTGCAGTTTAGAAAAAATTGTGTTAAAGTATCAATATAATTAAATAAGACAGTTCGTTTGGACCATCCTGTCTATAAATAAAACTAGGCAACTAACTTAAAGTTTTAAATATGTATTTTAGGGTTTATTTTGTTGACTAGTTTTTAGTTCAACAAAATAAATCTTTTTTATTTAAAATTATTTGGTTAGGAGAATTTATATGTTTACAATTAAAAGCAAGGTAGAATTTGATATGGCTCATTACTTAAGCGGATATGTAGGAAAATGTGCTAATATACATGGTCATAGATATAAATTAATAGCAAAAATAAAAGCAGAAAAGTTACATGAAGAAGGTCAATTAAGAGGAATGGTAGATGACTTTGGAAACTTTAAAAGTGCACTAAAGGAAATAGCAGATTTTTTTGATCATAAGTTAATATTAGAGGATAATGAAGAAGGAAGAGCATTAGCAGAAAAATTAATGGAACTTCCAAATAATTTTAAGATAGAGTTCTTACCATATAGAACAACAGCAGAAGAAATGTCGAGAGATATATTTAATAGATTAAAATCACAAGGATTAAATGTTTGTGAAGTAGAATTATTTGAGACTCCAAATAATAGTTGTATATATACGGAGGATTAAAAGATATGTTTAATATAATAGAGAAGTTTTTATCTATAGATGGTGAAGGACCTACAGCAGGAGAACTTGCTACCTTTATAAGATTTCAAAAGTGTAACTTAAGATGTTCTTGGTGTGATACTACATACTCTTTTAGTAAGGAATCAATAAAAGAGGTATTGAATTCACAAGAAATTTATGATTATATAAAAGAAAATAAAGCTATAAATGTTACATTAACAGGGGGAGAGCCTTTAATTCAAGAAAACATAGATGAACTTTTATATATTTTAGATAAGGACAAGGACTTAAAAGTTCATATAGAAACTAATGGATCTATAGATATAGAGCCATTTAAGAAGAAGTATAAAAATTTAAGTTTTATTTTAGATTATAAACTTCCAAGCAGCAAAATGACTAAGGAAATGAGTGAAAATAATCTAAATGTAGTAGATAGTAATGATGTATATAAGTTTGTAGTTGGAAGTATGGAAGATTTACAACTTGCTTATAAAATTATAAAAAATTATGATTTAACATCAAAATGTTTAGTTTATTTTAGTCCAGTATTTGAAGATATAGAGCTTCAAGAAATAGTTGAGTTTATGAAAGAAAAGAACTTAAATAAGGTAAAACTTCAAGTTCAGCTTCATAAAATCGTTTGGAATAAAGATACAAGGGGCGTGTAAGTATGAAGAAACAAATTGATACAGAAAAAATACAAGAGTGTATAAGAGAAATATTAATTGCATTGGGGGATAATCCTGATAGAGAAGGGTTAAAAGATACACCTAAAAGAGTAGCAAAAATGTATAGCGAAGTTTTTGAAGGTATGACTCATACAAATGAAGAGATTGCAGAAATGTTTGGAACTACTTTTGAAGAAGAAGAGTATGTAGGTGAAGTACATAAAAATATGGTAGTTGTAAAGAACATACCTATACATAGTTATTGTGAACATCACTTAGCTCTTATGTATAATATGAAAGTTGCAATAGCTTATATACCAAAGGAAAAAATAATAGGGTTAAGTAAGCTTGCAAGAATAGCTGATATGGTAGGAAAGAGATTACAATTACAAGAGAGAATAGGTAGTGATATATTAGAAATAGTTTCTATGATTACAGAAACTAAAGATGTAGCAGTATTAATAACTGGTGAACATAGTTGTATGACTGCTAGAGGTATAAAGAAACCTGGTACATTAACTACGACAACAAATTTTACAGGGGTTTTTGAAGATGATTCAATGCTAAGACAAGAGGCAATATTATTAATGAGAGATTAGGAGGGGGACTAATGAAAAAAGATAAGGCGGTAGTTGTATTTAGTGGTGGTCAAGACTCTACAACATGCTTATTTTGGGCATTAGAAAAGTTTGAAGAAGTAATAGCAGTAACATTTAATTATAATCAAAAACATAAGTTAGAAATTGAATGTGCTAAAAATATTGCAAATGAGCTTGGAATAGAACATCATATATTAGATATGGAACTACTTAATCAATTAGCACCAAATGCATTAACTAGAGATGATATAGAAATAAAAGCAGGAGAGGATGGAGCTCTTCCATCAACTTTTGTTGAGGGACGTAATATGTTATTTTTAACTTTTGCAGGAGTTTTGGCAAAGGTAAAAGGAGCAAAGCATATAGTAACTGGAGTTTGTGAAACAGATTTTAGCGGATATCCAGATTGTAGAGATGTATTTATAAAATCATTAAATGTAACATTAAACTTAGCTATGGATTATGAATTTGTAGTCCATACTCCTCTAATGTGGATTGATAAAGCTGAAACTTGGCAAATGGCAGATAAGTTTGGAAAGTTAGATTATGTAAGAGAAAAAACACTTACTTGTTATAATGGAATAATTGGCGATGGATGTGGAGAATGTCCAGCATGTAAGCTTAGAAAACGTGGACTAGATAAGTATTTAGAAAGCAAGAAGGAGAAGAAGTAATGAAGGAAAGTGGAAGACAAGGTAAAGATTTAGAGGGAATAACTCTACTTGGAAATCAAGGTACAAAGTATTATTATGGATATAATCCAGAGGTTCTTGAAACTTTTGATAATAAGCATCCAGATAATGATTATTTTGTTAAGTTCAACTGTCCTGAATTTACAAGTCTTTGTCCTATAACAGGTCAGCCAGACTTTGCTACTATATACATAAGCTATATTCCATCAATAAAAATGGTAGAAAGTAAGTCTTTAAAATTATATTTATTTAGTTTTAGAAACCATGGAGATTTCCATGAAGACTGTATAAATATAATAATGAAGGACTTAATAAAGTTAATGGACCCTAAATATATAGAAGTTTGGGGTAAGTTCACTCCAAGAGGTGGAATTAGTATAGATCCATATTGTAACTATGGAAAGCCAGGAACTAAATTTGAAGAAATGGCTAACTATAGAATGATGAATCATGATATGTATCCTGAGAAAATAGATAACAGATAAAATTAAAAAAGAAAAAGGATAATGTTGCATAAAAAATATTTAAAAAATAGGCTACTCTTTGTAAGAGTAGCCTATTTTGGATTAAAATTACAAAAAAGTATTGACAAATCAATTTCTGAGCTATATTATTGTACTATAGTATTAATACAATATGTTAAGGAGGAAAAGATATGGCGTGGAATTTTAAGGACGATAGACCTATCTATTTTCAAATAATGGAACAAATAGAAATAAGAATAGTATCTGGTTTTTATAAGGCTGGAGATAAGTTACCATCAGTAAGAGATATGGCAAGTGAAGCTGCGGTAAATCCTAACACAATGCAAAAAGCACTTGCAGAATTGGAATTAAAAGGGTTATTATATAGTCAACGAACTAGTGGAAGATTTATTACGGAGGATGTTAATATGATTAAAGAAATGAGAAATGAATTAGCAACGGATATAATAAATGAGTTTTTAAATAACATGAAAAATATAGGTTATGGGGAAGAGGAAATTATAGCATTAGTTCAGAAAAATTATGAGGGGGAAGAGTAATGAATGAAATGTTACTAGAATGTAAAGATCTTTCTAAGAGGTTTGGTAGAAAGGAAGCCTTAAAGAATATCAATTTACAAGTAAAGAGAGGAAGAATAGTAGGGTTATTAGGACCTAATGGAAGTGGAAAGAGTACTTTAATAAAAATTGCAAATGGACTTTTAACACCAAGTTCAGGAGAGTTGCTTATTAATGGTAATAAACCAGGGGTTGAAACAAAAAAGGTAGTTTCATATCTTCCAGAAAGAACTTATTTAAATGATTGGATGAAGGTATGTGACATTATAAAATTCTTTGAAGATTTTTATGATGATTTTAATAAAGAAAAAGCTTATAGCATGTTAAAGAGTTTAAATATTGATGCAAATGATAAGTTAAAAACAATGTCTAAAGGAACTAAGGAAAAGGTTCAGCTTATATTAGTTATGAGTAGAGAAGCAGATATTTACTTTTTAGATGAACCAATAGCAGGGGTAGATCCAGCAGCTAGAGATTATATATTAAACACAATAATTAGTAATTATAATGAAAATGCTACAATAATTATTTCAACTCATTTAATATCAGATATTGAAAAAATATTAGATGATGTAATATTTATAGCATATGGTGAAATTAAATTAACTAAGAGTGTAGATGAAATAAGAGAAGAAGAAGGAAAGAGTGTAGATGCATTATTTAGGGAGGTGTTCAAATGTTAGGAAAGTTAATTAAATATGAATTTAAGTCAACAGGAAGAATGTTATTGCCTCTATATGGTTTATTGCTTATATTATCATTTTTAATAAGATTTTCTACGATTAATGAATCTAATTATAATACGGATAATCCTGTAATGCAGATTTTTGCAGTAGTAATAGTATTAGCATATGTTCTTGTTAATTTTATTGTTGTTATAGGTACATTTGTTGTTATTATTCAAAGATTTTATAAGAATATATTTGGTGACGAAGGGTATTTAATGAATACACTTCCTGTAAAGGCATGGGAAAATGTTGCAAGTAAAACAATAGTTGCTTTTGTATGGTCAATATTAAGTGGAATAGTTGCAGTTATATCATTTATAATTATGATAGGAATTAAATTTAGTCGTATAGGTATTGAATTAAGTGAAATAATTAAACAAATTAGAATAGTTAATATTAAACTTGATGGGCTAATAGTAGAAATGATATTTATACTTCTAGTTATAATGATAGTTTCTACAATTCAAAGTATACTTCATATTTATGTATCTATTGCAGTAGGACAAACGGCTCAAAAAAGAAAAGTATTATCATCAATAGGAACATATATAGGGTTATCTGTTATAGTTTCAATAATAAATAATATTGTAGGTCTTATGTTTGGAAAAGGAACAATCATATATACAAATAGTAGTAATATAGCAGACGTGTTAGGGTTATTTAATAATGTGTTTTTAGTAACATTAATAATAGAAATAGTATTAAGTTTTATATACTTCTTTATTACAACTTATATGATGAAGAAAAAATTAAATTTAGAGTAGAAAATTTAAAAATCACTATAAACGTATATACGATTATAGTGATTTTTTTGTATATAAATTTTATGTTCTTAAATCAAATTCATGTGAACACCTTTTACAGGTTACTGTCATGCTCCCTTTTCCTCTAGGTAATCTAAGCTTTTGCTTACATTTTGGACATTTAACAATTTTATATTTTTTATTGTAATCTCTTCTTTGTTTAAAATTATATTTTAAAGTATTAATAGAAGTTATAAATGAATCAAATGTTAATCTAGGTAGATTATAAGGAAGTTGTTTTCCAAACTTGGCTAATAATTTATTAACAAAGCCAATAAATTTATTTAATTCATTAGTACGTTTATATGTATTTTTAGAAAATGCTCTGAAAAAAACTATTATTAATATAAGAAAGCTTAAACCAGAAGTATATCTACTAATATTAAGAAAAGAGCTTACAAGTAATAAAAATAGTGAAAGTATATCAAATCCGTAGAACATATAATTCCTCCTAAAATATATAATTAGTAATTATAGTACTAATTATATTTACTTGTCTAGTTATTTATAGTGAATTTAGAAAAATAAGTAGAAATGTAAAGGTTTTTAAAGTATAATTAAATAAAATATGATAAATTTAGGAAGTGATTAAATTGTTAACAGAAGCACAAAATGCAGAAATAATGTTGAATTGGTCCTTAAAAAATATAGATGAAGTTTTAGAATGTGAAAATAAGTATGGTAAAGATCCAAAAGTAAATGCAGTTTATGGATTATGTCACTTAATAAAGGGTAATATTATAAAAAGCTATAACTTATTTAAGGAAGTAGTGTTTAATAAGGAGACAAGCCAAGATGATAAGAACTTAGCATCTACTTGGATGGGAAGGATTATGGCAAGTAAATATTTTGATTTACATTTACCAGAGCCAAATGATTTTACTTGTGAACAAAGTGTAGAAGCAAGCAATGGTTGGTATAAAGAGATGGAATATCAAAATAAAATATTATTATTAAGAGATAATGCTAAATTTAAAGAATATATAGCAGAATTAATGAGTAGAATTGAGAAGTGTTCAGGAGAAGAGTTAGCACAAGCACAGTTTGAAGTTGCAGAACTAGCTTTAAATGCTAAGCATTTTGAACAAGTACTTAGTGGATATTATGGAGCTATAAAAGCTAATCCTAATAAAGGTTTATATTGGGGATTATGTGCAGGTGTATTAAATAAATATATAAAAGCAGATCCAATATATTGTTTATTTTTTATAGAAAATGCTATAAGTTTAGATGAGAATAATGCAAAGTGGTATTTAAATAAGTGTTTAATAATGATTAGACTTTTACAAGATAAATTTATTTCAAAAGAAATGAAGCAAGTAATGTCATTAGAGTTGGAGAAGCTTAGAAAAAAAGCTATTTCAGTCTGTAAGCCAAATCAATATGCATTAAAAAAAGAGTTAGATAATTTATATGAACTAAATAAAAAAGTTATTGCACAATATAATTAAAATTAAAAAGCAACCAATTATATATGTAAATTGGTTGTTTTTATATTATAATAAAGAGATGGAAGAATTTATTGACAAATACAATAAATTAATATATACTACAAAAAAAGTAAACATATATGTTTTATGTATATATGAATAGGGGGCAAAAATATGAGTAATAGAGAAAGAAATTTAAAGTTTGAAACTTTACAATTACATGTAGGGCAAGAAAATCCAGATCCTGCAACAGATGCAAGGGCAGTACCAATATATCAAACTACATCTTATGTATTTAAAAATTCAGCACATGCAGCTGCAAGATTTAGATTAGAAGATGCAGGTAATATATATGGAAGATTAACAAATTCTACTCAAGATGTATTTGAAAAGCGTGTGGCAGCACTTGAAGGTGGGGTAGCAGGACTTGCAGTAGCTTCAGGAGCAGCAGCTATTACATATGCTTTCTTAAATATAGCAAAAGCAGGAGATCATATAGTTGCAGAAAAAACAATTTATGGAGGTTCTTATAACCTTTTAGAGCATACATTATCAGATTACGGAATAAAGACAACTTTTGTTGATCCAGATAAATTATCAAATTTTGAAGATGCAATTCAAGAAAATACAAAAGCAATATTTATAGAATCATTAGGGAATCCAAATTCAAATATTTTAGATGTTGATGCATTAGCAGAAATAGCACATAAAAATAATATACCACTAATAGTAGATAATACATTTGGAACTCCATATTTATTTAGACCAATTGAACATGGTGCAGATATAGTAGTACATTCAGCTACTAAGTTTATTGGTGGTCATGGAACTTCATTAGGTGGTGTAATAGTAGATTCAGGAAAGTTTGACTGGGCAGCATCAGGAAAATTCCCACAATTATCAGAACCAGATCCAAGTTATCATGGAGTTAAATTTACAGAAGCAGCAGGAGAAGCAGCTTATGTTACAAGAATAAGAGCAGTATTATTAAGAGATACAGGAGCGTGCATAAGTCCATTTAATGCATTTATATTATTACAAGGATTAGAAACACTTTCATTAAGAGTTGAAAGACATGTTGAAAATGCATTAAAAGTTGTAGAGTTTTTAAATAATCACCCAAAAGTAGAAAAAGTAAATCATCCATCACTACCAGATAGTCCAGATCATGAACTTTATAATAAATATTTCCCAAATGGAGCAGGATCAATATTTACTTTTGAAATAAAAGGTGGGGCAAAAGAAGCTCAAGAATTTATAGATAAGCTTGAAATATTCTCATTACTTGCAAATGTAGCAGATGTTAAATCATTAGTTATACATCCAGCAAGTACAACACATTCACAAATGAATGAAGAAGAACTTTTAGGTTCAGGAATAAAACAAAATACAATTAGATTATCAATAGGTACAGAACATATAGATGATATAATTTATGATTTAGAACAAGCTTTTAATTAATATATTAAAATGGGAGACTTAGATAGTTTCCTATTTTTTTTTATGCTATTAATTAATATTTTGCAATACAACATATTTTGATAATTATTATTTATTAAGGCATTATTAAAAAATAAAGTATGATATAATAGTTATGTAATAAAGGGGGGATAGTTTTGCTTAATATGAGAAGAGATGGACATATTCATTCACCATATTGTCCACATGGGACAAAAGATAGCTTTGAGATGTATGTTGAACAGGCTCTAAAAATAGGACTAGAAGAAATGACATTTGCTGAGCATATGCCATTTAGAGATGTTTTTATAGAAGATAAGACTTTCTTAGATGAATGTGCATTACAAATTGGGGATGTTAGTAACTATATAAAGGATGTTAAATATATAAAACATAAATATAGAAATAAAATAAAAATAAATATAGGTTTCGAAGTTGACTATGTTGAAGGATATGAGGAGGGTACAAAAGAGTTACTAAATAAGTATGGAAGTGAAATTGAAGACTCCATATTATCTGTACATTTTGTAAAATATGATAACCAATATTATGCTATAGATATGCTTTCTGATTTTGAATTATTATTAAATAAAGTGGGAAGCCTTGAAGAGGTATATAATATATATTTCAATACTGTATTAAAATCTGTAAGAGCAGATTTAGGAAAATATAAGCCTAAAAGAATTGGACATCCAACTTTAGTTAGAATATTTAATAATAAATATCCTTTCGAATATAATAATGTAGAACTTATTAAATTAATAATAGATGAAGTTAATAATAGAGGATATGAACTTGATTTAAATACTGCAGGATTAAGAAAACCTTATTGTGGTGAAGCTTATCCATCAGGATTATTTATGAATATTGCAAAGGAAAGTAATACTAAATTTGTATATGGTTCAGATTCCCATAAGTCAGATGATGTTGGAAAAGACTTTAAATAAGATTTTTAGGGCTATTACATATGTTATTGTGTAATAGCTTTTTGCAAATATAGTATGGTAGCATAATTTTTATGGGGGTAAAATTTATGAAAATAGCCTTAGCACAAGTTAATATATGTTGGGAAAATACTGAGGAAAATTTTGAAATATGTAATAAATATATAAAGAGAGCAAGTGAAAATGAAGTTGATTTAATCGTATTTCCTGAAATGGTGTTAACAGGATTCACTATGAATATTAATAGTTTAAAGTTAAGTGAAGAATATATACTTAATTACTTTAAAGAAAAAGCTATTAATAATAATATTAATATTGCTTTTGGGTATGGAGTTAAGGTAAATGAAAAGGGGGAAAATAAGTTTGCTATAATTTCATCAAAAGGAGAAGTAAAAGGTATATATACTAAGATACATCCTTTTTCATATAGCGGTGAAGATAAGATATTTAATAAAGGAAATAAAATTATAAGTACTAATATAGATAATGTAATGGTAACTCCATTTATATGTTATGACTTAAGATTTCCAGAAATATTTCAAATAGCATCAAAAGAATCTCAACTTATAATTATTATTGCTAGTTGGCCAAAGGAAAGAGAGGAACATTGGAATATATTATTAAGAGCTAGAGCTATAGAGAATCAATGCTTTATAGTAGGAGTAAATAGAGTGGGGGAAGGAGATAACATCGTTTATTCTGGAGGTTCTTTAATTTTAGATCCATTAGGTAATAATATAAATAAACAAAATAATAAAGAGTGTTTAATTATAGAAGACATAGATATTTCTTTAGTCAATAAAGTAAGAGGAAATATTACAATAAAAAAAGATAGAAGAGAAAAATTTTATAAGGAAAGTGAAGTGATTATAGTATGAAGTTAGATTGGAATAGGAAATATAATACTATTGCAGTATATGTCTTTATAGTTGTTGCATCCATAATATTATTTTACTTAGGCATTTCTGAGCTTGGTGTAGTAATGAAAAAAGTTAATGTAATAGTTAGTGTACTACAACCTTTTATTATTGGGTTTGCATTAGCATATTTACTAGGATTTATATTAAGGACATTTGAAAATAATATAATAAAAATTAACTTCTTTAAAAAGATGAGTTTTAAAGTAAGAAGAATGATATCATTGCTATTTACATACTTAGTAACAGGTTTATTAATAGCATTATTTTTACAGTTTGTATTACCTCAACTTATAGACAGTATTGTAGGACTAGTAAATAATATACCTACATACTTAGTAAATTTAAGCAAAATAACGGATGAAATTCTTGGTGATTTGGATTTAAATAAAAAACAATTAGATTTTATAAATGGATATTTAAAGAACATTGTAGACACTATTATAACTATAGTAACTAATTTATTACCTGTATTAGGGAATATACTTACTTCTATTTTATCAAGTCTTTGGAACATAGTTATTGGATTAATAGTATCATTTTACTTATTATTTGATAAAGAAAGAATGTGTGCAGGAATTAAAAAAGTTGTTTTTGCTATATTTCCTAAGAATGGAGCAGAAAAAGTTATAGAAATAACTAATAATAGTAATGTAATATTCGGGAAGTTCTTAAGTGGGAAAATATTAGATTCAGCCATTATAGGTGTAATGGTATATTTTATTTTACTCATATTTAAAATGCCATATGTATTACTAGTTTCAGTTATTATAGGCTTAACTAATATTATACCGTTTTTTGGGCCATTTATAGGTGCAATTCCATCATTTATAATAATACTTTTTGTATCACCAGAAAAAGCGTTATGGTTTTTATTAATAATATTTATAGTACAACAAATTGATGGAAATATAATAGGACCAAAGATTTTAGGGAGCTCTATAGGAATTTCAGCATTTTGGATTTTATTCTCTATAATGGTTGCTGGGAAATTCTTAGGATTAATAGGCATGGTTATTGGAGTTCCTCTATTTGCAGTAATATACTCATTAATAAAAGAGTTTGTTGAAGGAAGATTAAAAAGTAAGGGATTAAAAACAGATACTAAAGATTATATGAATAAACAATAATGATAATGATAAAGGAGTTTATTAAAATGAAGGAGTTAATGGATTTATTTATTACCTTTGCCAAAATTGGAGTATTAACTTTTGGTGGAGGATATGCAATGCTTCCAATTATTCAAAGAGAAGTAGTAGAAAATCATAAATGGGCTACAGAAGAAGAGGTTATGGACTATTATGCTATAGGTCAATGTACACCAGGAGTAATAGCAGTAAATACTGCGACTTTTATTGGACAAAAACAGAAAGGAACAATAGGAGGAATAGTAGCAACTTTAGGAGTTGTTTTTCCTTCTTTAGTTATTATTACAATAATAGCAGCTTTTATAAGTAACTTTTCAGATCTTGAAATTGTTAAAAATGCATTTGCTGGAATTAGAATTTGTGTATGTGCATTAATATTGAATGCAGTAATTAAGTTATGGAAAAGTTCAGTTATAGATAAGGTTACATTAGGTATATTTATTCTAGTAGTAGCTTTAGCAATATTTACAGATTTATCACCTATTATTTTAGTAATAGCTTCAGGAATTATAGCTATAGTTGCTAAAAACATAGGAGGAGAAAAGAAATGATTTACTTAGAACTTATATTTGAATTTTTTAAAGCAGGTTTATTTTCAGTTGGTGGAGGATTAGCAACTTTACCTTTCTTATATGATATGTCAGAAAGAATGGGGTGGTTTAGTAGAGCTGACCTAGCAGATATGATAGCTGTTTCTCAATCTACACCAGGACCTATTGGAATAAATATGGCTACTTATGCAGGATATAATTGTGCTGGAATTTTAGGTAGTATTTTAGCTACATTAGCACTTATAACACCATCAATTATAATCATTCTTATAATAGCTAAATTTCTTAAAAAGTTTAGAGAAAATAAATATGTTGAATATACATTTTATGGGTTAAGACCTGCATCAACTGCATTAATTGCAGCGGCAGGATTTGAAGTTGTAAAATTAAGTTTATTAAATTTAGATAAATATAATATAACAAAAAATCTTGTAGATATTATAAATATAAAAGCTATAATTTTAGCAGTAGTATTATATATAGCAATAGAAAAATTTAAAAAGCATCCAGTAGTTTATATAGCAATATCAGCAGTAGTTGGAATAGTATTGAAGTTAGGGGTATAAATTTAATTTGTAGTTTTGTGATTGGGGGAATAACTATGGGTATTAGTGTGAGAGATATAATGAAACTACCATCTTTAAGAGAAATAAAGCTTGTAGCTGGTGAAAAGGGATTAGATAAATTTATTGAATGGGTTTATGTAGCAGAGTGTTTTGAAAATCCTATAGAAAGTATACAGTGGTTAGATGGAAAAGAGCTTATTATTATTACTGGTAGAAATTTTAAAAATAATCCATACCTAATAGAAGAGATAATACAATCTATTAGTGATAATAAGGGAAGAGGGTTAATTGTAAATATAGGCAAGTACATAGAAAAGGTTCCAAAAGAAGCTATAGAGTTAGCAAATAAGTTAGAGGTACCTTTGTTTGAACTACCGTGGCATGTACAGCTTGTAAAAGTATCTCAAGAAGTGTGCAAAGCAATTATATTATCATATGTGGAAGAAAATTCAGTAACACATTTTTTAAGCAATATTCTTTTTGGAGATGGAGGATTAGATAAAAATGTAGTAGAAAAGGCAGCATACTTTGGATATGATATTTCAGGAAATTGTTATGTATGTAATATAGCAATAGATAATTTTGGAGAATATTTAAAAGAGAATAACATAAATGATTCAGTAAAAAAAGTAGAATTAAAAACTAACTTTTATAAAATTATTCAAGATTTATTATATACTTATAACTTAAAGTTTCCTATTATACATAGAGATGATTCAATAATAATACTTTGTAAAGAAGATGAAGGTTATGATACAAAAATAAAAAATTTATTTAATAATATATCAAAGGTTATAAATAATCATATTCCAAATCTTACAGTTAGTATTGGTATAGGTAATATATATAGTGACTTAAAAATGGTGAAGAATTCATTAAAAGAAGCTCAATGGGCATTAAGTACAATAAAAATAAAGAACATGAAAAATACTATATTAAGATATAAAGATATAGGTGTATATAGTTTGTTATTTAATATAAATAATAGAGATGTAATAGAATCATACTATAATTCTATTTTAGGTGGAGTATTAGAATATGATAAAATTAATTCATCTGATTTAACATTTACTTTAGAAACATATTTAGATGAAAATTGTAATGTTACAACTACAGCAGAAAGATTATTTATTCATAGAAATACATTAAAATATAGATTAAGAAAAATTGAAGAGCTTTTAAATTGCAATCTCCATAATTTTAAAGATTGTGCAGGACTTCAAATAGCCTTTGATTCTAAAAAGGTAATTTGTGAGTTATAATTATTGTACAATGTGGACATATAACTTAGTTATAAAAGGACATAGTATATACAATATTATTAATATATAATAAATTATATTAGGGAGTTAAACAAAGGTGTTTACAAAGAAATTTGTAAACACCTTTTTGTATATCTAAAATAAAAAAATTATATTAAAAAATAGCAAAGGAGCTAATTCGTTAATGTGTATGAATTAGTATTTTTTTGAAAAGTGGAGGGATTTATTAATGAAAAAGCTAGAAATTATAGTAAGACCAGAAAATTTAGAGGACATAAAAACAATATTAGATAAAAATTCTTGTGGGGGTATGACATTATTAACTGCTATGGGATGTGGAAAACAAAAGGGAGAAAAAGGAGCTCTTCTTAAGGGGGTTAAAGTAAATATAAATCTTTTACCTAAGATACAAGTAAATGTAGTAATTGAAGATGAAGATTTAGAAAATTTTTTAAGAGAAATAAAAGAAACCATATCAACAGGAAAAGCTGGAGATGGAAAGGTATTTGTTTATGATGTTTACGATGCCATGAGAATACGTACTGGAGAAAGAGGTACAAAAGCTATATAATTTGAACTTTAGAGACTGGAGGAATTAAAAATGGATAAGGATAAGGTGATAGTAAAACTTGATAATGTAGAAAAATATTATGGAGAAAATCGTGTTGTAAAAGGGATATCGATGGATATTTACAAAGGTGAATTTTTAACAATGCTTGGACCCTCAGGATGTGGAAAAACAACTACTTTAAGAATGGTAGCAGGATTTGAAGAGCCTACATCTGGTGATATTATAATAGAAGGTGAAAAAGTACAAGATAAGGAGCCTTATGATAGAGAAGTAAATACAGTATTTCAAAGTTATGCATTATTTCCTCATATGACAATAGAAGAAAACATTGGCTTTGGATTAAAAATGAAGAAAGTTTCTAAATCAGAGATAAAACAAAGAGTAAAAGAAATGTTAGATTTAGTTCAATTATCAGGGTATGGAAGTAGAAAGCCAGATCAATTATCAGGAGGACAAAAGCAAAGAGTTGCAATTGCAAGAGCATTAATTAATAAGCCTAAGGTACTACTTTTAGATGAACCTTTAGGTGCATTAGACTTAAAGCTAAGAAAACAAATGCAATTTGAGTTAAAAAGGCTTCAAAGAAAACTTGGAATTACATTTATATATGTAACTCATGACCAAGAAGAAGCTTTAACTATGAGTGATAGAATAGCAATAATGAATGGGGGAGTACTTGAACAGTTAGGAACTCCACAAGAAATTTATGAAACTCCAGCTTCAAAGTTTGTTGCAGACTTTATAGGAGAATCAAATATATTCTATGGAACTACAAAGAAAGAAAAGGGAAAGAAACTACAAGTTGTTGTTGAAAGTGGAGAAATATTAGTAGAAGAAAATGCTGATGTAGTACATGATGAAATAATATATGTATCATTAAGACCAGAAAAAATATCCTTATCTAAAGTACCTGTTGATGGATTTACTATTTCTGCTGTTGTTAAAGAAAATATTTATGTTGGATCTGTTATTAAAACAATAGCACTTTTACCAAATGGAGAAGAGTTAAAGATAAATACATTAACAGGAGGAGAAATAATTCCTCCAGAAACTGTTGTATATCCTTATTGGAATCCTGAAGATGGAGTAATAATAAAGACAAAGAGTGAACAAATATATGAAATTATTGATAACCCAGATATGAGTGGTGCAGCTAAATAAAAAAGCTAGGGGGGATAACAATGAAGAAAAAGAATAAAAATTTATTACCTGTTACTACTATGGTAGGACCTATAAGTTTTTGGATGATGGCTTTTGTAGCAATACCGCTTATATATGTATTTGCAATAAGTTTTATGAATAAAGGAACTTATGGTGGTGTAGAATTTTCATTTACCCTAAGTAATTATAAAGAAGTATTAAATCCTTTGTATTTAAATGTATTTAAAGATTCTTTATGGATGGCAGCCAAAACAACAGTATTATGTATACTAATAGGTTATCCATTTGCATATTATATAGTTCAAAAATCATCTATGAAGAAAACTATTTTATTTATGATGATAATATTACCTTTCTTAACAAACTCATTAATTCGTACATACGCATGGATTATATTGTTAAGAACAGAAGGAATTATAAATACAATTCTTATGAACTTACACATAATAAGTAGCCCATTAAAGCTTATATATAATGATTTAGGAGTCACTATAGGTATGGTATATACATTGCTACCATTTATGGTATTACCACTATATAGCTCAATAGAAAAGCTTGATAAATCATTATTAGAAGCAGCAAGTGACTTAGGAGCAAAGCCATATAAGGCATTTTTTCAAGTAACACTTCCACTTACAATGCCAGGTATATTTGCAGGATCTTTATTAGTATTTATACCTACATTAGGATATTTCTTTATTCCAGATTTACTTGGTGGTAGCAAAACAATGCTTATTGGTAACTTAGTTAAAAATCAATTTCTTACAGCAAGAAATTGGCCATTTGGAGCTTCATTATCAATATTCTTAATATTACTTACATTAGTACTAGTTGGAATTTACCAAAAGATTGGTGGAGACATGGATGAATTAGGAGGTTTTTAATATGAAAAAAAGTACAAAAAGAAAAATAGGAAATAGATTTAAAAACCTATATATAGGACTAGTTTACTTTTTTCTATATCTACCAATTATAGTTTTAATAGTATTTTCATTTAATGAATCTAAGATGAATATAACATTTACTGGATTTACTTTTAAATGGTATGGTTCATTATTTGAAAATAGAAGCTTACTAGAAGCTTTTGGTAATACTATTCTTATAGCTATTGTAAGCACATTAGCTTCAGCAATTATTGGAACACTTGCAGCTGTAGGAATGTCTAGATATAAATTTATAGGAAAGAATTTAATAGATAAATTATTATATATTCCAGTAGTAATACCTGAAATAGTGTTAGGTATAGCATTACTTTCAGTATTCTCATTAATAAAGTTAAACTTAGGATTACCAACAATAATATTATCTCATATTACTTTCTCTGTTCCATTTGTAATTATAACAGTAAGATCTAGATTAAGTGGGTTTGATAAATCAGTAGAAGAAGCAGCAATGGATCTTGGGGCAAATAGATTTAAAACTTTTACTCAAGTTACTTTACCAATAATGGCACCTGGTGTTATATCAGGAACAATGCTAGCATTTACACTATCTCTTGATGATGTAATAATAAGTTATTTTACAGCAGGACCAGGAAGTAACACATTACCATTAAAAATATTCTCAATGATTAAGACTGGTGTAACTCCAGAAGTAAATGTATTATCAACATTAATAATATTAGCTACAATAATAGTTTTAGCAGTAGCTACTATTGTACAAATAAGAAATATAAAAGCTAATAGTTAGGGGGAAATATATATGAAGAAGTGTTCATTAAAAAAGATATTATCAGTAGTATTAGTAGGAGCCTTAGTATCAAGTAGTTTAATTGGTTGTGGCGAAAGTGATGCTGAAAATGGAGAACTTAATGTATATAACTGGACAGAATATATTCCTGAATCAGTAATTAATGATTTTGAAGATGAGTATGGAGTAAAAGTTAATTATAGTACGTATTCATCTAATGAGGAATGTTTGGCTAAGGTTCAATCATCAGCAGAAGGAACTTATGACGTTATAGTACCTACTGATTATATGATAACAATAATGAAAGAAAGAGGAATGTTAGAAGAATTAAATAAAGATAATATTCCAAACTTAAGTAATATAAATGAAATTTATTTAAATCAAGAATTTGATGAAGGAAATGTATATTCTGTACCATTTACAGCAGGAGCAGCAGTACTTGCAGTTAATAGTGATACAGTAAGTAAGAAAATAACTTCATATAAAGATTTATTAGATAGTGAATTTAAAGATTCTTTAGTAGTATTAGATGATCAAAGAGCGGTTATTGGAATGGCATTAAAAGCTTTAGGATATTCATTAAATGAAACTGATGATGCAAAGCTTGCAGAAGCAAAAGCATATCTTGAAAAACTTAAACCAAATATAAAATTATATGATAGTGATAGTCCAAAATCCTCATTAATTACTGGAGAAACTAAGGTAGGTCTTGTATGGAATGCAGAATGTTCATTAGCAATGGAAGAAAATAATGCAATAGAAGTTGTTTATCCAGAAGAGGGAATGTATTTATTCTTAGATAACTTCGCTATTCCAAAGGGAGCAAAAAATAAGGAAAATGCAGAAAAGTTCATTAATTATATTTTAGAACCAGAAGTAAGTAAAAAAATAACTGAAGAATATCCATATAAAAATGTAAATTTAGCAGCTTATGACTCATTACCAGATGATTATAAGAATAATCCAGCATCTAATATTCCAGATGAAGAAATGGCTAAAGGTGAATATGTTAAAGAAGTAGGAGAGGCTACTGCTAAGTTTGATAAGATATGGTCTGAAATTAAATAAGAAAAATATAAAAGGTGCTACAAAAATTTGTGGCACCTTTAAAACATTATTTACTTTTTATTTTTACCCAAGCATCATAATAAATATTTAATGTATCTTGATCTAATTTTCTAAATACTTCACATTTATCAAGAAGTTCTTCACTAGGATATGTTTCTTTAACTTCATCATCTAGCATTTCATAAGCCTTCCAG
>JAFADP010000082.1 GCA_023424785.1 Bacillota bacterium
TTTAAATGACTAAATCTTATAAATGTTCGGACATTTATAATGTAATTTATAGAGGAGAATTTGCAAATGAAAAAAAAATGGTCGTATTTTTTATTTATACCATGCTTAGTATTAATTATTTATTTCATGATAACACCTTTACTGGGAATTATATTACCAACATTTAATGAAAATAGTGGATTTTCATTAAATTCATATAATAACTTTTTTAAAGATGAATATATGATGGGTATTTTTTATAGAACTTTAAGAATATCATTAATTTCTTCAGTAATATGTATGTTTATTGGTGTTCCAGTATCTTATTATATATCTAAAACATCTCAAAAAGTTAGAGGATTATTTATAGCTCTTACAGTATTCCCTATACTTACAAACTCAGTTGTTCGTTCATTTGCTTGGATGACCATATTAGGTAAGAATGGTATTATAAATAACTTATTACTTAAGTTACATATTATAAACGAGCCATTATCATTATTATACACAGAAGGAGCTATTATAGCTGGTACAGTATATATATTCCTTCCATTAATGATTACATCTTTAATAGGAGTTATGGATAATATAGATAATGATTTATTAGAAGCAGCAGAAAGTTTAGGGGCAAGTAAAGTAAAGGCATTCTTTAAGGTTATTTTCCCATTAAGTTTACCAGGATTAATAGTTGGAACAGTTTTAGTATTTACAGGATCATTAACTGCATATACAACACCTCAATTATTAGGTGGTAATAAGAATACAGTTTTAGCAACACTTATATATCAAAAAACTATGACATTAGGAGATTGGCAAGGAGCAGCAGTAGTAGCAACTATTATGATAATAACAACTCTTATAGTCATCAAAGGAATAAATTTCTTGGCATCAAGAATGGATAAGAGAGGTGTATCATAACATGAAAAAAGGAAAATTATTAACAGTATTTGTTGTACTGGTATACATATTTTTATTTGCACCGTTATTAATTATAGCATTAACAAGTATAGGTACAGAAAACTATATTGCTTTTCCTCCAAAGGGATTTAGCTTAAAATGGTTTGCTAATGTATTTAATTCAGATAGTTTTATGAACAGTATGTTGACAAGCTTTATTATATCTGGAATATCTACTTTAGTAGCACTTATTATAGGAATTCCTGCAGCTTATGGATTAAGTAGAAGTAACTTTAAAGGTAAGGGAGCATTAAAAAGCTTCTTCCTATCACCACTTATAGTTCCAGGAATAGTTGTTGGATTTTCATTATTTCAATTCCTTATTGTAAAGTTAGGACTTTCAATATACATGAGTTTATTTATAGGACATACCCTTGTTATAGTTCCTTATATTATTAGAGTAATATGTTCAAGTTTAGAAGGTGTAGATTACTCAATAGAAGAAGCAGCTGTAAGTTTAGGTTGCACAAAAATTAGATCATTCTTTATAGTTGTAATGCCAAATATAACATCAGGAATAATATCAGCATGTATGCTAGCATTTATTAATTCATTTAATAATGTTCCGGTATCAATGTTTTTAACAGGACCAGGTGTTAGTACGTTACCAATAACAATGATGAATTATGTGGAATATAACTATGATCCAACAGTTTCAGCACTTTCGGTTTTATTAATGTTATTAACTGTAGGAATTATGTTCATAGTTGAAAAGACTTTAGGATTAGGTAAATTTGTAGGTTAAAAAACTTGGAGGAAGATATAATGGATTTAATTAATTTGAAAAATATAGATGTATCCTATGATGGAAAAACTAAAATATTAGAAAATCTAAATTTAAAAGTAAAGAAAGGGGAACTAGTTTCTCTTTTAGGACCTAGTGGGTGTGGTAAGACAACAACACTAAGAGTTGTTGCAGGATTTATAGAACCAACAGGTGGAACATTTATGTTAGGTGATGAGGATTATACTAATATGCCAGTACATAAGAGAAATTTTGGTTTAGTATTTCAAAGTTATGCCTTATTCCCACACTTAACTGTAGAAGAAAATGTAGCTTTTGGATTAAAGATGAAAAAGGTTAATAAGGAAGAGATAAATAAAAAAGTTAGTGAAATGCTAGAAGTTGTAGATATGGCACATTTAGCAAAAAGATATCCAAAGGAATTGTCTGGTGGACAAAGACAAAGAGTTGCAATAGCAAGAGCTTTAGTTATTGAGCCAAGTTTATTACTTCTTGATGAGCCATTAAGTAACCTTGATGCAAAGCTAAGATTAAAAATGAGAGTTGAAATAAGAAAGCTTCAACAAAAACTTGGTATAACAACATTATTCGTAACTCATGATCAAGAAGAATGTTTCTCTATTTCAGATAGAGTTGCAGTACTTAACAAAGGTGTAATAGAGCAATTTGATACTCCAGAAAATATATACTCAAATCCTAGTACAGAGTTTGTTGCAAGATTTGTTGGATTTGAAAACTTTATAGAACTTACAAAAGTTTCAGAAGGTATATATGAGAATGAAGCTGGAATTAAATTTACAATAGATAGACATAATGGTAAAGATAAGGCTAAAGGTACAATAAGACCTGATGACATCAAAATAGTTAGTGAAGTTAAAGATAACACTATTGAAGGAACTGTAGAAATAAGAACATTCCTTGGAAAGTCTTATCAATATGAAGTGAAAACTTTAATGGGTAATATTACTGTAAATGGCGATAATTCAATTGTATACAATACAGGGGATAAAATGCTATTACAATTACCATCAAATAAAATTGTTTTAGTTTAATAAATAAAATTCTTGGAGGAATTAGAAATGATAAAAAAGACATTAGCAGCAATAGTAGCATCAACATTAGTGATGACATCTTTAATTGGATGTGGCTCAAAAACATCACCAGAAGGAAGCAAGAAACTTGTAATCTCAACTTGGGGATTAAGTGAAGATTTATTAAATGAAAATGTGTTTGCTCCTTTTGAAGAAGAATATGGAGTTGATATTGTTTTAGAAATAGGTAACAATTCAGAAAGATTAACAAAGCTTCAAAACAATCCAAATTCTAATGTAGATTTAATATATCTTGCAGAATCTTTTGCAGAACAAGGTATTGAAGGAGATTTATTTGAAAAAGTAGATTACTCTAAAATACCAAATGCTAAAGAGTTAAATGAAAAAGCACAATCAACAGTAGAAAGAGGATACGGACCAGCTTATACATTAAACAGTATAGGAATAGTAGTAGATCCATCAGCAGGAATTGAAATTAATTCTTGGGAAGACTTATGGAAGCCAGAACTAGAAGGTAAAATTGCAATACCAGATATAACTACAACTAATGGAGCAGCAATGTTATCTATTGCATCTGAAAAAGCAGGAGTTTCTTTAGAAAGTGATAATGGAGCATCTGCATTTAAAGAATTAGAAGCATTAAAGCCAAACGTAGTTAAAACTTATAGTAAGTCATCAGACTTAGCAAATATGTTCTCAAGTGGAGAAATAGTAGCAGCTGTAGCAGCAGATTTTGCTTATGGAACAATTTCTAATGCTAAAGAAGGTGTAGAATACATAGTACCAGAATCAGGAACTTACTTAAACTTTAACACTATAAATATAAATAAGAATTCAGAAAATAAAGATTTAGCATATGAATTTATAAACTATGCATTAGGTGAAGATGTTCAATTAAGAACAGCTAAGGCTTTAAATGAATCACCAGTTAATACAAAGGTTCAATTAACTGAAGAAGAAGCTAAAAACTTAAGCTATGGACCAGTTATTGATAATGCAAAAGTTTTAGACTTTAAGTATATAAATACACAAATGAATACATGGGTAGATACTTGGAATAGAATAATGAACTAGTAAATAACTTGGAGGAGTCATGGAAGTAGATTTAATTATAAAAAATGCAAATGTATATAATAGCTATTTTAAAAAGTTTTTTAAAGAAGATATAGTTATACATAATGGATTATTTGTTCACATTGGAGAAGGGTACCAACATAGAATAACTTCTAAAGAAGTTATTGATGCTACTTCAAAGTACATTATTCCAGGTCTTATAGACATACATATGCATATTGAAAGTTCTATGACAATACCTAGTGAATTTGCTAAGGCAGTAATAAAACATGGGGTCACTACAGTTGTAGCTGACCCTCATGAAATAGCCAATGTTTTTGGAATAGAAGGAATAGAAACATTTATTAATGATAAAGAAACTTTAGATATATTTTATGGAATACCTAGTTCTGTACCATCTACATGTAGTGAATTAGAAACTACTGGTGCAGAAATTACATCAAAAGAAGTAGAAAAGCTCTTATTAAATGATAGAATTCTTTGTCTTGGAGAAGTTATGAATTTTAAGGACTTAACTAGTGAAGAAGACTCTGAAATAAAAAGGATAATTGATGTAGCTAAAAAGTGTGAAAGAAATATTCCATTAGAAGGCCATTGTCCTAAAATATCTGGAGTAGATTTATCATTGTTTTTATATAGTGGTGTAAATGGAGATCATACTCAACAAAATATAGAATCTTTAGAAGAAAAAATAAAAAGAGGTATGTTTATTGAGTTACAACATAAATCATTATGTAAAGAAAATATAGATTATTTAGTGAGTAATAATTTATATGAGCATATTGCATTAGTTACTGATGATGTGATGGCAGATAAATTAAATGAGGGTCACTTAAATAAGCTAGTAGAAGAAGTAATTAAGCTTGGAATGCCTATAGAAGAAGCAATTTACATATCTACTTTTACTCCAGCAAGAAGAATGGGGTTAATGGATAGAGGAAGTATTGCTTCAGGTAAAATAGCGGATTTCATTATTGTTGATAATTTGGATAAGTTATCCATAGAATCTGTTTATAAAAATGGAGTTCCTGTGTATAAAAAAGAAAGTGGAGTAGATGTAAACTACTTTAATAATAAGACTTATATACCTCAAAAATTTTTTAATAGTGTTAAGTTAGATTTATTAAAGGAAGAAGACTTTAAAATAAGGATTAAGAATAAAGAAAAAGTAAAATGTAGGGTTATGAATGTAAATAAGAAATCAACATTTACTGAAGAACAATTTATATCCTTAGATGTAAAAGATGGTATACTTGATTTTGAAGAGCAAGATTGTGCATTAATAGGAGTCTTTGAAAGATACGGAAAGAATAATGACAGGGCATATGGTTTAGTTAATGGTAATATTATAAAAGAAGGAGCAGTAGCAACTACTTGGGCACATGATCATCATAATCTTATGGTTATGGGAACAAATATTTCAGATATGGTATTAGTAGCTAATAAGGTAATAGCTATGGGAGGAGGATATGCTGTAGCTAATAAAGGAGAATTATTAGCATGTGTAGAACTGCCTATAGGTGGAATTATTAGTGATGAACCAATAGAGATACTAGGAAGTAAATTAAAAAAAGTAAGAAATGCTATGAAGGACTTAGGATATAATCATATTAACGAGATAATGTCATTTAGTACGTTATCTTTACCAGTTAGTCCAGAATTGAAAATTACAGATAAGGGTTTAATTAGTGTAAGAGAAAATAAAATAGTTCCTTTTATACATGTGGAATAGGAAAGAAGAAAAACACCTACGAGTATTTTAGAACGTAGGTGTTTACTTATTTAGGAGGAATAAAAAATGAAAGCTACAATAATTGAAAATGTAACAATACTAACAATGAATAATAATAAAGATATTATAGAAGATGGTGTCTTAGTAATAGAAGATAATAAAATAAAAGCCATAGGAACAAAAGAAATAAAAGAGAAATTTAAGGATATAGATAAAATTATAGATGGTGATGGAGGTATTTTAATACCTGGTATGATAAACTGTCATACTCATGCATCAATGATACCATTTAGAAGTCTAGCAGATGATTGTCCAGATAGATTAAAGAGATATTTATTTCCTTTAGAACAGAAGTTAGTAGATGAAAAGTTAACTTATATAGGTGCTAAGTATGCAATATCTGAAATGCTACTTGGTGGAGTTACTACATTCTGTGATATGTATTATTTTGAAGATGAAGTAGCAAAAGCTGCTAAAGAGCTTAATATAAGAGGAGTACTTTGTGAAACTGTATTAAACTTTCCATCTCCAGACTCAAAAGAAAGCTATGGTGGATTAGAATATTCAAAGTGGTTTATTGAAAAGTGGAAAGGGGATTCATTAATAACTCCAGGTATAGCACCACATGCACCATATACAAATAGTGATGAATCATTAAAGGAAGCATATAGTATATCAAAAAAATATAATGTTCCATTAACTATGCATGTTGCAGAAATGGATTATGAATGGAATCAATATATTAATGACCTTAATTTAACACCAGTTCAGTATTTAGATAAGTTAGGAATACTTGATGAAAATTTTATATCAGCACATACAGTACTTGTTAATGATGAAGATATAGAAATATTAAAAAAGAGAAATGTAAAAGTATCTCATAATATTGGAGCTAATGCTAAAGGAGCTAAGGGTGTAGCACCAATTCTTAAAATGAGAGAGAAAGGAATAGATATAGGTTTAGGAAGTGATGGACCTATGAGTGGTAATACCATAGATATAATTACTCAAATGAGCTTAGTAGGAAAAATACATAAATTATTTTCAAAAGATAGAAGTGTATTACCATCAGTAGAGTTATTAGAAATGGCTACAATAGGTGGTGCTAAGGTTTTAGGAATGGATAAGGAAATAGGTTCAATAGAAGTTGGGAAAAAAGCAGATTTAGTTCTTTTTGAAGTAAATTCAGTAAATATGCAACCTATATATGATTATTATTCGACAATAGTGTATTCATCAAATCCATCTAACATAGATACCGTAATTATAGACGGAAAAATTGTAGTTCATAATAAAAAACTAATAAGCGGTGACTTAAAAAAAATAAGAAAAGAATTAGTTAGTTTAAAAGATAAAATAAATAATATTGCAAAAACAATGTAAAATTATAATTTAAAACGTATCACTTAATTGTGATACGTTTGTCATAACTTGCACTACTAATTAAAATTAGCATCTTTACTTGTGATATAGGAACTGTTATTTATTCTAAATAACTAAGCTTCATTCTTTTGAGCTATTTTTTCTGTTGTTCTTTGGTCTATTTCTTTCTT
>JAFADP010000121.1 GCA_023424785.1 Bacillota bacterium
TGATTATAATGAATAATAATGCTCTTGGAATGGTTAGACAATGGCAAACTATATTCTATGAGGGAAGATATTCACAAACTACATTAAATAGACAAACTGATTTTGTTAAATTAGCTGAGGCTTTTGGTGCAAAAGGTTATAGAGTTACTGAAAAATCACAATTAGAAGATGTCCTTGAAAAAGCATTAGAAAGTCAAGAGCCAGTGTTAATAGATTATGTAATAAATAATGATAAAAAGGTATTTCCTATGGTTGCACCAGGTGCTCCTATTAGTGAAATAATGACAGAAGAAGATTTTAATTAATAAATATTTTATTTTAGGTAGGTTATTATATTAGCCTACCTATTTTTGTTTTCAGAATAGTTAGTGGACTAATTATTTTGAAAGCAAAATAGTTGAATTTAATATGAAAAAATGAGCAATATAATATATAGTGGAGTATATTTGTTTATATAAACGTAATAAATGGTAGAAAAATATTGATAAATTAGCCTAAAGGATATATTATATTAATTAGGCGACTAATTAAAAGGAGGTAATTATGGAGAGTTTATCAGAAGATTCATTACATTTAATTTTAATGAGAGTTATAAGACTACATCATTCAAGAACTCAATCTCTTTTAGATAATACGGGAATATATCCTGGACAGCCACCCTTACTTTTTGAATTATTTAAGAAAAATGGTAGAAGCCAAAAAGAATTAGCTGATTCATTAAAAGTAAAACCAGCTACAATTAATGTAACAATAAAGAGATTAGAAAAGACCGGGTTTATACTAAGAAAAAACGATGAAAAGGATCAAAGAATGACTAGAATTTTTCTTACAGATAAGGGCCAAAATATTTGTAATGAATTATTGAGAATTAATAAACAGATAGAAGAAGAGTGTTTCTATGGTTTCACTATAGAAGAAAAAGTACTTTTGCGTAGATTATTAATTCAGGTTAAAGAAAATCTTTTAAAGGTATCTACTGTTGACAATAACCTTTGTCACTGTAGAAATGATAAGAAAATATAAAGGAGATAGTATATGGGAAAATTACTTAAGTATTTGAAGAAATCAGTAGGACCTATATTAATTATATTAGTACTATTAATAATACAAGCGTTTTGTGACCTTGCATTACCAGATTATACATCTAATATTGTTAATGTAGGTATACAACAAGGGGGGATAGAAAGTACTATTCCTGAAGTTATTAGAGCAAGCGAAATGGACAAGATATTACTATTTGTCTCTGATGATGATAAAGAGTATATATTAGATAATTATAAATTACTTAATAGTGAATCATTAAATAAAGATGAGTTAAAAGAATATGAAAAAGATTATCCTATAATAAAAGAAGACTCTCTTTATAAGCTAGATACAAAAGATGAAGAGAAAATTGATAAATTAAAATCTATATTTGAAAAACCAATGTTAATTGTTTCTGGTTTTGAAAAAGATAGTGATGAAGTTAAAGAAATGAAAGAAAATATTATTAGTAGTTTACCACCACAAATGACTCAAGGTGGAGATGTTGAAATATTTGAAGCATTTTCTATTATGTCATCAGAACAGTTAAATCAAATAACATCACAAATGAATGAACAATTTGATGAAATGCCAGAAAGTATATTAGATCAAGGGGCTATTTCTTATTTAAAAGGTGAATATGAATCTATAGGTATAGATGTGGATAAAAATCAAAGAAACTATATATTTTTAGCTGGTGCTAAAATGTTAGGAGTAGCACTTATAAGTGCGACAATGGCTATATTAGTTGGATTTATAGCATCTAAAGTTGCTGCTAATACATCAAGAGAACTTAGAAGTGATGTATTTAAAAAGGTTATGAGTTTTTCAAGTGCAGAGATGGATAAATTCTCTACAGCGTCTTTAATAACTCGTAGTACTAATGACATTCAGCAAATACAAATGGTTATTGTAATGTTACTTAGAATGGTATTATATGCTCCAATTCTAGGACTTGGTGGAGTACTTAAAGTTTTAAGTACAGAAACATCAATGACATGGATTATAGCATTAGCAGTAGGAGTAATAATTGCTATAGTATTTGTACTATTTTTAACTGTTATGCCAAAGTTTAAAATAGTTCAAAAGTTAGTTGATAGAGTAAATTTAGTTGCGCGTGAAATAATTACTGGTATTCCTGTTATTCGTGCATTTAGTACACAAAAACATGAAGAAGAAAGATTTGATGTTGCTAATAAAGCTTTAACAAGAACTAATCTTTTTGTAAATAGAATAATGTCAGGTATGATGCCTTTAATGATGTTTATAATGAATGGTGTAACATTACTTATAGTTTGGAATGGTGCTAAGGGTGTAGATTCAGGAGCAATGCAAGTTGGAGACATGATGGCATTTATTCAATATGCTATGCAAATAATAATGTCATTCTTAATGATAACAATGGTTTCAATAATGCTTCCAAGAGCAGCTGTATCAGCAGTTCGTGTTGATGAAATATTAACAACAGATCCAACAATAAAAGATATGGATGATTTAGAAGACTTTAAAGATAGTGAAAGAGGAATTGTTGAGTTTAAAAATGTTTCATTTAGATATCCAGATGCAGATGAAGATGTATTAACAGATATATCATTTACTGCAAAGCCTGGTGAAACTACTGCATTTATAGGAAGTACTGGTAGTGGTAAATCAACATTAATTAATTTAATTCCACGTTTCTTTGATGTAACAAGTGGAGAAATACTAGTTGATGGTGTTGATATAAGAAAGGTTTCTCAACATGATTTAAGAGATAAGATAGGTTACGTACCACAAAAAGGAGTTCTATTCTCTGGTACTATAGAATCAAATATTAAATATGGTAAAGATGATGCTACAATGAGCGAGGTAGAAAAAGCTGCACAAATAGCTCAAGCTACAGAATTCATAGATACTAAACCAGATAAATTTGAAACACAAATAGCTCAAGGTGGTACTAATGTATCTGGGGGACAAAAACAAAGATTATCTATTGCAAGAGCTGTAGCTAAGAATCCAGATATATATATATTTGATGATAGTTTCTCAGCACTTGACTTTAAGACAGATGCAACATTACGTAAGGCTTTAAAGAAAGAAACAGGAAATAGTACAGTATTAATAGTAGCTCAAAGAATAAGCACAATATTAAATGCTGAACAAATAATAGTTCTTGATGAAGGAAAGATTGTTGGAAAGGGAACACATAAAGAGCTTTTAAAAGATTGTGAGGTATACAAGCAAATAGCTCTATCACAACTTTCAAAGGAGGAGCTAGACAATGAGTAATGATAGAAAAGTAAAAAGAGGTCCTATGAGAGGTCATGGTCCTATGGGTGGTCATGGTCCTATGGGAGCAGGAGAAAAGGCAAAGAATTTTAAAGGAACTATATCAAAGCTTCTAAAAGAAATGAGTGCTTTTAAAGTTTCATTAATTGGTGTAATAATATTTGCAATAGGAAGTGCTATATTTTCTATTGTTGGACCTAAAATTTTAGGTAATGCAACTACAGAAATATTCAATGGATTAGTAGGGAAGATTTCTGGTACTGGTGAAGGTATTAATTTTGATAAAATAAGAAATATACTTCTAATATTATTAGCATTATATTTAATAAGTTTACTATTCTCATTTATTCAAGGATACTTAATGAGTGGAGTATCACAAAAGATGTGTTACAACCTAAGAAAAGAGCTATCTGAAAAAATAAATAGAATGCCAATGAAATATTTTGATACAAAGACACATGGTGAAGTACTATCTAGATTTACAAATGATATTGATACATTAGGACAAAGTTTAAATCAAAGTGTTACACAGTTAATAACATCTGTAACAACAGTAATAGGTATCTTAGTAATGATGTTATCTATAAGCGTACCAATGACATTTGTTGCAATAATAGTACTTCCAATATCAATGATATTTATATCAACTATAGTAAAAAGATCTCAAAAATACTTTAAATCACAACAAGAATATCTAGGTCATGTTAATGGCCAAGTAGAAGAAATTTATAGTGGTCATAATGTAGTTAAAGTATTTAATGGAGAAGATAAAGCAATATCAGAATTTGATAAAATGAATGATACTTTATATGATTCAGCATGGAAATCTCAATTTTTATCAGGTATGATGATGCCTATTATGCAATTTGTAGGAAACTTAGGATATGTTGCAGTTGCTATAATGGGAGGATATTTAGCTATTAAGAAAACAATAGAAGTTGGAGATATTCAATCATTTATACAATATGTAAGAAGCTTTACTCAACCTATAGCTCAAGGTGCTCAAGTAGCTAATATGTTACAGTCTACAGCAGCTGCTGCAGAAAGAGTATTTGAATTCTTAGAAGAAGAAGAGGAAGATCAATTTGCAGAAAATCCAGTTCATATAGATGGACTTGAAGGAAGTGTTGAGTTTAAAGATGTTCACTTTGGATATAATGAAGATAAAATAATCATAAATGATTTTAGTGCTAAAGTTAAGCCAGGACAAAAAATTGCTATAGTTGGACCAACAGGTGCAGGTAAAACTACTATGATTAAGCTTCTAATGAGATTTTATGATGTAAATAGTGGTGAAATATTAATAGATGGACATAATATTAAGGATTTCAATCGTACAGAATTAAGAGAAATGTTTGGAATGGTATTACAAGATACATGGTTATTTAATGGAAGTATAAAAGATAATATAAGATATGGAAAACTAGATGCTACTGATGAGGAAGTAATAGAAGCAGCAAAAGCAGCACACGTACATCATTTTATAAAGACACTTCCAGGTGGATATAACATGGAATTAAATGAAGAAGCAAGTAACGTATCACAAGGGCAAAAACAATTATTAACAATAGCTAGAGCAATTTTAGCAGATCCAAAGATACTTATACTTGATGAAGCTACAAGTTCAGTAGATACAAGAACAGAAGTGTTAATTCAAAAGGCTATGGATAATCTTATGAAGGGAAGAACTAGCTTTATAATTGCACATAGATTATCAACAATTAAAGATGCTGATTTAATATTAGTTATGAAAGATGGAGATATAGTAGAACAAGGAAATCATGAAGAATTACTTGCTGCAAATGGATTCTATGCAAATCTTTATAATTCACAATTTGAAAAATCAGAAGATATTGAAGAAGCAATTTAGATAAAAGAAAAGTACTGAGCCTTTATTAAGGTAAGGTACTTTCTTTTTTATATCAATGATAGTATATTAATGAATAAGTTAGAGTTTTTTAGGAGTAAATAATGAATTATGTATATATAATAAGATGTGGAGATGGAAGTCTATATACTGGATGGACTAATAATTTAGAAAAAAGATTTAAAGCTCATTGTGAAGGTAAGGGGGCTAAATATACTAGAGGAAGAGGACCATTAGAGCTAGTTTATTATGAAACTTTTGAAGATAAAATTGAAGCTATGAAAAGGGAATATGAAATAAAACAATTAAGCAAATTAAAAAAAGAGGATCTCTTAAAAAAATAGTGACAAAATTTTAATACTTTTCATAAAGAATAGATATAGACAATAAATTTTAATATGGTAGAATAATTGATATCAGGCATAAAGTTTAGAAATATAGGGAGTGGTTAATGACAGTAAACAAAGAATAAAATAAAAAAATTAAAGCGCCAGGACAATAACTATAAAAAATAGTATTGTTGACGAGGATGGGGAGTATCGAATTTTCGGCGGATGCCCCACGGTATATGCACTACCGATAAAGGTTGGCAAAATTGAAAAGTAATTTTCATTACAAATTCAACTAGGTGTAGAACCTTCATATAAATTTTTTAGATTCTAGGATTATTATGCCTTTTTTTCTTAGCTAGAATAGAAATTTCAAATGAAGAAAGTATTTTAATGTGAAAAGGAAGGTTAAAAAATGTGTGGAATAGTTGGATATGTAGGAAATAATAAAGCTACAAATTTTCTAGTTGAAGGATTATCAAAGTTAGAATATAGAGGTTATGACTCTGCAGGTATAGCAGTTGTTAACAATGGAAAAGTAACTGTAGTTAAACGTAAAGGTCGTCTTGCAAATCTAGAAAAAGATTTATCTGTTATTGATGCTGAAGGATGTATAGGAATAGGACATACTAGATGGGCAACTCATGGAGAACCATCAGATAAAAATTCTCACCCACATCAAAGCTCTAAAGGTGATGTAACAGTTGTTCATAATGGAATTATAGAAAACTATTTAGAACTTAGAGAATGGCTTAAGGGTGAAGGGTACAAGTTCTTATCAGAAACAGATACAGAAGTTATTCCTAATTTAATAGATTATTATTACGAAGGTGACTTATTTAAGGCTGTTGTTAAGGCTACTAAGAAATTAGAAGGTAGTTATGCTTTAGGTGTAATTTGTGGGCATGAACCAGATAAGCTAATTGCAGTTAGAAAGGATAGTCCATTAATAGTTGGACTTGGAGAAGGAGAAACATTTATAGCTTCTGATATTCCAGCAGTTATAAATAAAACTAGAAAAGTATATCTTTTAGAAGATAGAGAGTTTGTATTAATAACAAAGGATAATGTAGAAATATTAAATGCTGATGGAAGTAAAATAGATAAGGAAGTTTACAATGTAACTTGGAATCAAGATGCAGCAGAAAAAGGTGGATTTGATTCTTTCATGATGAAGGAAATTCATGAACAACCAAAGGCTATAAAAGAAACTATGTTATCAAAAATATCTATGGACCATGGTGTTACTTTTGATGACTTTAAATTAACAAAGGAAGAATTAGAAGGAATAGATAGAATATATATAGTAGCTTGTGGTACTGCTTATCATGCAGGTCTTATGGGAAAGGTAGTTATAGAAAAACATGCTAAAATTCCTGTAGAAGTTGATATAGCATCAGAATTTAGATATAGAGATCCATTAATAACAGATAAGTCATTAATAATATCTGTAAGTCAATCAGGAGAAACTGCAGATACTTTGGCAGTTCTTAGAGCTGCAAAGAAAGTTGGGGCTAGAACTTTAGCAATAACTAATGTAGTTGGAAGTACAATTTCAAGAGAAGCAGACAATGTAATATATACTATGGCTGGACCAGAAATTGCAGTTGCTTCAACAAAGGCTTATACAACTCAAGTTATTATAATGTATGCTATAGGATTATACCTTGGAGAGTTAAGAGGAACATTAGATAAAAATATAGAAGACTTAATAAAAGAAGGATTATTACAAATACCAGATAAAATAGAAGAGTTATTAGCTAAAAAAGAAGAAGTAGAGAAGGTAGCTAAAATATTAGCTAAAGAAGATGATGTATTCTATTTAGGTAGAGGGGCAGACTTTGCATTAGCTTTAGAAGGCTCATTAAAAATAAAAGAAATATCATATATCCATTCAGAAGCATATGCTGGTGGAGAACTTAAGCACGGAACAATCGCATTAATTGAGCCAGGAACTAAGATTATTGCATTAATGACTCAGCAGCAGTTAGAAGAAAAGATGGTCAGCAATATTAGAGAAGTTAAGGCAAGAGGTGCTGAAATAATAGCAGTTGCTTATGATGATGATTCAGAATTAGATAAAGAAGTATTTGATTATGTATTACCAATACCAAGAACAAATGAAATGGTAGCACCAGTATTAGGAGCAATCCAATTACAATTACTTGCTTACTACACAGCAAAAGAAAAAGGCTGCGATATAGATAAGCCAAGAAATTTAGCTAAATCAGTTACAGTAGAGTAATA
>JAFADP010000125.1 GCA_023424785.1 Bacillota bacterium
TAACTTATATATTCTGTTCAATTTTCAAAGACCATTTTATCTTGTCACCCTCAAGCGACTTTCTTAGTTTATCATGTCTAAGCTTATCTGTCAACAACTTTTTTTCTGTTGTTTTTTATCGGATTCGTTCGACAACGAAATTTATTTTATCACTTTCAACTCAGCTTGTCAACATTAATTTTTATTTATTTTTTAATGTTTTTTGCTTTGTCTCTCAGCGACGTGTTTTATATTAACACCTATTAAACTTTTATATTTAATTATTTTTTATAATTATAAGTAATTAAATCACTATTTCTTAATAATACTCCTATTTTCTAAATATATATACTATTGATATTCCAGGCTTAGTTTATATAATTTTCTATTCAAATCTATTTAATATATGTAAAAATAAAGGAAAGATATCAATTATCTTTCCTACTCTTCTTTATCTCTTGTAATATTATTAATGCTGTATCTTCTATAGCTCTTTCTGTAACATCTATAATTTTGCAACCTAACTTTCTCATTATCTTATCTGAGAATTCAAATTCTTCTAATACTCTAGCATCACCAGCATATTCAATATCTGATGGTATCCTATGAAATTTATCTAATCTTTTCTTTCTTATTTCAATTAATCTTAAAGGATCTATTACCAATCCAAATATTTTTTTTCTATTAACTTCAAATAACTCATTAGGAACTCCAACTTCAGGAACCAATGGTATGTTTATTGCCTTTATCCCCTTATTAGCTAAATACATACATAATGGTGTTTTTGATGTTCTAGAAAGACCTACTAATACTACATCAGCATTTTTTAATCCCCTATAATCTTTACTATCATCATATTGCATTGCAAATTCCATGGCTTCTATTCGTTTAAAGTATTCTTCATCTGTATTCCACATAGCTCCTGGATTATAATCTGGAACCTCATTTAATAATGTCGATGCAACATTTATAATTGGACCTAACACATTTATTGCAAATATATTTTTTTCTATAGCTTTCTGAGTCAAGTATTCTCTAACATTTACTGTTATTATTGTTGATACTATCATCGCTTTTTGAACTTTTTCTAGTTGACTTATTACATCCTCTACATCTTCTAGTGTTTTTACATAAGGAAACCTTTTCACTTCAACTACATCTTTAAATTGGCTAGCAGCTGCTACAGCTACTTGATTGGCAGTTTCCCCTATAGAATCAGATACTGCAAAAATAGTTAACACTTAAATCCCTTCTTTCTTTATATATTTATATAAATTTATTATATCTCATAATTTATAATATAAATATAATTTATTAGTGAATTTTAAATATTGCTATGTTAAACTTTACTTATATGTTTAAAGGAGGAACTTATGAAAAAATTTAAATTTTTAGTAATTAGCATACTACCTTTTATGTGGTTAATTTATATTTTATTTGAGCTATTTACTGGTAGAATAACTAATTCAACAATGTTAATAGGAAATATAGCATTATTATTTCTCTTTGCTATTATAGGATACATTATATATGTATCAAGTTTAAAATTTAATAATGGATTAAAAAGAAACCAGTTAATTATCTTATTTACAATCCTAATGATATTGGATCAAGGGAGCAAACTTTTAATAAAACTTTTCTTTTTTAATGATAATATAGTAATTATAAAAGACTTTTTATCATTTAATCCAATAATAAATACAGATGGTTCATGGCTTAATGCTAGATTTAATACTGGTATTGGTTTTCCAATACTTATATTTGTTAATTTTATAGCCTTATTTATATTTACTGAAATCTATAGATATTATAATTGTAAGAATAAACAAAGCTTTTGGGTAGATTCCTGTTTCATATTTATGTTTGCTGGAGCTCTTTGTTCTCTTATTGATAAAATTTTTTATGGTGGAAGTCTCGATTTTATAGGAATTGGTGATTTATTTATTGCAGATTTGAAAGATATATTCATAAATTTAGGAGTTTTATTCTTTATAGCTAGTATGTATATCTCTGGAGCATTTGATGATGATACTGATAACTCATCACTTAAAGATGATATTAAAGCAATAGGTAAATTTATAGCTTTTATAAAAACTGATATAAAAAAGTTATGTAATAGAAAAAAGACATAAAAGAATAAAAATTCTTTTATGTCTTTTTTTATATTATGCTAAGCAAGTTCTTATTAATCTTACAAAGATTAATCACACTTGGCAATGTCCTACCCTCCCACACGGTCTCCCATGCAGTACTATCGGCGCTATAGAGCTTAACTTTCCTGTTCGGAATGGGAAGGAGTGTTTCCTCTATGCTATTATCACCAAATTAAAATGCCTTAGAAAACTTTCTAAGGCATTGGTGCGCCATCAGGGACTCGAACCCTGGGCACCCTGATTAAGAGTCAGGTGCTCTACCAACTGAGCTAATGGCACAAATGGTGCGTCTTAAGAGATTCGAACTCCTGGCCCACGCCTTAGAAGGGCGTTGCTCTATCCAGCTGAGCTAAAGACGCTTATGGAGCAGGTAGTGGGAATCGAACCCACCTTTCCAGCTTGGAAGGCTGGAGTATTACCGATATACGATACCTGCATATTATGGAGCGGAAGACGGGACTCGAACCCGCAACATCCACCTTGGCAAGGTGGCGCTCTACCATTGAGCCACTTCCGCATTTTAAATTGGTCGGGGTGACAGGTCTCGAACCTGCGACCTCATGGTCCCAAACCATGCGCGCTACCATCTGCGCCACACCCCGATATGGTGCGTCTTAAGAGATTCGAACTCCTGGCCCACGCCTTAGAAGGGCGTTGCTCTATCCAGCTGAGCTAAAGACGCATTTATCAAGAACGATATATATCTTATTACATATCTTTTTTCTTGTCAAGACTTTTTTTAAAAAATCTTTTTAGTGGAGCAGGTAGTGGGAATCGAACCCACCTTTCCAGCTTGGAAGGCTGGAGTATTACCGATATACGATACCTGCATAATGGTCGGGGTGACAGGTCTCGAACCTGCGACCTCATGGTCCCAAACCATGCGCGCTACCATCTGCGCCACACCCCGGAATTCATCACTACACTGCTTAGCGACAATGATTATTCTACATTATCATCTTTAATACGTCAATACTTTTTTTTATATTTTTTTGTTTTTTATAATGATTTTTTTGCTAGCATATATTTTAGTGATAAATCCTCAACAATCATCTTATTCCACTATAATTTCTTTCAATGAACACCTAGGTTTATTATCATTTTCTAATTCGATAATTCCTAAATATCTACCTCTAAAGTTTGGTAATGATATACTTCCAGGGTTCATCAGAATAATATTATCATACTCTTCTATTAAATGTTGATGGGTATGACCAAATAAAGCTATATCTGCATTTAATTCTTTAGCTCTATAATATAGACTATTTAATCCTCTTTTTACTCCATATAAATCTCCATGAGTAATAAATATTTTAAAACCATTAAACTCTAGCAATTGCTCTTTAGGATATTTATTACTCATATCACAATTTCCACGAACACAATATACCTCTCCATCAAATCCTTCAGAAAGTCTATCTATATCTGCCGAATCATCTCCAAGGTGTATTAATACATCAATATTTTTAATATGTTTCTTAGCTATATCAATATATCTATTCATTTTATGAGTATCACTTATTACTCCTATTCTCAATATTAATCTCCTCCTGTTTATAGCCTTTTAAGTTCACTCTTTAATTTCTTTAATGCTATAGCTCTATGACTAATTAAATTTTTCTCATCTGAACTTAATTCTCCAAAAGTCTTATTTAAAGGTTCATATAAGAATAATGGATCATATCCAAAGCCACCTTCTCCAGATAACTTTTCTAGTATTATACCTTCAACATCTCCTCTTATAGATACAAAATTACTATTTTCATCAATTAATGCTATTTGACATACAAATCTAGCTTTTCTTTTACTTTTAGGTACACCACTTAATTCTTTTAAAAGCTTCTCGTTATTCTTTTTATCATTACCATGTTCCCCTGCATACCTTGCAGAATATATTCCTGGCATACCACCTAAATAATCTACTTCTATTCCAGAGTCATCAGCCATTACAATAAACTCTTTTTCTCCTCTATCTTTTAAATAGTTTGCTATAGTATCTGCCTTTTTTCTTGCATTCTCTTCAAATGTACTTCCATCTTCCACTACATCTATATCAATATTTTCATCTTTTAGTGATTTTATTTCAAATGGTAAATCTATTAATATATTTTTAATCTCTTCTATTTTATGTGAGTTATTACTTGCTATTATTATCTTTTTCATCTTAATTTCCTCCTGTACCTATCCAAAGAGAATCCATCTTTAATACATCTTTTTGAATCTGTATCATTTGTTTTATACCTTTTTCTCCTAAATCTAATAATTCATTTAATTCACTTCTTGAAAAAGGATTTTCTTCTCCTGTTCCTTGAACTTCTACATATCCACCCTCATCTGTAATTATTACATTCATATCCACTATTGCATTAGAATCCTCTTCATAGCATAAATCTAGCATCTTTTCATTATTAACTATTCCTACACTTGTAGCTGCTACAAAATTTCTAATTGGATATACCTTGAAAGGTTTCATTTTATGAAGCTTATTAACAGCATCCACCATTGCTACAAAAGCACCTGTAATAGAAGTTGTTCTTGTACCACCATCTGCTTGAATTACATCACAGTCAATCCATAATGTTTTTTCACCTAAAGCTTTTAAATCAACAACAGACCTTAATGCTCTACCTATTAATCTTTGTATCTCCATTGTTCTACCATCTATCTTTAATCTAGATATATCCCTTACCTTTCTAGTACCTGTTGCTCTTGGTAACATATTATATTCTGCAGTTATCCATCCTTCTCCACTTCCTTTTAAAAATGGTGGAACCTTATCTTCTATAGATACATTGCATAATACCTTTGTATCTCCCACTTCTATATAAACTGAGCCTTCAGCATACTTAGTATAATTTCTAGTTATTTTTACATCCCTTAATTGATCATTTTTTCTTCCATCTATCCTCATTATATTAACCACCTTCAATTTTATTTTTATACATATATGATTTTATGCACTATTTTTAAAATTCTCTCATATTAATAATAAGAATATTAATTATGAGGTGAATTAAATTTGAAATATATAGGACCTTTTTTTAGAATGAACAGTCTCTCTACAAAAGAAATAGAAGGACAATTGTTTTTCTTATCTAAAGAAGCTATTAGAACAATTGTACTTAATTCTAAATGTGGAATAACTTCTTCATATAGAAATTCTAGTAAATCCTCTTCTAAAAATGATATTAACATATTAAATAACATTTCTCCACTAATATGTATATATAAAAAAGCCTCTCCTGTTCTTATACACAATAAAAACTCTAGAAGCTTTGATGAATCTTCTTTTAAGAAAGATATATTACCGTCAAGTAATGCTCTTATGACATTATCTTTACTTGAAATAAGTAATTTTTATTCATTATATAGAACTGAAAATAAAAACATACTTGCAATAAAGAATGGCTATAAAGACTTATGTAAAAATCAACTAAACTTCTATTGTGAATATTTAAGAAATTCGGAAGGATTCTTTGTTGAGAAAAAAAATGTTTCTGATAATAACAACAAAGGTTTTAACCTATTAGATAAAGGAAAGAAGTTTTCATTTTCAGATCAAGCTTTTATGATGAATGCTTATTATATGTATGCAACATACTATCCTGAAGATGAAATTAGTTCAGAGTATAAAGAATTTGCTTTAGAAATATTACAAATGTTCATAGATTTTAAAGAAGCGTTATATAACTTATCCTTTAATGAATCATGTAAAATACTACTTTCTTTAAACATTTTATTTGAGCTCTCTAATAATAGTGATTGTAAGTTACTTTTAATAGACTTAACTGATTTTCTTATTAATAAATTTGATGAAAAAGATTATTATAATGATAATATAGATTCTTGTGCTTTATTTTATATAATTTTAACAGATACATTTAAACATACTTCCATTAATACCTTTAATGAAAAAAGCGAAGAGATACTTTCAAGATTAAAAGAATTATATGATGATGAAAAGGGTATATTCTTAAAATTATCTAATAAGAAGGAAATTAAATACTCTTCAATAGAAATATGTTTTTACTTTTTAGCTATAATCTTAGGTACTAAGCTTAATAATGAATGTTTTCAAGATAGAAATATGATATCTAATTTATATAGAAATTACTTTTTAAACTCAGGTATTATATATAGTTGGCCTGAAGCTCCTACTTTAGATGATAGCGAAAGATATAGAGGCTTATCACTAAAATCGAAAGATATGTTAAATGAAAATTTCTTTAAATCTGCTAATACTCCATCTTCAATAAGTACAGGTATTGCACCTTCCTTCTCCAAGAATATAACTTACTCTTATAAGAAGAATTTATTTGAATGCCCTAAACGTTCTTTCGATAGTAGTAAAAATATGTTCATATTTTACATGTTTATACACTATCTTAAGGATGATATGTTTGAAATATTTATAGAAAATTCTTCACCTGAAGAAAATAATGAAGAAGATAATAATGTAACAAATGATTCAACTACTAATATATCTAATGATGATAATAGTACTAATATTGAATAAAAATAGAGTTGATTACCAACTCTATTTTTTTAGTTTTAATAAATCTATATTTCCATTTGAATCAATATATATATTAAAAATATTACTTGATACTGCAATGTGTCTATTTATGAAACATATAGGTAAAAATCTATAACTATTAAATAATTCTTCTTCATATAATTCATAATTTATTTCATTATTTGATTCATTATCTTCATTAATAAGTAATTTTATATTATTAAAAAATTCATCAATATTTTCTTTATTATATTCTAAAATATTTAAAATTAAATCATACCTTTTTTGAAGTTCTCTATCATTAAATTCATCTTCACCTACAAATGAACATGTTAAATCTATTGAGTAATACTCTTTAAAATATTCTGTAAGGTATCTTCCTATATCTCTAGAATCTTCGTCATCTCTTGCAAATAAAGTTAATACATTAGGTACTTCAACATTTTCTCCATTTCTATTTGTATTAACTTTTCTATTTTGTAATTTAACTAAATCATTCATATCATAAATAAAATAGCTTCCTTCTGCTAATAATATTCTTGACGGATTTTCTTCTTGAAATTTTTCTATTGAAGAACATATATATCTATATATAGTTTTTCTTTCATCTAAGCTTAAATTATCATTTATTCTAACATACAATCCTTTATCTTGAGAAAAAGTTAATAGCTTACCCTCTTCATCTAATCTTAGAACCTGGCTTTTAGGTGGATCTAATATAATATCTCTATCACCGACTTCAAAGGCTGCCATAGCTAACTCTTTATTCTTATCCTTTATAAATTCTATATTAGACTTACTTTTATCATTACTTGATAAAATCATTTTTTCATCACTTAAATATGAAATATTATATGTCCCAGAATATTTTATATTTTTGTAGTTTTCAATTAAGTTATTCCATAAACTTAAATTATCTCTCAATCTATATATAGGCTTAGTTAGCTCATTAAGAAAATTATCATTTTGTTTATTTAATCTTATTTTTATATTATTTCCATCACTAGTCATTGCTACTGTAGTATCAAAATCACTTTTATTTATCCTATAATAATATGCTCCATATATATCTAAAGCTGCAGATATACTTTCTTCATTTTCCACTAATAATAAGTCCTTAAAAAAGTTTATTATATCTTGTGCTGTTATCTTACTTCCATCACTCCAATATGCCTTATCACTTATTTCAAAATTATATTCTATTCCATTCTCTGAAACACTTATTGATTTTGCCAATGATGAAATTATATTTCCATTATCATCTTTATTAACTAGCCCAATACTAGTTGCACAAATAATATCACTATCTCTAATAGTAAGTTCTGATGCTTTTTCTAAATTAGTTGGTATATTATCTACAGAATATACTATATTATTAGAAGTATCTTTAATATCGTCTTGTTCAATATCAAAAAAGAAAAATAATGATATAACTATTGTAATTAAGGATATTAATAAAATTATAATCTTTTTAAACAATATAATTCCTCCTAATATCTTGAATATTAAAATTATATCCAAATAATCACCACTTTAATCATTTTGGTTTTATTTATGATATAATGATTCTATATTTTTTAGGAGGTTAAAAAAATGTCTATATTATATGGCGCTACCTGTATAGTAGGTATAATTTTTATGTGTGTTTTTATATTTATAGGAATTTGGTTATTTATAATTGCCCTAAAATCTTATCGTCAATTAAGATATAAAAATTATATATTAGAAAAGATATATCAAAAAATAGATTTTAATCATAATTCTAAGAATGATGATATTTTATCTGATAGTATTGATTTTTTTAATTTAAACGATAATTCTGATAATGATGAAGATTTTGATATAAAAGAAAATTAAAAAAGCAAGATTATTGAATTTATTAATAGCTCAATAATCTTGCTTTTTTTACCTTGTTATTCCTATTGAATATATCATTCCAATTAATAAAATAAAACTAAATATAGAATACTGCAACTTTCTTCTACCATTTTCTTTTAAAAAGAAATCTAATGATAATAATAACATATTCAGACTTAATCCTATTTGAATTGGTAAATAGGATTCAAAAACTCTTCCTATATATACAAAATCATATGAAGTTAAAATTGTTAAAATTATCATTATACTTGTTATCCAAGCTGCTATAAAATTTAAAGTTCTTATAACTTTTTTCATATTCTATTCACCTATCATATTCTCAAATTCACTTTCTGATATAACCTTAACACCTAAATCTATAGCTTTTTGTAATTTTGATCCTGCCTCTTCTCCAGCTAAAACATAATCTGTTTTTTTACTTACACTACCTGACACCTTTGCTCCTAATAACTCAAGCTTTTCTTTTATACTTGTTCTACTATAATTTTTAAGAGTTCCTGTAACAACTACTGTCTTTCCAGAGAATGCACTTTCAGATATCTCTTGCTCTTCATATTTAGGAGATACACCAAGAGATAAAAGTTCATCTATTGTATTTAATACTTTCTCTTCTCTAAAGAATTCAAATACACATTTAGCAACTATCTCTCCTACATCTTGTACTTCAACTAATTCTTCTAATGATGCTGCTTTTAATCCATCTATAGATTTAAATCTTTTTACTAAATCTTTAGCTGTTTTAACACCAACATTAGGTATTCCTAACGCATATATAAATGCATATAGTTCACAGTCTTTACTCTTTTCTACTGCATCAAGAAGATTTTGAGCCTTCTTTTCTCCAAACTTCTCTAATGTAATTAATTCATCCTTCTTAAGTTTATATAAATCTGATATTGATTTTATATTAAGTTTTTCAAATAATTGTTCTGCGGTTCTTTCTGAAAATCCAGCTATATTCATAGCTTCTCTTGATGCATAATGAACAATACTCTTTACCATTTGCGGTTTACAAGATAAAGTATTTTCACAGAAGTAATGCGCTCCATCTAACACAAGGTGACTTCCACAAGCTGGACATATTTCTGGTGGAACTATTTCTTGTGAATTTTCTAATGACTCTTGAACAACTCCCATAATCTCTGGAATTACATCATTTGATCTTCTTACAAAAACTTCCGCACCAATTCTTACACCTTTTCTATTTATATCATCCATATTATTTAAAGTTGCTCTTTTTACTGTAACACCTGCTAATTCTATAGGTTCTAATAAGGCTGTTGGTCCTACTCTCCCACTTCTTCCAACATTCCATTCTACTCCTAATAGCTTTGTTGTAGCTTCTTGTGCTTCAAACTTATATGCAATTGCCCACTTAGGAAATTTCACTGTATATCCTAGTAACTCCCTTGTTCTTATATCATCTATAGCAATAACTAACCCATCAATGTCATAGTTCAAATCAAATCTTATATCTTTAATATATTCTATTTCTTTTTCTATTTCTTCTACAGAATTACATACTCTAATATAATCATCTATAGGAAATCCATTTTCCTTAATAAATTCTAGCATTTCTAAATATGATTTAAATTGATATCCCTCTTTATATCCTACATCATAGAAAAATGCTGATAAATTTCTATTAGCAGTTTCTTTTACATTTAAGTTTCTTAATGCTCCTGCTGCTCCATTTCTAAGATTTTTTAATGGTACAGAGGCTGTCTTATTATAGTTCTCAAATGCCTCTGTAGTCATTATTGCTTCTCCATGAATCTCAAATACATCTTTAGTATTTATCTTTAAAGGAATTGATTTTATTGTTTTAACTTGAGCTGTAACATCTTCTCCAACAGTTCCTGTACCTCTTGTAGCAGCAGTTACCATAACTCCATTTTCGTCATATGTTAAATTAATAGTTAATCCATCAAATTTTTTTGTTAAAATATATTTTAAATCTGGAAGATCTTCTCCCTGTGCTCTCATTTCATTTATAAACTTAACATTTCTATTATGCCAATCTTTTATTTCTTCTAAAGATTGTGCTTTATCCATACTCCAAAGAGGAGCTTTATGGGTATATTTACTAAACCCCTCTAAAACAACATCTCCAACTCTTAGTGTTGGGGAATAAGGAAGAATATATCCTTCCTTATTTTCTAATTCTCTTAACTCATCATATTTTTTATCATATTCTTTATCAGTAATAGTTGGATTATCTAAAACATAATACTCATGAGAGTATCTATTTAATTCCTCAACTAACTCTTCTATTCTTTTTTTATTATCCAATTCTTAATCCTCCAAAACTATACTAACTCTAAATTAGCAAATGATAATAATAAAACTTTTACTCCTTGCTTATCAAATGCAATAGTAAGCTTTTTATCATCACCTGATGGAACTATAGATACAACAGTACCTACTCCAAATACTTTATGTTTAACCTTACTACCTAATTTAATTCCATTAGAATCTATTACTTTTTCTTTCGCCTGTGACATAGCAGTTGTTTTTTTGTCATTAGGTCTATTTCCATATAAGCTATCTCTTAAACTATGAGGATTATTAACTTTTGTTGTGTTTCTTAATTGATTATTATTTAAAGTTTCAGAAACTCCTCTTTCATTTACATATTCTCTTAGTGAAGAAGATATTTCATCTATAAAGTCAGATTGACTATAGCTCACAGTTCTACCAAATACTCTTCTTACCTGTGCTGATGTCATATATAGACTTTCTTTTGCTCTAGTAATAGCAACATAACAAAGCCTTCTAGATTCCTCCATTTGATCTTCTTTTTCTATGTCCCCAAGGCTTGGGAATATTCCATTCTCCATTCCCACCATAAATACTACTGGGAACTCAAGACCCTTTGCACTATGAATAGTCATAAGAACAACAGATCCTTCTCCATCTTCCTCTTCATCATCAAGCTTATCTGTATCTTGAACTAATGATACCTTTTCTAAATATGCCTCTAAGCTTTTATCCTCACTTGTATTTTCAAAATCAACTGCATCTGATACTAATTCTTGAAGATTTTCTACTCTGCTCTTATCTTCAATTTCTTTAGAATTTTTTAATTGTTCTAAGTATCCAGTATCATTTAATATTGCTTCTATAAGTTCAGAAACTTTTAGTGTCTCTTTAAGGTCCATGAACTTTTCCATAAGCTCTGTAAACTTTTCTATACTAGTTGCATTTCTCGGAGTAAGTGTGGCTATACCCCTTACTGCTAATAACGCATCCCATAAATCTAACTGAAAGTCATTAGCAAAAGTTTGTATTTTGCTTATAGTTGCATCTCCAATACTTCTCTTTGGAACATTTATTATTCTTCTTAAGCTTATATCATCTTTAGGATTAACTAATACCTTAAGGTAACTTAACAAGTCTTTAATTTCTTTTCTATCAAAGAACTTAGTTCCTCCAACTATTTTATATGCAATACCTCTTCTTCTTAAAGTTTCTTCGAATAAACGAGATTGTGCATTGGTTCTATAAAGAATTGCAAAATCTTCATTCTTTCTATTCTCTGTATTCTTTAAATCTAAAATTGTTTTTGCTACAAAATCACTTTCTGATCTATCATCAAATGATCTATAAATTTTAATTTTATTTCCAGACTCTTGTTGAGTTCTTAATGTTTTACTCTTTCTATTTGCATTATTTTTTATAACTACATTAGCAGCATCTAGAATATTTCCCTTTGATCTATAATTTTCTTCAAGCTTTATAACTTTACATTCTGGATAATCTTTTTCAAAATTAAGAATATTAGTTACATCAGCACCTCTCCATCCATAGATACAGTTGTGGACTACAATATTATTTGCAATGTAGTTTCTTACACCATCAATATTTAAATCATACACTTTTCCACTATATGATTCTCTTTCAACATCTTCAACTTCATCTAATATTATTTCATTATTCTTTAATCTTGCTATATTCATACCTTTTTTTATACTTCCAAGAGGCATAAATAATAATGATTTTTCTTTTGTTAATTTTGCTTTTTTAACAATTTCAAAACCTTCGGCTTCTATAGCTAACTTCTTAACAAATTCTTCTGCATCATCATATGTTGCTCTTTCTGTTTCAACTCTAAAAGTGTTTCTTTGACCATCTCTAACAGAAAATCCTGAATTAATTAATTTATTTTTAGTTTCATCTCCAGATGAATTTAATCCTATTCTATGAGAATATATACCATCTTTATTTATCTTTCCTCCAAAGAAAGATAAGTTAATTCTTTTTCTAATAGAATTGCCTCTTATAACTGCTGAACTCATGTGATGTGGATAATCTTTATATAAATTTTCCTCATCCATTAGTTTTTCAGCGTTATTTAATGTATCTATTTCCTTAAACATTCTATTTATAAGATCTTGAGTTATATTTAATTTTCTACCTCTAGCATTAAATACAACCTTAGGTATCCCATATTTCACAGAAAAATATTCTTCATAATATGATGCTTCATTTTTATTATCACAAACTTTAATAATCCACATCTTATCTGCCTGTTCACCATTTAATCTTACTGCAAGACCACTTGTTTTTTCACCTTTTCTACTTCTAACAGAAGATGTTTGCCCAATTCTATATCCCATTCCGTCTTTATACATTAAATAAACATAAAAAAGATTCTCTTTTATATTTATATTTGCAAAAGTTATATGATTTGAAGTACCCTTAATAATATTTCCACTCTTAGTTCTAATCTTAACTATTTCTCCATTAAAATCTCTCTCACAGATTTCAGAAACTTCCTTTAAAGCAACTTCTCCGTTTCCTATAGCTACTTCAACTTTATCTCCCTTTGAGATATTCTCTATATTAATTTCTCCATTTTCTCCTCTTAAAGTTGTTCCAGTCACTAAACACTGATCATCGTCTCCAACAACACAAAGATTTTTATATTTTGCTGCAAGTAACTTAACTAATTCATACTGAGCGCCATTTGTATCTTGGTACTCATCTATCATAATATATTTAAATTTTCTTTGATAAAACTCTAATACATCTGGATTCTTCTTAAACAACTCAACAGTTTTAAATATTAAGTCATCAAAATCCATAGCATTATTTTCTTTTAACTTTTTTTGATAAAGCAAATATGTATCTGCAATTTTATTTTCTCTATAATTAGTTTCGAACTCCTTTTTATAGCTCTGTGGACCTTGCATTCTATCCTTTGCTCTACCAATTTTACCTGCTACTTCTCTTATCTCAATATCCTTGGTATCTATATTAAGCTCCTTCATACATTCAGTTAATAATGTTTTTTGATCTGATGTATCGTAAATTGTAAAATTACTTTTATATCCTATATTCTCTACTTCTCTTCTTAAAATTCTTACACAAGTAGAATGGAATGTTGATATCCACATATCATCTGCTCTATCACCAACAATAGCTCTAACTCTATCCCTCATTTCTTTAGCAGCCTTATTTGTAAAAGTAATTGCTAAAATATTATAAGGAGGTATATCTAAATCCTCTATCATATGAGCCATTCTATATGTAAGAACTCTGGTTTTTCCAGATCCAGCTCCAGCTAATATAAGAACTTGCCCATTTACTGTACTAGCCCCTTCATATTGTTCCTTATTAAGTAATGATTTTAAATCCAAATCGTTACTCCTCCTTTCTTAAATACTATATAATTATATCATATGTATAATCAAAATAATCCAAATATAATAGGTATAAATATTGCTGGTAATAAATTTGCTATTTTTATTCTTGTCACTTTAAGCATATTTAATCCCAATCCCAAAATTAATATTCCCCCTACAGCAGACATATTAGTAATGACAGCTTCACTTAGAAATCCTGAAAGTACTCCTGCACATAAGGTAATTCCACCTTGATAAATAAGTACAGTAAAAGTAGAAAATATAACTCCTATTCCTAATGTAGAAGTAAATATAATAGAGGATATTCCATCTAATATTGATTTTGCAAAAAGAGTTGAATGTTCACCCTTTAAACCACTTTCTAAAGCCCCAACTATAGCCATAGCTCCAACACAGAACAAAAGGCTTGATGCTATAAATCCTTCGGCTATACTTCCTTTATCTCCTTTTTTGTATACTTTCTCTTCAATAAACACACCCAAATGTTCCAATTTCTTATCTAAATCTATTATTTCTCCAATTAACGCTCCAACTGCAATACATATAATAATTTGTAATGTATCAGTTCCTTGTAATGTACCTGATATACCTATATAAATAGTACATAGTGCTAATCCATTCATTATTGTGTTCTCAATTCTCTTTGGAATTTTTCCTTTAGCTATAAAACCTACTAAGCATCCTAATAATATTGTTATACAGTTTACTATTGTCCCTAACAAAATAAAATCCCCCTATTTTTATCATAATAAGTAAATTATATATTAATAAAAATTAAAAAGCTATTTCAATAAAGTTAATTCTACATAACTTACTGAAATAGCTTTTCTTATTTTACTTTATTTTTTCTCCATTAAAATTTTCATAGTATGATTTTTCTTCAGAATCTCCTACTTTATTTTGATTTTTATGTACCTGTTGTCTTCTAATACCTTTTTGCATAGGATTACAACTTCCAGGTTTATTTACCATATTAATCACATCCTTTCATATAATTATTTTGTTCTTTCATATTTGTTATATTCATAATTTTTTAATTTTAAATTAAAAATTTCCTATACGCTTCTATTTTGTTATATAATATCTCTTATATACTTTAAGTTAATTAATATTTAAGGAGATAAATCTCTATGGATACAAATTATATATACCTTGTGTTTTCTAAAACACCTACATGGTTATCTAGATTAATAGGACTAGTTACAGGCAGTAATTTTACTCATGTATCAATAAGCTTTGATAATAAGTTTGATAATTTATATTCTTTTTGTAGAAAATATCCTAATAATCCTTTCTACGGAGGATTTGCTATAGAGAGTTTACACAAAGGAGTATATGCTAAATCTCCATTATCATATTGTTTAATTTACAAAATTCCCGTAAGCGGTACAAGCCTTAAAATAATAAAGGACGAAGTAAATAAATTTGTTATTAATGCAGATATGTATAAATATAATTTTTTAGGTTTATTTATGGTTTTACTTAATAAACCTTTCGAAAGGAAAAATTATTATTTCTGCTCACAATTTGTAACAATGCTATTAAATAAAAGTAATGTTTGGAATAGTCCTAAACATATTACATTAACAAAACCTATTGATTTATTAAAAATAGAGAATAAAGAGATAATATTTGAAGGGTATGTTTATGAATTACAATATAATCCTCTTGAAAAAAGAATAATGGTATAAATACCTTTATTTTTTATTGATATTGGATTAAAATTAGAGGTAATAATAACTAAAAGATTAATAAATTACTCCAAGGAGGAAAGAAAATATGTCAACAGAAAATACTACTTCTAATTTTATTAGAAATATAGTTATAGATGATTTAGAAAGTGGAAAAACATCTAAGGTAATTACTCGTTTTCCACCTGAACCAAATGGATATCTTCATATTGGCCATGCAAAGTCAATCTGCTTAAACTTTTCATTAGCAGATGAGTTTAACGGAGAAACTAACTTAAGATTTGATGATACAAATCCAATAAAAGAAGATACTGAATATGTTGAATCAATAAAAGAAGATGTTAAGTGGCTTGGTTTTGATTGGGATAATCTATTTTTTGCTTCTAACTACTTTGATACAATGTATGAAAAAGCTATCCTATTAATAAAAAAAGGTAAAGCTTATGTTTGTGACTTAACACCTGAAGAAATGAAAGAATACAGAGGTTCATTAACTGAAGCTGGAAAAGAAAGTCCTTATAGAAATAGAAGTGTTGAAGAAAATCTAGATCTTTTCGAAAGAATGAAAAATGGAGAATTTAAAGATGGAGAAAAAGTTCTTAGAGCAAAGATAGATATGACTTCTCCAAATCTTAATATGAGAGATCCTATTCTATATAGAATATCTCACTCTTCACATCATAATACTGGAGATAAGTGGTGCATATATCCTATGTACGATTTTGCTCACCCATTAGAAGATGCTATTGAAGGAATAACTCACTCAATATGTACATTAGAGTTTGCAGATCATAGACCTCTTTATGACTGGGTTGTTTCAGAATGTGAAATGGAATGTGTTCCAAGACAATATGAATTTGCTAGATTAAATATTACAAATACAGTTATGAGTAAAAGAAAACTTAAACTTCTTGTAGATGAAGGAATAGTTGATGGATGGGATGACCCAAGAATGCCTACTATTGCTGGTCTTAGAAGAAAGGGATACACTCCAAAATCAATAAGAAATTTCTGTCAAGAAATTGGAGTTGCTAAAGCAAATTCTGTTGTTGATGAACAAATGCTTGAATACTTTATAAGAGAAGATTTAAATATATCTGCAAAAAGAGCTATGGCAGTTTTAAATCCACTAAAACTTGTCATAACAAATTATCCTGAAGGACAAAATGAAATACTTTCTATAGAAAATAATCCTAATGATGAAAGTGCAGGAAGCAGAAATGTTACTTTCTCTAGAGAATTATATATAGAAAGAGAAGACTTCATGGAAAATCCACCAAAGAAATACTTCAGATTATTCCCTGGTAATGAAGTAAGATTAAAGGGTGCTTATTTTGTAAAGTGTAACGAAGTTATTAAAGATGAAGATGGAAATGTAGTTGAAATTCATTGTACATACGATCCAGAAACTAAGAGTGGAAGCGGTTTTACTGGAAGAAAGGTTAAAGGAACTATTCATTGGGTTGATGCTAATAATTCAATTCCTGCTGAATTTAGACTTTATGAACCATTAATTCTTGATGATATAGAAGAAAATAAAGATAAGCATTTCTTAGAACAAATTAATCCTAATTCATTAACTGTATTAAAAGGATTTATTGAACCAACACTAAAAGATGCAAATAAAAATGAAAAATATCAATTATTTAGACATGGTTACTTTAATGTAGATCCTAAAGATACTACAGATAATAACTTAGTATTTAATAGAATAGTTTCATTAAAGAGCTCTTTTAAACTATAAAAAATTAGCTACTACAAAATCAAATTTGTAGTAGCTATTTTTTTATCTACTTTATTTTTATTATATAAACTTCTTAAATCTTTCTCTTACTTTTTCTTCACCCATAATTTGCATTATTGTATATAAATCAGGTGTATTTGCTCTGTGAGTTAAAGCAGCTCTTACTGCTCCAGCCACATCTGAAACCATACCTTTATATTCTTCTGGGTTCTTCTTATACTTCTTTCTATCAGTTGCATATCCTAACTCAACAGCTAATGCCTTAAGCTCATTAAACCAAGTTTCTTGATCTGTATTAAAATTATATGCCTTTTCATAAGCTTCTATAACTTTCTTAGCTTCTTCTAATTCTAGAGTTTTTGGTAATTCTATATTTTCATCCTTATCAAATAATTCATCAAAGAAATAGAATATTTTTTCTCTTACATCGCTCCATTTAGCAAAGTCTTTTCTTGGCTTAGGACCTTCTTTATCTATGTTAAATACTTCTTTCATCATAGCTTCATTATTAGTAACTAATTCATACATTTCTGTATCAAATTCTTTAGCCCACTCAACATAGTAATTATATACATCTTCTGCCTTTATCTTAGATATAACATTTTTACTTACATCATTTAACTTAGCTATATCAAATAAAGCTCCACTCTTACTCATTTTTTCTAAAGCTACTGGGAATTCATGATAATCTACTGTTGGATTTTCTTCTCTCCATTCTTCGTATGTTGAGTTAATTATATTTAATAGATATTCTATAACTGAAATCATAGGATATCCTTCTTCTTTATAATAACTTACAGCACTTTCTGCATCTTTTCTCTTGCTAAGTTTTCTCTTAGATCCACCATCTTGCTTCATTATAGTTGGTATATGAGCATAGTTAGGTCTCTTAAATCCTAATACATCAAATAATTGTAAATGTATTGGAAGTGATGATAACCATTCTTCACCTCTTATTACATCAGTTGTGTGCATTAACGCATCATCTATTGCATGAGCAAAGTGATATGTAGGAAGACCATCTGATTTTATTATTACTATATCTTGATCATTTTCTGGGAAAGATATATCTCCCTTTATTAAATCATGTAATTCAACTCTTTCTTCAGCATTACCAGGTGACTTTAATCTTACTATATAAGATTCTCCATTTTCTATTCTCTTTATTGCATCTTCTGAAGATATATTTCTACAAGTTGCATATTCACCATAATATCCTGGTGTAATTTTTTCAGCTGTTTGCTTATCTCTTGTAGCATTTAATTCTTCTGGTGTACAGAAACAAGGATACGCTAATCCCTTCTTAACTAAATCTTTAGCAAAAGTTTTATAAATTTCCTTTCTTAAACTTTGTCTATAAGGACCATATGCTCCTATTTCACTTTCTTCTCCAGTCATTCCTTCATTGAAGTTCATGCCAAAGTTTTTCATTGTTTCTATTGTATCTGCTATAGCACCTTTTACTTCTCTTTTTTGGTCTGTATCTTCTATTCTTAAATAAAAAATACCACCACTTTGACTAGCTAATCTTTCATTAATTAAAGCAGCAAATACTCCTCCAATATGTTGAAAACCTGTTGGACTTGGTGCATATCTTACAACTCTAGCACCTTCTTTTAAATCTCTTTCAGGATATTTTTCTAAATAGTATTCTCTTTCCTTATCTATACCAGGAAACATAAGATTTGCTAATTTCTCCAAACTCATTTTTTCACCATTCCTTATTATTTTTTTAATTCACATAAAAAAATCCCTTATCCTAATAAAATTAAGGACAAAAGAATAATATGGTCTATAACTTTTCCATTTATAAACTTATAATAATTATAACTGTTAGAAATGGCATTATCAACTTTTATTTTTGTACTATTTCTTGCATTACTAAAATATAAAGATTTTTTTCTTGCATTTAAGGGTATGAAAAAAGCACAACCCTTGGGGCTAGGTTGTGCCATAGCAATAAGCAATAAATAAAAAGGGGGCTATCTATTCCTTTTATTTATCCTCGCATAGATATTATATGAGATAATATTTAAAAATGCAAGAAATTTATCCTAATTTTTTTTATTTATTATTTAAGTTTAAAATTTTTCTTTCATTTATTTATACTATTCGTTATTTTCCTTTTAAAAGTTGTATTTCTTCATCTGTTAATTCTCTATATTCACCTTCTTCTAATGTTTCATCTAAAGATAAACCACCAAATTCAATTCTTTTTAAGTATATAACTTCTTTATCTACTGCATTAAACATCCTTTTTACTTGATGGAACTTACCTTCTTGTATTGTAAGTCTTATTTCAGATCCATTTTCATTAGAGCTTAATATCTCTAATTTAGCTTCTTTACATAAATAACCATCATCTAATGTTATACCTTTTTTAAAAGCTTCCACATCATTTTCATCTACTTTTTTATCAATTTTTGCATAATATACTTTATCAACATGCCACTTTGGTGATAATAATCTATGATTTAATTCACCATCATTAGTTAATAACAATAATCCTACTGTATCCTTATCTAATCTTCCTACAGGAAATGGATTAAATACCTGATGCTCTACTTCTAATAAATCAACAACTGTTTCATCTCTATTATCAAATGTTGCAGATATTACTCCATCAGGTTTATTCATCATTAAATAAATATATTTTCTATAGAATATTTCTTCTCCATTGATTTTTATTACAGATTTTTCTGGATCTACAGCCATGCCACTATCTTTTACTATCGTACCATCTACCTCTATAAATCCTTTTCTTGCTAATTGTTTAATTTCTTTTCTGCTTCCGTACCCTAAATTTGAAATAATCTTATCTAATCGTTCCATAATTCAACTCCTAGTGTATAATAAAAATTTCTAAACTACCTTAAAACTACTTTCACAATAATCTTCGTAACTTACTTTTTTATAGAAACTTTTTGCCAATACCATAACTCTATAGTCTCCTTTTAAAAAAGGAATGAATGTATACTTATTTTTTCTACTATATCCTTGCACCTTTATCCAATTGTTATTCTCCATTATATAAAATTCATAACATACTTCTTTTCCACCATTACTTTCTGCAATAAAAGTAACTTCTTTATTAACATTAACTACTTCCTTATCCATCTTTATATTTGTATTAATAACTGGTGTTCTATCTAAAACATGAAATATAACACTTTTTTTAGTATCATATTCCCCTTCACATTTTACATTTTTAGCATAAATATAAATTTTATATTTTCCTGCACATTGAGGTCTTATTTGAATTTTTTTAGTCTCTATAAATCCAGTATCTTCAACTGTACATCCATTTATCTCTGTCACATATTTAAGTAATACATCCTTTGTATTTTGCACTATAGTTTCTATATCTATTATATCATCAACTAGATAATTATTCTTATGAGGAAGTAAAATATAATCTATTTCTCCTGGTAAGTATTCTCTAGCTTTAAGATATACAAAAGTATGACTATCATATTCCTTAGTAGTATACTTATCTTTCACTTTAATTTCAATTTCATATTCTCCCTTTTCATCAGGAATAAAATTAATCCAATTATTCTTGCTAAACCTTATATTCTCTTTAACTTTACCATTAAAATATATTGTAAAAGAATATTTTAAAGATAATCCTCCTTCTGATATTACTTTTATACTTACAGGATTGCCAACTAAAATCTTACTTTCATCATCAACAATTATATCTAATATTTTTACTGGTTTATCTGCTTTTCTATCAATAGAAAATTTTATAACCTTTTTATCTTCAAATTCTCCACGAAATGATACGTCCTTTGCTTCTAATGTTATTATATAGTCTCCCTCTCTTCTTGGTAGCCATTCATAGGTATCTTCTCTAATATATCCTGAATCTTCACAAACTGGTCCTTCTATTATATACCTATAAATAATATCTGTACCTCCAATAACATCACCTTTTAACTTTACTAATGTTCCATTTATTTGAGGTGAACTCATATCTGTTGTAAATCTATTTATTTTAATATCATTATATGGTTTAATAGTATATTCAATTAATGCTCTATCGTCATACTCCTCAACAGAAAGCAAATCTCTAACTAAACAAAGTAACTTATATTTACCAGCTTCTCTTTCTTTAAAAGTTATTATATTTCTTGACGAATAATCTTGAATGCATGTAGCCCTGCCTTCTTTATTTATCTTTATAAATTTATATAATAAAGTTCTTTTATCCTCAATATTATCTTTAACCTTAAAAACCAATTCTTCATTAACTAATAAATTTTTAGTTAAACACTTAAAGTCAGTAATTTCTATTTTTTTAGGTAAGTTAGCCTCAAATATAACTGTAGTAAATTCATCAAAGTTATCTTCAGAATCTAATCTCTTACACTCAATTAATATTTCTTGCTTCCCCTCTTTATTAACTGTATATATTAACTTATTATCTGTTGAATAATCCTTTATTATTTCCCAATCTTCTTTTCCCTTATGCATAAATCTAACTAAAATAGGATCTTCACTACTACTAACAACTTCAACAACTAACTTTTCACCAACTATAAGTTTATCTTTTTCAACAATAACATCTTGAATTATTCTATCATTATTTACTTCACATATAGAATAATCTTTTTTTGCTATACAATGAAATGACTTTCTAGAGTCTGCCTTCTTCCCTTGTACCATTATAGTATAATCTCCCTCCTTTTTAGGATTCCACCTGAAAATACTTTCTTCAGAAAAGTCTTGTACTGTGTTCCACACACCACCACTACCAATTATAAATTTATACTCAATTTTATCCTTCCCATTATAAATAGCTTTGAGTAAGATCTCCTGATTTAAAGTCTGTGGGCTGTCTTTATCACAAATTATCTGTAGTTGTTCCAACCTACCTCACCCCTTCTACTTCTTTAAGGATATTCTACCATATTATGTAAAATTAATCCATAAAATTTGCTTTATCTTTTAACCATAAAACGAAACTTATTCAGTAGGAGTTTTTATCTCCTACTGAATTTAGCTGAGTTAATCTAGGGTCGTGTCCGTTGTTAGCTCCCTGTTATATAGAACAAGGGAGTGTTACAACGGCTAGACATC
>JAFADP010000171.1 GCA_023424785.1 Bacillota bacterium
GGTTTATATTAGGATATATTCTTCATATACTAGCAGACAAAACAACACCTGCAGGATTAAGATTTCTTGATTTTAAGCTACCGTTACAAAATAGAAGAGGAAAATTAGATTTTCATTTCTAAAAAGGTTTCACTTCTACTAAGAAGTGAAACCTTTTTAAATATAGAACATTGTATTTAAATTTGGATTAAATTTTTCTGCTTCATCTATTAAGTTACGTAATGTTATAGAAGATAATCTTTTTGAAATATCTTCATCTAATTTATCCCAAATTAATGACTCCATAGACTTTTCAATATCAATAGCTGATTCTAAAACAGTAGAGTCTGTTTTATCAAATAGGCTTAACTCAATAGCCCCTATAATATCTTTTGCTGTTATATTATCTATAGACCTTGCTAATTGATATCCACCTTGTGCGCCTTTTATAGATGTAACAAGATTAGCTCTTTTTAAAAGGGAGAAAACTTGTTCTAAATATATTTTCGAAATATTTAATGCATTAGCAATATTAATTATTGTTATACACTCATTTTCAGATATATTTTTTGCTATATATATCATTGAAGCAAGACCATATCTAGCTTTAGAGGAAATTTTCATTTGTTATAACCTCCTTTGTTCATACTTTTCATATATGAAATATTATACTATATTTTAACCCTTTTTTGTCAATATACATTAGAAAAGTATTAACAATTTAAATTATCTATGGCATTTCTTGTTTACTATAAAATATATTTTTTGGATTTTTTATTAAAGTATTGACAAGATAAGGAATTAGGCATATACTAATAACATAGTAAACATACTTAACAGATATGTTTTGGGTGGATTAATTTATGGAGGTTGATTAATATGTCAAAGATATATGGAAATATTGCAGAGTTAATAGGAAGAACACCTTTATTAGAATTAAAGAATTATAGTGATAGTAAGAATTTGGGGGCAAAAATAATTGCTAAATTAGAATACTTTAATCCAGCTGGTAGTGTAAAAGATAGAATAGCAAAGGCTATGATAGAAGATGCAGAGGAAAAGGGATTATTAAAAGAAGGATCAGTAATAATAGAACCAACTAGTGGTAACACAGGAATAGGAATAGCTTCAGTTGGAACATCTAAAGGGTATAAAGTAATAATAGTTATGCCAGAAACTATGAGTGTTGAAAGACGTAACTTAATAAAAGCATATGGAGCAGAAGTTGTTCTTACAGAAGGTGCAAAGGGCATGAGAGGAGCAATAGATAAAGCAAGTGAGTTAGCTCAAGCAACAGTAAACTCATTTATTCCATCACAATTTACTAACGTATCAAATCCAGAAACTCATAAAAATACAACAGGTCCAGAAATATGGGAAGATACAGATGGTAATGTTGATATCTTTGTAGCTGGTGTAGGTACTGGAGGAACTATTTCAGGAGTTGGAGAATATCTAAAATCAAAAAATCCTAATATTAAAATAGTAGCAGTAGAGCCAGCAGGTTCTCCAGTGTTATCTAAAGGAAAGCCAGGAGCACATAAGATTCAAGGTATAGGTGCAGGCTTTATTCCAGATACATTAAATACAAAAGTTTATGATGAGATAATAACTATAGAAAATGAAGATGCATTTTCTACTTCAAGAGAAATAGCTAAAACTGAAGGATTTTTAGTTGGAATATCATCTGGAGCAGCTACTTATGCAGCAACAGAATTAGCTAGAAGACCAGAAAATGCTGGTAAAAATATAGTTGTATTATTACCTGATACAGGAGAACGTTATTTATCAACTAACTTATTTTCTGAATAATATTAAAAGGAATTATTACTCTATGAAAAGTAATAATTCCTTTTTTATTAGCTATAGTTATTATTTCTATATTCAGATGGTGAAACTCCAGTAAAAGATTTAAATGTTTTATAAAAATGACTTTGATCATGAAAGCCTAATGTTAATCCTATATCTAAAATACTTTCATTAGTTGTTAATAATAGAACCTTAGCTCTATCTATTCTTATCTTTTTTGCATATTTCATAACTGTCATACCCATTTCTTTTTTAAAACAATCAGATATATAGCCTGGGGAAAGATTAACTTCTGAAGCTAGTTTTTCAAGTGAAATATGGCTTTCTATATTTAAATGAAGATGTTTAAGAACTCTATTTATAACATGATTTTGAGTTACCTCAACATCATTTATAATAAGGTTTATATAAGTATCTATCATTTTAAGCTCTAGATCTTGAAGGGCTTCTATAGTATTTAAAGTTGGAATTATATCATAAAATTTATTATATATTGGATGAAGATACTTAGTAGATATTCCATTTTCAACTATTTCTTTAGTATAAATAGCATTCCAAATTAATAAATCATTACGCTTATTCTCTATAGACACTTCTTCTTCTATTTCTTCTTTATGTTTTTCTTTTGCAAGATGAATTAATCCAGGTTTATCTCTTAATTTTATTAAAAAAGATATATCATTGCTAAAAATATTTTTATCAGATTTAAAGTGTTCGTACAAAAAAATCACCCCATATATTTTAAAAATTTCAAAATAACCCTACTAATATACATATTATATAATAAATATACAAGTAAAAGCAATTTTATTTGTTATAATAATCATATAAATAAAAGATGTTAAGTGACTTTTCTTACCCGGGATTTGTAAAAGGATACTAACCATATAGATAAATGATAATACACTTTTTGGAGGAGATTTTATGAATAAATATGGGATATATCATGTTACAGAAGCACCATATGCATATGGAAAAGATTTAAATACATTAACATTAAGAGTTAGAACAGTAAGAGATGATATTGATAAATGCATAGTTTATTATAAAGATAAATATATGGAAAATAGTCCATATGAACAAAAAGAAATGAGTATTGTAGCAGAAACAGAGCTTTTTAGTTATTTTCAAGTAGATATAAATGTAAGAAGAAATAGATATCAATATTACTTTATCTTAATTGATAAAGAAGGTAATATAGCAACTTTAAATGAAAGAGGAGTAAGAGATGGAGAAAGGTTAGATTATCCATATATATTTCCTTATATAGCACAAGAAGATTTATATGAAGAAGTTTCTTGGATGCAGGAGAGTATAGCATATCAAATTTTCCCTGAAAGATTCTGTAATGGTGATAAGAGTATAAATCCTAAGGATGTACTTCCATGGGGAGGAGAAATAACTCATAGGTCAATGTATGGAGGAGATCTTCAAGGAATAATAAATAGGTTAGATTATATAAAAGATTTAGGAGTAGATATAATATATTTAACACCAATATTTAAATCTGATACAACACACAAGTATAATACAAACGATTACTTTAATATAGACCCTCAATTTGGAACAGTTGACACTGCTAAGGAGTTAGTTAGAAAGTGTCATGAAAAAGGTATGAAATTAATTTTAGATGCAGTATTTAATCATTCTGGAAATCAATTTTTTGCATTTAATGATGTACTTGAAAATCAGGAGAAATCTAAGTATAAGGATTGGTATTTCATAGATTATTATCCTGTGTCAACACAAAAGGTTAACTATTATACTTTTGGTAAAGCCTTTGGAAATATGCCAAAGCTTAATACTTATAATGAAGAGGTAAGAGAATATCTACTTAATGTAGGGGAGTTTTGGATAAGAGAAGTTGGAATAGATGGATGGAGATTAGACGTTTGTGATGAAATTGGTCATGACTTTTGGAGAGCATTTAAAAAGAGAATAAAAGCTATTAATAAAGATGCTGTAATAATAGGAGAGATAATGCATGAAGCTAATTCTTTTTTAAAAGGAGATCAATTAGATAGTATAATGAATTATCCATTTAGAAATAGCGTTGTTGATTTTTTTGCAAAAAGAAATATAACAAGTGAGCAATTTTCAAATATATTAGGAGAAAATAGAATGCTTTATATGGATTCTATTGTAAAGCAAATGTGGAACTTAGTTGGAAGTCACGATACAAAGAGATTTTTAACAGAATGTAATAATGATATAGAAGCATTTAAACTTGCAATAGCATTTCAATTTACTTATTTAGGAGTACCATATATATATTATGGAGATGAAATAGGTATGGATGGTGGAGATGATCCACAAAATAGAAAGTGTATGATATGGGAAGAAGAAAAGCAAGATTTAAACCTTAGAGACTATTTTAAAAAACTTATTAAAATAAGAAAGGAAAATATAGCACTAACTCATGGTGAATATAAAGAGTTATACTGTAAAGATAATATAATAATTTTTGAAAGAATATATAATAATAATAAAGTAACTGTAGTAATTAATAATGGAGAAGAGAAGAAGCTAGATATTTCTTTAAATTTACATGGAGTAGATTTATTAAATAATGAAAAGTGCGTATTAAATTCAGAATCCATGTTAGAAAAAATGTCAGTAAAAATAATTAAGTAATGATAATATGAATGCAACTCATTAAAGTTATGAGTTGCATTTTTTTGCTATAATTATAATAAGTATTTTTTTGGAGGGGAAGAATATGAGAATAGGATTAATAGGATATGGGGGAGTAGGAAAAGCCTTTATAAGATTGTTAAAAGATAAAGATATACCTTGTAAATTAATATTTATATTAAATTCAAAAGGTGGAGTTGTAAATAATAATGGATTAATATTAGAAGATATAATTTCTCTTGAGAACAATATAGAAAGTCATAGAAATTGGAATAATGGAATTACTTATAATAATTTATTAGATAAAGAATTAGATTTTTTAGTAGAATTAACTCCAACTAATAAGGAAACAGGAGAACCAGCTCTATCATATATAAAGTGTGCCTTAAATCATAAGATTAATGTAGTTACTGGGAATAAAGGACCAATATTAAATGCATATAGTGAGCTAAAAAAGTTAGCTTATGAAAATAATGTATCACTAGGAATTGGATGTACTACTGGTGGTGCTTTACCTAGTATAAGTGGAGGGTTAGTAGACTGTGCAGGTGCAGATATTATATCTATTGAGGGAATATTAAATGGAACTACAAATTATATTTTAAAAGAGATGGAAGATAAAAATATTTCTTATAATGAGGCTTTAAGAACAGCACAGGAATTAGGTATTGCAGAAACTGATCCAAGTTTAGATGTAGAGGGTTTTGATACAGCAACTAAAATGATAATATTAGCAAATGTATTAATGGGAGCAAATCTAAATATAAATGAGGCTAATATATTAGGAATAACAAAGGTATCAATAAATGAAATAAATAGTGCTAAGTTAGAAAATAAAAAAATAAAGTTATTAGGAAAAGCTTATAAAAAAGATAATAAAATTCGTGTGAGTGTATCTCCAGAAAAATTAGATAAAAGCCATCCATTATATTCAGTGGAGGGAAAAAATAAAGGGATTTACTTTAATACAGATACATTAGGAGATGTAACAATAATGGGAGGAGCATCAGGTACAAGAAATGCAGCAGCATCAATTCTTAGAGACATTATAAATATACATAATAAATTTTAATCTACATAAAATAATCTAAAAAACTAAGGATTGATTTTATGAAAGTTAGACTTGGCTACGTTGCTATTGCTAAAAGGTTAGGTAAAAAAGTAACATCATCTAGTACTGTTACATATAAAAACTTTAGTAAGATTATAGGAGAGAATAATAGAAAAGAGAAGTTAAAAGCAGTAACCTTATCTAATCTAAATGATTTAGAAAGAATAATAAAATATAACATAGAAAATAATATACATTTTTATAGAATAACATCAGCATTAATTCCTTTAGTTACACATCCTGAAGTAGGGTATTGGGGACATAGAGAAATATTTAAAAAGGAATTTCAGCATATAGGAAAGTTAATAAGAGAAAGTAAAATGAGGGTAGATACTCATCCAGATGAATTTAATGTTTTAAATAGTATAAAACCTAATGTGGTAGAAAATACAAAAATAAATTTATTAAATCAAGTACAATGGTTTGAAGATTTAAATTATCCTGAAGGAAAGATGGTTATTCATGTTGGTGGTGCTACAGGAGGAAAAGAAAAAGGCTTAGAAAGATTTATAAAAAATTTTAAAACCTTTCCTGATAATATAAAATCAAGATTAATAATAGAAAATGATGATAAAACATATACTGCAAAAGAAGTTCTATATTTATGTAATATATTAAATATTCCAATGGTTTTAGATATACACCATCATAATTGTAATAATAATGGTGAAGATATTACTAATTTTCTAAGTGATGTATTTGATACATGGAATAATGAAATTTTACCACCAAAGCTACATTTCTCTACACCAAGAGAGTTTGAAAATGATAGAAGACATGCTGACTATATAGATGCAATATCATTTATAGAGTTCTTAGAAAAAGCAAAAGAATATAATAGAGATATAGATATAATGCTTGAGTGTAAAGAAAAAGATGAAGCTTTACATAAATTAAGAGAAGATATTAAAGTTATAAGACCTCAATATACATGGTTAGATGAAAGTACAATTGAAATATAAGTAAAGGCGTAGAATTAACCTCTACGCCTTTAATTTTATTGACCTAAATAAGCACTTTTCACGCTTTCATTATTAAGAAGACTTTTTGCACTACCAGATAATGTTATGCTTCCTGTCTCTAATACATAAGCTCTATCAGCAATGGAAAGAGCTATATTTGCATTTTGTTCTACTAAAAGTATTGTAGTTCCTAGCTTATTAATTTCAACGATAGTATTAAAGATTTCTTTAACAACCATTGGAGCAAGACCCATTGAGGGTTCATCTAGGATTAACATTTCAGGTTTATTCATAAGAGCTCTTCCTATTGCTAGCATTTGTTGTTCTCCGCCAGATAAAGTGCCTGCAGGTTGATTTTTTCTTTCTTTTAATATAGGAAATTTAGTATAAACACCTTCAAGACTTTCTCTTATTTCTGATTTATTTTTTCTTAGGTAAGCACCTAATTCTAAGTTTTCTTTTACTGAAATATTAGGAAAAACTCTTCTTCCTTCAGGAACGTGAGATAATCCTAGTGATACAATTTTATGGCATGGAGTTTTATTTAAATTTATATCCTTAAATGTTATAATTCCACTTCTTAATGGATGAAGTCCAGAGATAGCTTTTAGGGTAGAGGTTTTTCCAGCACCATTTGCACCAATTAATGTTACAATTTCCCCTTGTTTAACTTCTAAAGAAATATTTTTTAGAGCATGTATGCTATCATAATATAAATTAACATTATTTAATTTTAACATTATTTTATGCCCCCTCTCCAAGGTAAGCCTCTATAACTTTTTTGTTATTCTTTATTTCTTCAGGAGTACCTTCAGCTATTTTTTTACCATAATCTAAAACAATAATTTTTTCACATATTCCCATAACAAGTTTCATATCGTGTTCTATTAACAAAACTGATATGGAAAATTTGCTTTTAACAAAATTTATAAGTTTCATAAGTTCAATAGTTTCTTGAGGGTTCATACCAGCAGCAGGTTCATCAAGTAGTAACAAAGAAGGTCCTGTTGCTAATGCCCTAGTAATTTCTAGTTTTCGCTGTTCTCCATAAGGAAGGTTTTTAGCCAAATCATAACATTTAGATTCTAGTCCAAATATTTTTAAAAGTTCTAAGCTTTTTTCATTAATTTCTTTTTCTTTTTTTCTAAACTTAGGAGTTCTTAAAATAGAATCTAGAAGAGAATAATTAATTCTATGGTTAAAACTTATTTTTACATTATCAAGTACTGTTAAATTAGAAAACAATCTTATGTTTTGAAATGTTCTAGCAATTTTCTTCTTGGTAATATTATATGGTTTTAATCCTTGAATATTATCGCCAAGATAACATATAGTACCTGATGTAGGAGAGTAAACCCCTGTTAACATATTAAATACGGTAGTTTTTCCAGCTCCATTTGGACCAATAAGTCCAACTACTTCTTTATTATCAATATGCATATTAAAATCTGAGACAGCTTTTATACCACCAAATTCAATAGATAAGTCATTTACATCTAACATAGCTAAACCTCCTTTTCATTATTTTTTATAGTATTATTTTTTTCTCTTCGTTTTAATTTAAAGATTTTTAATGAAAGTTCCTTATCTCCTAATAATCCTTGAGGTCTAAATATCATAAGTAATATTAAAGATAATGGATATATAACCATTCTAAAATCGCTAAGAAATCTTAAAAGTTCTGGTAGGAATGTTAATATTATTGTTGATATTATTGATCCAGATAATGATCCCATGCCACCAAATACAACAAATGTTAAATAATCTATAGATTTAATAAAATCAAATGAAGTAGGAGTTATATATCCCATATAGTGAGAATATAATCCGCCAGAAAGACCAGCAAAGACAGCACCTATTATGAATGCCATCATTTTATATTTTAAAGTATTTATACCCATAGCTTCTGCAGCTATTTCATTCTCACGAACTGCTAGCATTGCTCTACCATGAGAAGAATGTATTATATTGTATATAATTAAAATTGTTAATGCTACAAATCCATAAGATATAGAGAAATTAGTTTTATTTGGTATCCCTGTTAATCCACGAGCACCTCCAACATAATCTATATTCATTAAAATAACTCTTATTATTTCACAGAAAGCTAATGTAGTTATTGCAAAATAATCACCAGTAAGTTTTAGAGTAGGATACCCTATAAGAGCAGCAAAAACACCTGCAATTAAGGCTGATAATAGTAAAGATATTAAAAAAGGAAAATTAGCTTTTATTGTAAAAATAGCAGATGTATATGCTCCTATTGCCATAAAGCCTGCATGTCCTAAACAAAGTTGACCAGTAAATCCTACAATTAGATTAAGTGAAACAGCTAATATAATATTGATTAACGTTAAAATAATAATTCCAGAATAATAAGAATTAATAATATTTGTACTCATTAGTACTAGTAGAATAAAATAAGAAATTAATATACCACCTAATACTAATAATATCTTTTTATTAAAAAATTTTTTCAAAGTTATTTTCACCTACACTTTCTCACTGGTCTTTTTTCCAAGTAAACCTGATGGTTTTATTAAAAGGATTATAATTAATACTCCAAAAGCTATAGCATCTGAGAAGCTTGTTGATATATATGCTTTTGTAAGAGTTTCTAGTATTCCCATTGTAAGTCCACCAAGTAAAGCACCAGGTATACTACCTATTCCTCCAAGTACTGCTGCAACAAAGGCCTTAAGACCAGGCATAGTTCCCATATATGGAGTTATGCTTGGATAGGATATTGCCACTAAAACACCTGCAATACCTGCTAAGGCAGAGCCAATAGCAAAAGTAAGTGAAATAGTGTTGTTAACATTAATACCCATTAATGAGGCTGCTTCTATATCTTGAGAAGCAGCTCTCATAGCTTTTCCAACCTTAGTTTTATAAACAATAAATTGAAGGAGAAGCACAAGGAGTGCAGAAACACTAAACATTAATATTGTTTTTGTTTCTATATAAAGTCCTGAAGTAATTCTAATTGCTTTTGCAGGAATTAAATCGGGAAAAGCCTTAGGGTTAGCTCCAACTAATATTCTCATTGCATTTTGAAGGAATAATGAAACACCAATTGCTGTAATTAATAGAGTAATTCTTGGAGAGTTTCTTAGAGGTTTATATGCAATCTTTTCTACTATAAATCCTGTTAATGCTGATGCAATCATAGCTATAATTAATGTTGGTAATAGAGGTAGCTTAAAATAAGTAGATGCATAGAAACCAGCAAATGCTCCTATCATATAGATTTCGCCATGAGCAAAGTTTATTAGTTGAATTATCCCATATACCATTGTATATCCAAGGGCTAGGAGAGCATATACACTACCTAAGGCTAAACCATTAATAAGTTGTTGTATAAATTCCATAGCTACTCCTCCTTAAAAGTATTAAGGATTAACCTTATCAGCTAATACCTTTTTATCTTTATCAATTTTTATAATACAAGCACTCTTTACAGCAGATCTATTTTCATCAAAGCTAATAGATCCAGTAACACTATCTAAGTTAACTTTTAATAATGCATCTTTTATTTTTTCAGAATCAGTACTATCTGCATCATCTATTGCAGTAACTAGACATTTAAATGTATCATATCCAAGAGCTGCAAAGGCATCTGGTTCCTTATTATATTTTTCCTTATAAGATGTAACAAAATTTTTAACGAAGTCCGTATCATCTTCAGAAAAATAGTGATTTATATATAATGCACCATCAACTGCATCTCCACCAATCTTAATTAGGTCCTCTGATTCCCAACCATCTCCACCTAAGAATTGAGATTTTATTCCCATTTCTCTAGCTTGTTTAGCTATAAGTCCAACAACATTATAGTAGTCTGGTAAAACTAATACATCAGGTGCATTACTATTTATTTTAGTCAATTGGGCTTTAAAGTCTGTATCACCGTCATTATATGATAAGAATTGAACTACTTTTCCACCATTGTCTTCAAATTCTTTTTTAAAGGCATCTGCAATACCTTTTGAGTAATCTGAGCCAACATTATAAAGAACAGCAGCAGTTTTCTTATTTAATGTTTCTTTAGTGTATTTAGCTAATATTTTTCCTTGGAATGAATCTACAAAGCATCCCCTAAACATAAAGTTTCCACCAACATCTGTTATAGTTGGTTCAGTAGCACTAGGAGTAATCATAGGAATTTTTTTATTAGTAGAATCTGGTGCAATAGCAAGAGTAGCACCTGATGTTACAGCTCCTAAAATAGAACAGACACCGTCTTTATCTACTAATTTATTAAAGGCTTGTTTTGCTGAATTTGGATCAGCTTGATCATCTTCAAAGATTAGCTCTATTTTTTTACCATCAATTCCACCAGAATCATTAATTTCTTGAAGATATAATTCAGCACCTTCTTTAACAGATGTACCATAAGTGGCTGCATCTCCAGATAATGGTCCTATGCCACCTATTTTAATAACTTCACTATCACTAGAAGATGAACCACAACCAGAAAGAAATGTTAGTGTCATTATAGATAGAAGAACAGTCGAAAGAAATTTTTTATTCATACTATCAATCCTCCATTTTAAATTATATAAATAATGTAAAAATAGTAAAATATTATAAATATAATATCACTTTAAAATAATAAAAGCAATTTTAAAAAATATTTTGGTAAAGGTTAACATAATGCTGATTATAGTAAAAATAAAAAGATAAGAAACCTTTTTGTAGAATTAACTAAAAATAAAACAAAAATTATATATAAATAAAAAATAAAAAAATATTTTAATAACAATATATTTTTGAAATTAATATTATATTAGTATGAAAAGAATTCATGAGGGTCATTTATGTATTCAAAAGGAGATTTCCATATTCATTCTTCAAAATCTGATGGAGAGTTAAAACCGGGAGATATTGTATTATTAGCTAAGAGAAGAAAAGTGGATATAATAGGTTTAACAGATCATAATAGAGTATCAGGAAATGATGAGGCTATTAAAGTTGGAGAAATATTTGGAGTAAAAGTTATTCCAGGAATAGAGCTATCAACTAGGTATAAAGGAAATAGAGTTCATATTTTAGGATACTTTTATAATGAAGGATATAGAGACAAGGAATTTAAGATGATATTAGAGAATATAAATAGTAGAAGATTTAAATCATGTTATAAATATCATAATGGAGCTTTAAGTTTTAAATCAGAAGGTGGAAAGTTAACAGTAAAAGCTGGAATAGAATTTTTACATTATTACGGAGCAAAGGTAGTGTTAGCTCATCCAGTATTATTAAAAAGAGATGTATTTAATACATTAATAAATTTAGATTTTGATGGTATAGAAGCAAAGTACTATAGAAATAGAGATGAGGATACAGATTTTTTTATTAATGTAGCTAAAGAAAGAAAAATAATATATACAGCAGGTTCAGATTTTCATAGCTTGAAGAAAGTTGATTTGAAACATGGAACTTTAGGGCAGATATATCTTGAAGAAGAGGAAATAGTGAGATTTCTAAATATATTAAAATAAAGGGGATAAGTGATGGATAAGAAAACTTTAAGAAAATTAATGATTGAAAAAAGAGATATGCTTAGTGAGGAAAAAGAGATATTTGATAATAAAATAAAGAATAAATTATTAAATATAGAATTATATAAAAAAAGTAAGAATATTTTTATTTACATAGGTTTTGGAAGTGAAATTAATACAAAAGAAATAATAAATTGTTTTTTTTATGATAATAAGAATGTATATGTTCCTAAAACTAATATTGAAACAAAAGAAATGAATGCTGTAAAAATTAATTCATTTGAAAATTTAGTAGGGAATAGGTATGGAATATTAGAACCAAACAGTGATGAAATAATATTAAATAAAGATAATATAGACTTAATTATTCTTCCAGGGGTAGCATTTGATTATAATGGAGGAAGAGTTGGATATGGGGGAGGATATTATGATAGGTATTTAGAGTCTATAAATAAAGATATATCTAAAGTGGCATTAATATATGATTTTCAATTATTAGATAAAGTACCATGCGAAGATCATGATATAAAAGCTGATTATATTATTACTGAAAAAAGATTTATAGAGTGCAATTAAAATATTAAGCATTATTAAAATATTAAATTGAAATGTATAAAAAATAGGGCTGCTTTAGTGCAACCCTTAAATTTTACTTTTCTTTATTAGCTATTTCAGTTAATATTCTAGATTCGAAGTCAGAAAGTGCTATACTTCCTTCATCTCCATTTTTTCTACTTCTTACTGCAACAGTATTATTTTCAGCTTCTTGTTCACCAACAACTAATATATATGGAGTTCTTTCAAGTCTTGCTTCTCTTATCTTATATCCAATCTTTTCAGCTCTGTAGTCTGTTTCAACTCTTACAGATTTATTTCTTAATGAATTAGCAACTTTTTCAGCATAATCATTATATTTATCTGAAATTGGTAGTATCTTAACTTGAACAGGAGACATCCAAGTTGGGAATGCACCAGCATACTTTTCTATAAGCATTGCGATTGTTCTTTCATAACATCCTATTGAAGATCTGTGAATTATAAATGGATATTTCTTTTCTCCATCTTTATCTATATAAGTCATGTTAAATCTTTCTGCTAATGCAAAGTCGATTTGAACTGTTATTATTGTATCTTCTTTACCATGAACATTTTTAAATTGTATATCAAGTTTTGGACCATAGAATGCTGCTTCATCTTCAGCTTCAGTGTAGTTAAGTCCCATATGATTTAATATATTTCTCATAATATCTTGAGTATTTTCCCAAGCTTCAGGATTATCTATATATTTTTCTTTATTTTTAGGATCCCACTTAGAGAATCTATAAGTTATATCATTTTCGATACCTAAAGTAGTCATTATATAATCTATTAAAGATACAACGCCTCTAAATTCATCTTCTAATTGCTCTGGAGTAACTATTAAGTGTCCATCTGATAGAGTGAATTGTCTAACTCTTATAAGACCATGCATTTCACCAGAGTTTTCATTTCTAAATAAAGTAGAAGTTTCAGCATATCTTATAGGAAGTTCTCTGTAGCTATGTTGTTCAGCGTTATAAATAGTATATTGGAATGGACAAGTCATTGGTCTTAATGCCATAACTTCATCATCCTTTTCTTCATCGCCTAAAACAAACATACCATCTTTATAGTGATCCCAGTGACCAGAAATTTTATATAAGTCACTCTTAGCCATATAAGGAGTTTTTGTTAAAACATAACCTCTGCTTTCTTCAAGATCTTCAATCCAACGTTGAAGAATTTGCATTAATTTAGCTCCCTTTGGCATAAGTAATGGAAGTCCTTGACCAACAGATTCATCTGTAGTAAATATTTTAAGTTCTCTTCCTAATTTATTATGATCTCTTTTTTTAGCTTCTTCTAAAGCTTCAAGATGAGCATCTAAGTCAGACTTCTTTAAGAATGCAGTTCCATATATTCTAGAAAGCATCTTGTTCTTTTCATTTCCCTTCCAGTAAGCACCAGCACTTCTTAATAATTTAACAGCCTTAACATTTTTAATAGACATTAAATGAGGACCAGCACAAAGATCAGTAAAATCACCCATCTTATAGAAAGATATTACTTCATCTTCTGGTAAGTCATTAATAAGTTCTATCTTATAAGGTTCATCAGCCATTAATTTTAATGCTTCATCTCTAGGTAATTCAAATCTTTCTATTGAAGGATTTTCTTTTATTATTTTTCTCATTTCATCTTCAATTTTAGCTATATCATCTGAAGAAAATGCATTTTCTACATCAAAATCATAGTAGAATCCATTTTCTATTGATGGACCTATAGCAAGTTTTGTTTCAGGATATAATCTTTTTACAGCATATGCAAGTACATGTGAAATACTATGTCTTACAGCATCTTTTCCTTCTTGAGAGTCGAATGTACATATATTTAATTCAACATCTTTATCTACAATGTGACGAAGGTCAACAACCTTACCATCAACAACACCACAACAAGCATTTCTAGCTAAGCCTTCGCTTATTGATTTAGCAATATCAAGTACTGATAAACTTGATTCAAACTCTTTTACTGAGCCATCTTTTAAAGTAACTTTTATCATTATTTTCTACCTCCATAAAGTTTAATTTCAAATAAAAAAACTCCATCTCTAAATATAGAGACGAAGTATAAATTCCGTGGTTCCACTCTAATTACCTAATTATATAAAAATAGGTCACTTAAAACTTATCGTAACGTGATATATACGGGCTGTATTAGAGCCACTCAGAGATGGTCTTCGGTTAAGTTCATTTAAGAATATTTTCAGCTAATATATTCTCTCTCTGAAAATGAAGATTTAACTTACTCTTCTCTTCAACGTGTTAAAATATTTTTATAAAATTTATTATAGTTATTAGAGAAATATATGTCAATATTTAAATAAAAACTCGTTAAAGTAATTATTATATGTTTTTAATCAAATGTTCAAGTTTTATATCGTCAATCATTTCTTCTGTATAGTAAGTATTACCCATAAGTCTTAGAATTATATCTTCTCTTTTGTATCCCTCTTTATATAGTTTAATATTTTTAGTTAACCTTTTTACAGTGTTAAAAGGTGCATTTAATACTTGTCCTATTTCTCTAAAATTATAAAATTTTTTGGTAAGAAGGATATAAAGTTTTTGTTGCATTTTTAATTTATATTTTAAATCAGTTTCAAGACAATGGTGAGGTCCATTTTTACCCCTATGGTGTTCTTCACATAAATATTTATAATTAATTTCTATATCAAAACCACCTTCATGTCTATGAACAATATGGTGAATATCAGCTTTTTTATGGCATATTTCGCAAAAAAACAATAAAAGACCCCCTTATATGCTTTGTTTATGTCTATATTATATAATAAAAAATTTTTTTATTCAATTTACAATAAAAGTCAAATAATGAGATAAAAATAATTTATAATATAAGGTGTCAAGTAAGTAAAAAATATTGAAAATTGGATATAATATCTTATATAATTAAATTATATAGGAGAAAGAAAGGTGATAATGGTGAGGCAAAATTATAATTCCCTAAAGTTTTGGGAAAACATAATAATGGAGAATAATACAATTAGAGGACATATGTTCATGCAAAATCCACCAAAAGGAAAATCACTTTACATTCATACTCTTATTTTTAGTAAAAGTAACGGTATTGATAACATATATGCGTATTTTCCAGATGAAAAAGTATTATTAGGGTATATTCAGTATTCCTTTTTACCGGAAGCATTCTATAAATGGATACATGGCAAGAAAAAAGTAATAACTGTAGTGCCACCTCTATCGGTAGAAAAAATAGTCAAGGATGGGATTAAAAGTGGGCAAATAGATAAAGAGATGGGTAAATTAATGATTGATTTCTATAAAAAGATAGAAAAAATGTGGGATTTACCAAAAGATAGATTGCTATCAGAGTTATCTAAGTTTGCAAGATTATTTAATAGAACTTGGTATGGAGATAATACGGAATTTTTATATTTAAAAATATTTAATAGTCCAGAAGAATTGGGGAAATTTGTTGAAGAGTCCACTATGATAACAGGTAGTGAAGAAGAGTTTAAAAACAAAATAGGAGTATCTTCACAAGAGTGGAAAACTATATGTAAGTATGCTACTAAAGATGAAAATGAGGGAATAAAGTTTAAAGAAATTCTTAAAAAGAATTTATCAGAAGTAATATAAAAAAGAAATATTTTGATTCATCAGTTTGTTGAAAAAACCTCTGTTTAAGAACAGAGGTTTTTTATATTATTAATTTGTTTATTTTAATAATAAACAAATGCTTTGAGATGATATACCTGCACCTTCACCTGTAAAACCTAATCCTTCTTCTGTAGTAGCCTTTATGTTGATTAAATCTATATCTACAGATAATGCAGAAGCAATATTTTTTATCATTAATGGAATATATGGTGCCATTTTAGGTTTTTGAGCTATTATAGTAGCATCAATATTTCCAATTTTATATCCCTTAGAAGTAATAAGATTATTAACTTCCTTTAGTAATTCTATACTAGATATTCCTTTAAATCTTTCATCTGTATCAGGAAAATGTTTACCAATATCACCGAGAGCAGCAGCTCCTAGTATAGAATCCATAATAGCATGTAATAATACATCAGCATCTGAGTGTCCAAGAAGACCTAACTCATATGGGATAGTAACTCCACCTAATATAAGTTTTCTATCAGGCACTAGTCTATGAACATCATATCCTAATCCAATTCTCATAAAATCACCTCACTTTTTTCTTTATTATATATGAGTTTATAATATTGTTAAAGTGTTTAATAGGGCTGCCTATTTTGCAAAGTTTATTTTTTATGATATATATCTTTCTTAATGCTAGGCTTATTATAGGTATCTTATAAAGAATACAGAATTTGATAAAATTAACCTTTTTACGCTTATATTCAAAGTCTACATAAATAATGTTACCCTTCACGTGTATCAACTTCTTTTAAAATCATTATACTACTAATTTATAATTTATAATCACTTATATGATATAATATGCTTATAAAAACAAATTTATTAATAAATAGATATAATTTTATTTGTATAGGGGTGAGGAATTTGGTCGACTTTAAAAGAGATACATATAGATTTTATAAGAAACCTGGGGTTATAGATGTAAGTGAAAAGCTTGTTAAATTACGAGAAGAGCAATTAAATAATTTTTGTAATGAACTTTTTGAGTTTAAAGTTGTAGTTAGTGATTTAACTACTAATATTCCTAATGAAAAAGAGCGAAATTTACTTTTAAATATATCATATTATATAGTTAATGATATTGAGCTACTAGATTATTTTAAAGAAAAGGAAAGCTTAAAGTTAAACACAATCTCAAAAAGGACAAAGGTACCTATTAGATTTTTAGAAAAATGGAAAGACTATTTAATAACATATGTTTTAATTATAGAAAATACAAATTATAAGTACATACAAGACTACTTAAAAATAGTTGAAAATGATGGTGGGGACGAAAAAGAGTATTCTACAGAAGAGTGTAAGTTTCATAGAGGTATAGTTATAGAAAGGGGAAGACATAGCTGCATAATACTTACTTGTACAGGTGAATTTTATAAGGTATTTAATAAGGAAAATGCGCAATTAGGCGAGGAAATTATAGAGGGTGAAGAAAATAATATAGTTAAAAAAACAAAAATGATATTGGGTGTACTATTATTGATTATAACTATAGCAGGAATAATACTATATACTATATATACAAGCTCCGTATCTACAGTAATTATAAAGAGTCCATATTCAATAAAATTTGAGGTTAATAGGTTCAATTTAGTTCATTATGCATATTCAGCTTCTGATGCTGGAAGGAAAGTAATTAATGAAGTAGAACCACTTGATAAAGATATAGATTTAGTTCTTAAAGAAACTATAAAATATTCTAAAGAAAATGAATTAATAAATAATAATGAAGTTATAATAACTGTAAATGGAAAAGCTTTAGAATACGGAAAGCTTTCAAAAACTGGGGACTATATAGTAGAGAATAACATTAAAACATTAATAAATAATGTTGGGAGTAAGCATTATTTATATGAGAGTATAATAAATCAAAAGGAAGAGGCGAATGAAGTCAAAAAATCAACAAAATAAAATAATAATTCATGAAGATAGACCAGAAGAAATAAGAGTAAATAAATACATAAGTGAAACAGGATTTTGTTCTAGAAGAGAAGCAGATAAATATATACTGCAAGGAAGAGTAACTATAGATGGAGAAAAGGCAACTACAGGAACAAAGATTAAAAAGGGGCAAGTTGTAAAAATTGATGGTAAAAAGATATCAAAAGAGGAGGAAATGGTATATATAGCTCTTAACAAACCAGTTGGAATAACATGTACAACTGATAAAAAGGTAAAAGGGAATATAGTTGATTTTATAGGACATGAAAAGAGAATATTTCATATTGGAAGATTAGATAAAGATTCTCAGGGACTAATATTATTAACTAACGATGGAGATATAGTAAATAAAATTCTTAGAGCTGGAAATAATCATGAAAAAGAGTATATAGTAACTGTAGATAAACCTATTAATGAAGAGTTTATAAGAAAGATGGGCTCAGGTATTAGAATATTAGGTAAAGTAACAAAGAAGTGTTATGTAAGTAAAGAAGGTGAAAAAACCTTTAGAATTATTTTAACAGAAGGTATGAATAGACAAATAAGAAGAATGTGCGAAGCTTTAGGTTACGAAGTTACAAAATTAAAAAGAATTAGAATTATGAATATCAAGTTGGGTAATCTTAAGATAGGAGAATGGCGTAATCTTACAGAAGAAGAACTAAGAAGGCTTAATTATCTTATAAAAGATTCTAATAAATCTATAAAATAAAAATAGGTGGAGTATTCCACCTATTTTTGTGTATTTTTAAGTCTTTCTTTAAATTCATCCATTGTATAATATGAGCTAACATATATTCTATCAAGAGATAAAGGATTATCATCTCTATCAGCTAAGCCTCTATTAGTTGTAAAACTTAGAGCGTAACCTGCATCTCTAGATGCTCTTATACTATCTTCATTATAATCTCCAAAAGGATAAGCTACGGATAAGACAGTTTTACCAGTTATTCCTTCTATTATTTCTTTTGAAGATTTTAATTCTTGTAATTGTTCTTCATAAGACATAGTATCTAAATGTCCATGAGAAAAAGTATGGCTTTCTATATCTATTCCATAATCAGACATTTCTTTAAGTTGTTCACTTGACATATAATAACCATCATCTATGCCATTAGCTATAACAAATATAGTAGCTTTCATATCTAATTCTTTAAGAATAGGAAATGCATTTACATAGTTATCCATATAACCATCATCAAAAGTTATTAATATACTTTTCTCTGGAATAGGTTTGTTATTTAATATATAATCATAAACTTCCGTCATTGTAAGAGTAGTATATCCAGAATCTTTTATGTATGTTAATTGCTCTTTAAGTTTATCTGGAGATATAATAACTTCATTTGCCTCAGAAGGATCTACTGAGTGGTAGTATAAAACAGGTATACCTATGTTTTCGTTAGTTAATGTTAATCCTTCAAATCTATCTACAGGAATGTTATTTTGTAAAGTATCAGTAGAAGGTAAGGTTGTTTCCTCATTATTAACATTAGATATTTTATCATTATTAGTATTAGAATTTTGATTTTTAAAATATATTAATAATAAAAGGGATATAAGTATTAGAATTAAAATAGCTATAGTAATAGGTAGCTTACTTTTTCTTTTAGTATTTTTCATATTTAAATCTCCTATAAAAATAATATAAAAAATTTTAACATATATATAGGTAAAAAACAAATTAATCGTCGATAAGGAAAATATATGCATTATTAACATTATACACAAAGGGTTGTGGATAACTTGTTAAAAACCTGTTAATGAGTGTGTTAATAAAAATAAAAAGTATCAAAAATAAGTATTTAAGCAACAATAAATATAAAATAATAATTTTGAAATTGTTTTCTTAATATTTTATGTTAAAGTTATGTACATAAATTGTGGATAAGTGGCTAATTATCTGTTGATTATATATATACATTGTTGATAAGTAAAAAAGGAGCTAATTAATATTAATTAATTAGCTCTTAAAATAATAATAAATTATAAATTACATCTTTCTTTTAGCTTAATATCTAATATTTCTTTAACAACCTTAGGATTTGCCTTTCCTTTAGAAGCTTTCATTATTTGTCCCATTAAGAAGCCAGAAGCTTGTGTTTTACCAGCTACATAATCTGTTACTGAGTTTGGATTTGCTTCAATTATATCTTCAACCATTTTTTCAAGTTCAGCTGTATCACTTATTTGAGATAGACCTTTAGCTTTAACTATATCCTCAGCAGAAGCCCCTGTCTTAAACATTTCATCAAAAACTTCCTTACCAGCAGTAGTACTTATTGTACCTTTTTCTATTAAACAAAGAAGTTCATATAAAGCTTTTGGAGCTATTTTTATTGAAGTTATACCTTCGTCAGTTGTGTCATTATCTTCTTTTAATAATCTTAATAAATCTCCAAGAACCCAGTTTGCTACAGTTTTAGGATTTGCACCTAAAGCAACTGTATCTTCATAGAAAGAAGATAATATTTTATCATCAATAATTATTTCAACTTCTTTCTCTGTAAGTTTATATTCATTAAGGAATCTTTCTTTTTTAGCTTTTGGCATTTCAGGTAAAGAAGCTTGTGTTTCATCAATTTGTTTTTGTTCTATTATTATTGGGACTAGATCAGGTTCTGGGAAGTATCTATAATCATGAGCATCTTCTTTACTTCTCATAGGAACTGTCTTACCCTTACCATTATCCCATCTTCTAGTTTCTTGTTTTATTTTATGTTCTTCACCATAAGTATAAAGTTCGATTTGACGTTTTTGTTCTTTTTCAAGAGCTTTTTGAAGTTCTTTAAATGAGTTTATATTTTTAATTTCAACCTTAGTATTTAAAACATTTGAACCAACTTCTCTTACTGAGATGTTAGCATCACATCTTATAGAACCTTGTTCCATCTTACAATCAGAAACTTCTGCATATTGAAGAATAGATCTTAATGTTTTTAAGAATGTAACAGCTTCTTCAGGAGAACGCATATCAGGTTCAGTAACTATTTCAGCTAGTGGTACACCAACACGGTTATAGTCAATTAAAGAAATTCCATTTTCGTCATCATGAATTAATTTACCTGCATCTTCCTCTATATGAATTCTATTTAATCTTATAAATTTAGTAGTTCCATTTACTTCTATGTCAATTCCACCACCACTACAGATTGGTAAATCAAATTGTGATGTTTGGAAAGCTTTTGGTAGGTCAGGGTAGAAGTAGTTTTTTCTATCCATTTTATTTAATTTATTTATTTTACAGTTTAATGCTGTACCAGCCTTTATTGCAAGTGCAACAACATCCTCATTAAGTACGGGAAGAGTTCCTGGTATACCTAAACAAATAGGGCAAGTATTATGATTAGCTTCTTTACCAAACTCAGTAGAGCATGAACAGAAGATTTTTGTTTTTGTTTTTAATTCAGCATGTATTTCAAGTCCAATGACAGTTTCAAAAGCCATAATTCATTCTCCTTTCTAAAGTGGTGCAAGTGTAGAGATATTTCTCTTTTGCTCTAAAGCATATGCAGCCTTGAATATTTTTTCTTCACCAAAGTGTGGTCCTAGTAATTGTATTCCAATAGGTAATCCCGCTTCTGTAAATGAGTATGGTAATGATATAGCTGGAATACCTGCTATGTTTATATTAATTGTATAAATATCTCCTAAGTACATAGACAATGGATCAGAAGATTTTTCTCCAACTTTAAATGCTGGAGTAGGTGAAGTTGGACTTAATATTAAGTCATATTCACTAAATGTCTTTTTAAATTCTTCTTTTAATTTCTTTTTAAGTTTTTGAGCTTTATTATAATAAGCATCATAGTATCCTGAGGATAATGCATAAGTTCCAAGCATTATTCTTCTTTTAACTTCAGAGCCAAAGGCTTCACTTCTACTCTTTAGCATTAATTCATCTACGTCATTAAATTCTTTTGTTCTATATCCATATCTAATACCATCAAATCTTGCTAAGTTTGAGCTAGCTTCAGCAGAGGAAATGATGTAGTAAGCAGGAAGTCCTACTTCAGTAATTGGCAATGAAATTTCTTCAACTGTAGCACCTAGTTCTTTTAAATCTTCTATGGCAGAAAGTACAGCATTTTTTACTTCCTCATCAAGACCACTTTGGAAAAATTCCTTAGGTACACCTATTTTCATTCCTTTAATACCATCTTCTATAGTTGATAGGTAGTCTTCTGTTACTGAATCTTTGTAAGTAGTACAGTCAAAATCATCAGCACCTTGAATAACTTCTAAAGTTAAGGCAGCATCTTTAACTGATTTTGAGAATGGCCCTATTTGATCTAATGAGGAACCAAATGCTATAAGACCAAATCTAGATACTAAACCGTATGTTGGTTTAAATCCTACAACACCACAGAATGAAGCAGGTTGTCTAATTGATCCACCTGTATCTGACCCAAGAGCTATTGGTGCAAGTCCAGCAGCTACAGCTGCAGCAGATCCACCAGATGATCCACCAGGAACTCTTTCAAGATCCCATGGATTTTTTGTTGTTTTAAATGCTGAGTTTTCAGTAGAAGATCCCATTGCAAACTCATCCATATTAGTTTTTCCTATTATTATTGCATCTTCCTTTAGAATATTTTTAATAACTGTTGCATCATATGGTGGTACAAAATCTTCTAACATTTTAGAAGCACAAGTAGTTAAAACACCATCTGTACAGATATTATCTTTTATAGCAATAGGAATACCAGCAAGTTTTCCTAAGGTTTCTCCATTTTTAACTTTTTCATCTATTTTAGCAGCTTGTTTTAAAGCTGACTCTTCACATAATGTAAGATAAGATTCAACTTTAACATCTATATCTTTTATTCTTTTAAAAAGAGAAGTTACAATTTCTGTTGCTGTAAAATCTTTATTTAAAATACCATCTCTAATTTGTATTGCGTCCATTTTTTCTATGTTCATTTAATTTTCACCACCTATTCAATAATTTTAGGAACTTCTATTGCAGTACCATTCATAGATTTCACATTAGAAAATAATTTCTTTTTATCTTCAAAATACCTACATTCGTCTTTTCTAAGAACAGGCTTTAAATCATCTGATAATAAATCAAGGTTTATATCACTTAAATCTAACTTATCAAGAGTTTCAAAGTTAGTTAGTATACTTTCAAATTCCTTAGCTAACTTTAAGCTTTCTTCTTCAGTGAATTGAAGTTTTGCTAGCTTAGCAATATAATTTACTGTTTCAATATCAATTTTTTTCATTTATTTAATCCTCCTAAACTAAGGTTCTAATCTTTTTAAGTCTCTTGGTAATAGAGTTGTTTGTCTAATGTTTTCAAGGTTAAGAAGTTTTAATGTAATTCTTTCAAGACCTATAGCAAAGCCTCCATGAGGTGGCATTCCGTATTTGAATGTTTCTAAGTAGAATGCAAAGTCTTCTGGATTTAATCCAAACTTTTTAATATTTTCACATAACATGTTATAATCATGAATTCTTTGACCACCAGTTGTTATTTCAAGACCTTTGTAAATAAGATCAAAGCTTCTTGTAACTTCTGGATTATCTTCTCTTGGCATTGTGTACATTGGTCTTTTAGAAACAGGATATTCTGTTAAGAATACAAAATCGCATCCATAAGTTTCTTTAATGTATTGTGATAAAAGTACTTCACCTTCAGCATCTATATTTCCAACAGGAGATCTTTTTCCGTACTTTTCTAGAAGTAATTCTTGTGCTTCTGATAAAGGTATTCTTGGTATTTCTAACTTTTCAGGAAGTTCTATTCCGTACATTTCAAGTTCTTTAGCACAGTTTGTCTTTAATCTTTTAAATAAGTAGTTAAGGAATCCTTCTTCTATATTCATTATGTCAGTTTCATCTTTAATAAATCCCATTTCAACATCTAAGCTAATATATTCATTTAAATGTCTCCAAGTGTTATGAAGTTCAGCCCTATAAGCAGGTCCTATTTCAAAAACTCTTTCAAATCCAGCTCCTACCATCATTTGTTTGTAGAATTGAGGACTTTGAGTTAGTAGAGCACGTCTTCCAAAGTAATCAACAGTGAACATTTCAGATCCACCTTCTGTACTAGATGAAGTTATCTTTGGAGTATGTATCTCAGAGAAGTTTTGGCTCTTTAGATAGTCTCTAAAAGAATCAGCAATTTCATTTTGAACTTTAAATATTGCTCGTGTTTTTGGAGTTCTTAAACTTAATCCTCTAAAATCTAGTAATTTTTCTAAAGAAGCCTTTTGTTTAAAGCCATTAACTTCAAATGGTAGCTTATCGTAGTATATATTTCCGATTACAGTAACTTCTTTTACATGAATCTCAATTCCACCAGGAGCTTTTTCATTTTCAACTTTATCCCCAATAACTTCGATACACATTTCAAGTCTTAATTTTTCAACTTCTTCTTTATCAATAATTAATTGTATTATTCCAGTTTTGTCTCTTAAATGAACAAAGGTTATATGACCAAAATCACGAATCTTATGAACCCATCCTTTAACAAGTACAGTAGTATCTTCTGAAGTTTTAATTTCACTAACATAAATTCTTTCCATTTTACCATTGCCTCCTAAATTTAAAAAACTAACAAAAAATCCCTATATCTTAATATATATTAAGATATAGGGACGAAATAATCCGTGGTGCCACCCTAGTTAGCAAAAAGTTAATAGTGAGTGGTAGAGATATTAATAAAAAAACCCGTTCCTATGTATATACATAGGAACGGGATATCCGCGGTACCATCCTAAATTAGCTTTCGCTCACTCATATTGGTACAAAATTTGAAAAATTTTATACCTAGTCATTTTAACGGTTGACAACCGGCTAAGTCTACTTTTTTCATTTCGGTTAGCGTCTCAAAGGTGTTCTTCAACATATCAATCATACTAGGCTTACACCATCCCTAGCTCGCTAAAAATCAGTAATATATTTACTCTCCTCATCACAGACATAATATTTTTATTCATTAATTGTTTTTTATTATAATCATATATATTTAAAAAATCAATATAAATTTTAAATATATGATAATAAATTAATAATGTTAAGTCTAATTACTTTGTAACTTAATATTATAAAGTTTCTTTTGAATCTTCTTTTTCCTCCTTAGAGGATACATCTTGAGAAAATACTTTATAAATTTGAACTATTAATGTTGGTAAGAAAGCTAATATATAAATTTCAGCTACTAAGTCTCCACTTAAAGGTGCAACTTCAAATAATTTTTGTAGTGGTGGTAAGAATAAAACGGAATTTAATAATACTAATCCTGCACCAAATGCATATAAGCTATATTTATTTGATAGTAGCCCTAACTTAAAAATTGATTGTTTTCCTCTACAGTTAAATCCATGAAATAGTCTTGCTAAACATAGAGTTGAGAATGCCATAGTGCTAGCTGCCATTTCGTTTCCTGTTGAAAGTCCTATGTGGAAT
>JAFADP010000193.1 GCA_023424785.1 Bacillota bacterium
ATTTCTTATATTATATATTTTTAATTATTGTTAATATCTACTTTTTCGTCTTTCTTTAAGCTATCTTTTAAAACATCTGCAATTGCTGCTAAATTTCCTAAAGATGATAATGTTTCATTTGGAAGTATTAACTTATTAGCAGGTCCATTTGCCATTTCCTTAAGAGCTTCTACTTGTTTTAAAGCAATAACTCTTTCATCTGTTCCAGATTCAATAATAGCTTGGTTTACTTTTCTTATAGCTTCTGCTTCTGCAATTGCTATTGCTTCTATAGCCTTTGCCTTACCTTCTGCTTCAAGTAATTGAGATTCTTTTAAACCTTCTGCTCTTCTTATTTGAGCTTCTTTTTGAGCTTCTGCTGCAAGAATTTGAGATTGCTTTTCCCCTTCTGCCTTTTCAATTTGAGATTGTCTTAAACCTTCTGCTTGAAGTATCATAGCTCTCTTATCTCTTTCAGCTTTCATTTGCTTTTCCATTGCTTGTTGAATTTCTGCAGGTGGTACTATGTTTTTAATTTCTACAGATAATATTTTAATACCATAAGCATCTGTTACTTCATCAATAATACTTAAAAGATCTTGATTTATTTTATCTCTTCCTGATAATACTTCATCTAAAGTCATATTACCAATTATATTTCTCATATTAGTTGTAGATGAATAAACAATACCTGATTTAAAATCTTCTATATTATATACAGCATCTTTTGCACTTAAAAGTTTATAGAAAATTACATTATCTACTGATATTTTAACATTATCCTTAGTAATAACTGATTGTGGTGGTACATCTAAAATTTGTTGTTTTGTAGATACCTTTTTTCTAACATAATCAACAAATGGTATTATAATATGCCATCCTGGTTCTAATACCTTATAGAATTGACCAAATCTTTCTACTACATATAAATATCCTGTGTTAACAATTTTAATTGATGATAATACTACTACTAGTAATATAAATAATATTACTCCTAGAATAATTCCAACCATTTTTATTCCTCCCTAATTAACTTAATAACTAATTTTGTACCTTCTATACCTGTAATTTGGTATTTTTGACCTTTTAAAATCTTTTCCCCTACATTATGTGCTGTCCAGAAATTGCCTCCTACTTTTATAATACCAGTATTGTCAATATCATTTTCAGCAGTTAAAATTTTCCCAATATAGGTCTCTTCCATAAGTGGTGTGTGCTTTATAGATTTTTTAACTATTCTTTTAGCCCATGGATATCCAAAAGATACTGCTATTAAACTTACTATTGTAAATGCTATAAATTGAACTGTGAAGTTTAAATCTAATAAATTACAAATAATAGCTGCTATAGCACCTATTCCAAACCAACAGAACAAAAATGCACTAGTTAGTATATCAATAGCAACAACAACTACTGCTATAACTATCCATAAAATAAGCAATTCCATACACATTCCCCCTTTGACTAATTTTTTTGAATTTCCAAATATTTTCTTGTTCATTATAGCACATAATGGATTTTTTATATATTATTTTTTCCACATTTTTATAATACACTATTCTAAATCTTTTTTCAAGATTTTTTTTATCTTTTTATAAGTTATTTTTTATCACTTATAAAGTTTAATATATCCATCTCTTAATTACCTTTGATTTTCTTAAATTTTATATTACAATAGATACTATAAAACAATTAATAGTAAAATATTGGAGTTGATAAACATGGATTTTATAAAAGTAGCGTCTGCATGTCCAGTGACAAAAGTTGGAGATACATCCTTTAATAAAAATGAAATTTTAAAGTGTATAGAAAAAGCAAATACAGAAAATACTAAAGTTATAGTATTTCCTGAGCTTAGTATAACTAGCTATACTTGTAACGATTTATTTTTACATAGTACATTATTAAATAATTCTAATAATGCTATTTACGATATTTTAAAAGATACAAAAAATATAGATATGCTTATTGCAGTAGGAGCTCCTCTTTTATATAATAATAGCCTTTATAATTGTGCTTATATTTTATATAAAGGAAAGGTTCTTGGAATTGTACCTAAATCATATATTCCTAATTACAGTGAGTTTTATGAAAAACGTTGGTTTACTGAAGGATTAAAATTAACAAATAAAATTGTAAACCTTCCATTTCAAAGTAACGTTCCATTTGGTACTAACTTACTTTTTAAGTGTGAAAATTTCACTTTTGGTGTTGAAATATGTGAAGATCTTTGGGTTACAATACCACCAAGCTCTTATTTAACTTTAATGGGTGCTAATGTAATTGGTAATCTTTCTGCCTCAAATGAATTAGTAAGTAAAGCTGATTATAGAAAAGCTTTAGTGGAAAACCAAAGTGCACGTTCAATGTGCGCATATATATACTCTTCTGCTGGAGTTCACGAATCATCTACAGACTTATTATTTAGTGGTCATCTACTTATTTCAGAAAATGGATTAACTTTAAAAGAAAATGAAAGATTCCAAAGAGATAATGAAATAATTTATTCAATAATAGATTTATATAAATTACAATCTGAAAGAATGAAAAATGTAAGTTTTAGAGATTCATTAAAGTTCTTAGATATAACTCCTGAAATAATCGATTTCTCATTTAGTAATACTGAAATTAAAAACTTTGATAGATTTGTAGATAAACATCCTTTTGTTCCTTCAAATCCTATATTAAGAGAAGCACGCTGTAAAGAAATTTTTAATATTCAATCTTCTGCTCTTGCAAAAAGATTTGAACATACAAAATCTCAAAAAGCTGTTATTGGAATTTCTGGTGGTCTTGACTCTACCCTTGCATTACTTGTTATAGTTAAAACATTTAAATTATTAAATTTACCTATGAAAAATATTATTACTATAACAATGCCTGGTTTTGGTACAACTGATAGAACATATAATAATGCAGTTATGTTATGTAAAGAATTAGGTTGTGACTTTAGAGAAATTAATATTGTTAAAGCTTCACTTCAACACTTTAGTGATATTGGTCATGATGCAGATATACATGATGTAACTTATGAAAATGTTCAAGCAAGAGAAAGAACACAAATATTAATGGATGTAGCTAATAAAGAAGGTGGTTTATTAATAGGTACTGGAGATTTATCTGAACTTGCATTAGGATGGTGTACTTATAACGGAGATCATATGTCAATGTATGCAGTAAATCCATCTATTCCAAAAACTTTAGTAAGATACTTAGTACATTATGTTGCAGATCATGAATCTACTGATATTGTACGTCATACATTACTTGATATTTTAGATACACCTGTAAGTCCTGAACTACTACCTAAGGATGCAAAAGGTGAAATTTCACAAAAAACTGAAGATATAGTTGGTCCTTATGAATTACATGACTTTTTCTTATATCACTTTATAAAACATGGTTCAAGTAAAGAAAGAATATTATTCTTAGCTAAGGAAGCATTTAAGGACGACTATAAAGAAGAGGAAATTGTAAAGTGGTTAGATAAATTTATGTGGAGATTTTTCTCTCAACAATTTAAAAGAAGTGCTTTACCAGATGGTCCTAAAGTAGGTAGTATCTCTTTATCCCCAAGAGGCGATTGGAGAATGCCATCTGATGCTGCACCATGGAAATAAATTTATATTTATAAATATTCTTTGCATTATTTCTCTTATTAGTTTATACTTATACAGTTAGAAAAAACATTTAAAAAAATAACGAAGGGAAATATGAATGGAAAATTTAAAATTTGAAGACTTAAACTTAAAAAGTTTTATATTAAAAGCAATTAATGACTTAGGATATGAAAATCCATCACAAATACAAGCAGAAGCAATTCCTTTAGCTATTCAAGGATATGATATTATAGGGCAAGCACAAACTGGTACTGGAAAAACTGCAGCTTTTGGTTGCTCTATATTAAATAATATAAAAAAAAGCAAGAATGTTAGTTCAATAATTCTTGCGCCAACAAGAGAATTAGCAATACAAGTTTATGAAGAACTTAATAAACTTAGTAAATATGAAAAATTTAGAGTTTTAGCTATATATGGTGGAGACTCTATAACAAGACAAATGAAAGAATTAAATAAAGGTGTTGATATAGTTGTAGGTACACCTGGAAGAATTCTTGACTTAATTAGAAGAAAAGCTCTTAAGCTTTCTCATGTACAATCTTTAGTTTTAGATGAAGCTGATGAAATGCTTAATATGGGATTTATTGATGACATAGAAGATGTAATAAAAGAACTTCCAGAAGAAAGACAAACTTTACTTTTCTCTGCAACAATGCCTAGAGAAATAAGAAATCTTGCAGAAAACTATATGAAAGATGATTATAAAATAGTAAACATTAAAAAAGTTTCTATGACTGTATCTAAAATACAACAATCTTTCTTTGAAGTTACTCACAAAAATAAGTTAGAAGCTTTATGTAGAGTTTTAGACTTTGATAGACCAAATTCTGCAATTATATTCTGTAAAACTAAAAAAGGTGTTGATGAATTAGTTGAAGAACTTCAAAGCAGAAACTATGTTGTTGAAGGAATGCACGGTGATATGTCTCAAGCACATAGAAGTAAAACATTAAAGAGATTTAAGGAAGGTAGCTTAAGCTTCTTAGTTGCTACTGATGTTGCTGCTAGAGGTATTGACGTTGAAAGTATAACACACGTTATAAACTATGACCTAACTCAAGATGTTGAATCATACGTACATAGAGTTGGTAGATGTGGTAGAGCTAATAGAGAAGGTACTGCATACTCATTTATTACACCAAGAGAAAAAGCTATGCTTAATACTATAAAACAAGTTACTAAAACTGATATTAAGAAAATGGCTATACCTTCAGTTAAGCAAATACTAAACTCTAAGTTTAAAAACAAAGTTCAAGATGTTGAAGAAGTAATTAAAAATAATGATATTAAAGCTTACTCTTCTCTTGCAAATGAACTATGCAGAAACTATGATCCTCAAGATGTTATTGCTGCATTAATGAAAATGCAATTTGATAAAGAAATGAGCTTTGATTATAAGAATAATAAACTTGAAACACCAAAAGGTGAAAATGGAGGAAATGGAGATATAAGACTATTCTTCTCTGTAGGTAAGAAAGATGGTTTAACTCCAAAGAAATTAGTTAAGTTTATAATAGAAAAAGCAAATGTATCAAGCAAAAAGATAAATAAAATTGATATACTTGAAAAATTCTCATTTGTAACTGTTGATGCAGATATACTTAACAAAGTTATGGATAAGTGTATAGGAGTTAAATTAAGCAATAGAAAAGTTAATATAGAAATAGCTACAAAAAGAAAATAAATAAAAGTGATGGGATAATAATCCCATCATTTTTATTTATCATTAGTATCTTCTTTTTTCGTAGTATTTTCTTCTACTTTACTACTATTATTAGTATCTTTTTTAATTGTCTTAGTACATACTTGATGTCCATAAACAGTTACACCAGTTACTAATATACCTTGTATAACAGAGTCTGCACTAACTCCCATTAATCCTATGGCACCTAAAATTCCTAAAGGTAAAAGTATTAATGGAATATAATTGTTTTTGATTAAATCTGATTTCTTTAAAATACATCCTATAATATATAAAACAGGTACTAAAATTAATGCCTTATCTACTAAAAAACTTGATATATTCATAATAATCCCCCTTAAATCAATATATTATGAATATAAGAATTAGGTTCTTAAAAAGATATATTTTTCTTTAAAATATATCTTTTTAGTCCACCATACTTTAATTTTTCTTTTACAATATCATAACCTAATTTTTTAAAGGTATTTACACTATAAAAATTATCTGGAGAAGCTGTTGCCATTATTATATTTGTATTATTCTCCTTACCTATCTTCTCTAAAATCTGGCAAGTTATATATTGAAGTTTGTTACCTCTATATAAAGGCTTTACAATAGTACATTCTATTTGTCCTACATTAAATAATTCTTCTTCACTTAAATCTATATCATAACCATAGTTTTCTTTATTTAATCCAAGCTTACAATATACACCTATAGCTATTAACTCATTACTTTCTGTAATGCACCCTATTATTTTTCCAGTATTATTTATAATATTTTCAAATTCTTCTTTTTCACTTGGAAAATATAATTCCTTATTTTCTAATGCATCTACTACTTCATTTTGTAATTCAATTATACTATCAATATGTG
>JAFADP010000006.1 GCA_023424785.1 Bacillota bacterium
AAAGTCCTCTATTGGCTTGTCTTTATTTGTTGTAAACAATACTAAATCATAATTTTCTTCTTCAGTTACTCCAAATTCATAAAATCTGGTTTCACTTCTTTCAGTATTACAGAACTTATAATTAGAAAATAATCTTTGTAATTCCTTTATATCCGTATTTTTATTTATTGATGTTATTTCCCATTTTCCTCTTTTACTAATAGCAACATCTATTTCATACTCATCTAAAAATAAAAAATTTGTTGCTCCTAAAAATCCTTCTATTATTAAGTCACAATTATTATCATAGTTTTCATCTTCTAAAACATATGAATCTAAAACCATCAATTTCTTACATTTATTTAATGCTGTACTCTTTCTTATCATTAATATGTTCTTTTTAGATGATAATTTCCAATTTACTCTGTTTAAAGGATCTCCAGCTACATACTCTTTATATTCATATCCTGGGCTTCCTTGTAGTGTAATATCATTAACTCCATCTTCATCTTCTGATGATAAAACATCTTCTAATAACGTTTCCATTCCATAAACTTCAACACACTTAGGAGAAATCATAATATTATACTTGTTTTTATCCATAGTAATATTATTATGAAATAAACCAAATATACTTCTTATTTCTATTAAATTTAGCTCTATTTCTCCAATACCTATATGAACTGCAATTAAATCTAACTCTTTTTTAAGTGTTTCATTTTTTCCTAAAGATAGCCTTTCATATATATCTTTAGTTGATTTTATTTTATTATTATAGCTTATCTTATAATCAATAAAAGGTATTGGCATTACTCCTTTATTAGTAAACTCTAAATTACAAAATACCTTTTCATTTTTTTCTGTATTATCACTTAATACATTTATTTTTACTTCTAGCTTATTTCTAAAATATCTATAGGTTATATAATCTACAAAAGGCATAAGTATAAGCATATATAATATTACATAATTTTCTTTTACATCAAATATGTATGTAAAAACAAATGATGTTATAAGCATAAAAAAATAAAATAACCATCTACCCATCTATAGCACCTTACTTATATTTTTTATTGCTTTGTTTACACACTCTAGAATTACATCTTTAGCTGTCATTCCTTTTACTCTTGCACTAGAAGATAATATTACTCTATGACTTAATACATCTAATGCTATATCTACCACATCTTCTGGAATTACATAATCTCTTTCTTTTATAAATGCTGATGCCTTACTTACTTTTAATAAAGCAATACTACCTCTTGGACTAACCCCTAAATCTAAATTAACATTATTTCTTGTATAAGATACAATTGCAATTATTAAGTCCTTTATTTCTTCACTTACCATAACTTCTTCAACTTCTTTTTGAAGCTCTTTAATATCTGATGTTGTTGCAACTGCTTCAAGATTTTTAAGAGGATTTTCTCCAGCAAATCTATTTAGTATTTCCTTTTCTCCCTCTTTACTTGGATACCCTATTGAAAGCTTAAATAAGAATCTATCCAGTTGAGCTTCTGGAAGTTTATTTGTCCCCTTACTTTCTATTGGGTTTTGAGTTGCTAATACCATAAATGGTTCAGGAACTTTATGAGTTACACCATCTACTGTAATTTGTCTTTCTTCCATAACTTCAAGTAAACTTGATTGAGTTTTTGAAGATGCTCTATTAATTTCATCACCTAAAAGGAAATTACAATTTGCACTTCCTTCTTTATATTCAAAATTTCCACTTGTAGGATTATACATTGTAAAGCCTGTTATATCAGATGCCATTACATCTGGAGTAAACTGTATTCTCTTATAACTTCCATCTACAGATTTAGCCAATGCTCCAACACACTGTGTTTTTCCAACTCCAGGTACATCTTCTATTAGTACATGACCATTAGTTAAAAGAGCTATCATAAGTTTTTCTATAACACTTCTTTTTCCTACCATTATCTTTTCCATATTGCTTATTATCTCTCTAACCTTATTCATAACCTTCCCCCTTTGTTTATTAATTAAAATTATACCATATTTATCTATTATTGTATAAATAATTTATGTTATTCTTTTTTAACTTTTAAAACAATTACAAAGCTACTAACAGTAAATAATGTGGCTACTACTATGGGAACTACCTTACTAGTTGAAGTTTTATTAGCTTCTACTATTTCATTATTATTTTGCTTTTCTATTTTATTAATTAAGCTATCTAATGTATTTGAAAAATCTTCATTTTCATTACTGCTTACATCAGTATTATTAGGGATATTATTCTGGGCTAATGTTGAATCATTTGTTACTTTATCAGTAAATTCAAATTTTTGAGTTGTATTATTATCTGTGTTTTCTTCTAATAAGTTTTTATAATTATCATAATACTTTTGTAAATCCTTAAATTTACCTTTTAAAAGTATATTATTATTTTTTTTATCTTTTATAGCAAAGGTTCTTTTCCATATACTAAAGTCTACATCTAATCCTAAGTCATCAAGTGCTCCTTTAATATCATTATAAATACTAACCCCTTCACTTATACTAAAACTATTTATACTTCCTTCCTCTGAAATCTTATTAATTACATTATTTACAGTGTATTCTACACTTGAAAATTCTTCTTCTGACAATGACATATCATCTAAATATGTCATAATATTATTGGCATATTCATCTTTTAAACCAATTTCTTTTAAATCTTCTTCATCTATATTAAGTAACTCTATTCCCTTAACTGGTTTGTAAATAAATATTATTGATATTAATAGTGTTAGTAATATTTTTAATAATTTTTTCATAGCAGACCTCTCTAAAATAAAATATTTATTTTAAGCATTGCCACATATATAGTTTTTAAAACAAAAAATAAGAAAGTAATACCTTAAATTTAAGTACTACTTTCTTATCTCCATTTATAAAGTTTCTACTATCTTTAATAAATTCTCAGAAGCCTTTTTCACTTCTTCTTTTCCTAGTATTGCTGATACTACTGCTATACCATCTATTCCTGAACCTTTAAGATTTATTATGTTATGTTCATTTATTCCTCCTATAGCTACTATAGGAATATTAATATTTGATGTAATTTCTTTTAATCCTTCATAGGATAATAAAGTTACATCTTTCTTTGTAGATGTATTAAATACAGCACCACACCCTAAATAATCTGCACCATCCTCTACTGCTTTAAGAGCTTCTTCTAAATTATGAGCAGATACACCTATAATCATATCCTTAGGCAATATTTTTCTTGCTATACTACAAGGAATATCACTTTGTCCTAAATGCACACCAGATGCATTTATTGCCAAGGCAATATCTATCCTATCATTTATTATTAATGGAACATTATATTTATCAGTTATAACTTTTACTTCTTTTGCTATATTATAAAATTCTAATGAAGAACAATCCTTTTCTCTTAATTGAACTATAGAAACACCACCTAATATAGATTGCTCTATTGCTTCTACTAAACTTCTACCTTTTAATAAACTTCTTTCAGTTACTAAATATAAACTATATTTGTTCATGTATCTTACTTCTCCTTATAAAGTCATCACTATGCAAGTTATATAAAGCATCTATTATTTTTACTCTATAACTTCCACTTCCCTCATTATCTTTTAATCTTTCAAAGGCTATTTCTCCTGCTATACCCATTGATAACACACCAGCTATTGTACCAATATAACAATTGCTATTTACCCCTATATAAGCTCCTATTAAACATGTTGTCATACATCCTGTTCCTGTTACCTTTGTTAATAGCTTGTGTCCATTTTTAATAACTATAACCTCTTCTCCATTAGAAATATAGTCCTTCTCCCCTGTTATGGCTATTATTGCATTTAATCTTCTTGATAAATCTTTAGCTATTTCCTTTGAAATATTAGAATCTATAACTTCATTAGAATCAACCCCTTTAGCATTTGAGTTTAATCCACATAAAGCCTTTATCTCAGAAATATTTCCCCTTATAACATTAACTTTTACATGCTCTAATAAAGTAAGAGCACACTCTCTTCTATATGATATTGAAGCTATTCCTACTGGATCTAATACTATAGGTACATTAAATTTGTTAGCAGCCTTTCCTGCTCTAATCATAGATTCTAAACTATCTTTTCCTAATGTGCCCATATTTAAAACTAAAGCTGATGCACTTTTCTCTATTTCTTCAACTTCTTCAATATTATTAGCCATTGTAGGTGAAGCTCCAATAGCAAGTAATGCATTAGCACAATCATTAGCTGTTATATAATTTGTAATACAATGCACTAAAGGCTTTTCTTCTTTTATATTTTCTAAGTTATGTCCTATTTTTTTAATAATGTCCATTTGTATTCTCCTATTATTTCATAAAGCACCATTATAACTTTGATTATATATTCAAATTTTTCCATAGTCAATTATATTTAAAAGAGGTATCCTATAAAGAATACCTCTTAAATTTATTAATTATTAAGCTTTTTTTCTTTTAAATAAAACTACTGCACATCCACTTACAACCATTATTATAGCAAATACTACTATGCCATTATTAGTGTCTCCAGTCTTAGTTCCATTTCCATTAGAGTTAGAGCTTGAACCATTATTTGTAGTTCCACCATTATTTGTTGATTCATTATTATCCTCTTCTGAATCTACACCTGGATTAACTTCTTCAGCATTCTTATCTGCAAGTATTGCTGTACCACCTTCACTCATAGCTGAAAGTTCTACTTTTACTGTACCATCTTTAGATACTGTATATTCTTTATCATTATAAGAATCTACAAGTACTGTACCAGCTTCAAATGGAACTGTTATTTCAGCTTCCTTAGGTTCATCTTTAACATTAATTAATGTTACAACAGATTGTCCTTTATAAGTTCTAGCAAATGCAGTATATCCTTCTTCATTGCTTCCACCAATAGTTGTTCTATCACCTTTAGCAAATATTAATGAATACTTATCTCTAGTATTTAATAATTTTTTATAGTGATTATATACTAAGCTACCTTCTTCAGTATCTAAAAGATTAAAGTCCATATCATAACGGTTTGCATCACCATTTTCCATTCCATTTAATCCTGACATACCAAGTTCTTCACCATAGTATACTACTGGAATACCTTTATCAGTAATTTGAAGTGCTGATGCAGCCATTAATTTACCTAAATCACCATCTACTCTTTCTAAGAAACTATCTTCATCGTGACTTCCTAAGAATTGTCCTAATAAGTAGTTATTATTAATTTTATCTGCTCTTTCATTTAAGCTTTCAGTAACTTCTTCAATATTACCATTTACAAAGCTTTCTGCTAATGATTTATATCCAAAGTCTAATAATGCATCCATTTGACCACTTTGAAGTTTTCCACCATCTTGGTTAACATCTGCACCATAGTATTCACCAATAATCTTAAATTCTGGATCTATTTCAGTAAGTTTATTCTTAAATTCTTTCCAACTTGCTTCATCAACATGCTTAACTGTATCTATTCTGAAGTAATCTATTGTATTACCTTTTTCAGTTTTAGCATTTTCTATCCATGAAGTTTGCCATTTTATTAATTTAGCTCTTACTTCTGGATCCTCTGTCTTAAAGTCAGGTAATCCAGATGATTCTTGAGTTAACTCATCAGCTCCACCAACTTCTCTTAACATTCCTGCAAATGCATCTCTATCTAAATTTGTTGGGTAATTGTTAGCTGCTCCATTTCCACCTTCATTTTCACTCTTCATACCATATCCAGCATGATTTAATACAACGTCAACCATTATTTTTATTCCATTGTCATGAGCTGTATCTAATAATTCTTTAAAGTCTTCCATTGATCCTAAATGTGGATCTAATTTAGTGAAATCCTTAGCCCAGTATCCATGATAAGAATATTGAGTTCCACCACCAGCAAATTGTTGGTTAAAATCAGTATTTTCAACTATTGGAGTTATCCAAATTGTATTTACTCCTAATTCTTTTAAGTAATCAATTTTTTCAGATAATCCCTTAAAATCTCCACCATGGTAAGTAAATGGGTTTTCCTTATCATAGTTATTTCCATTAGGATCATCATTACTTTCATCACCATTATTGAATCTATCAGTTACTGCAAAGTAAATTCTTGCTTCATCAAATCCAAAATCATTAGCATTTATATCTGATTTTACAGTTAAATTTGCACTTACTCTGTGTTCTTCACCATTGTTATCAACTATAACAACTGGTATTTCTTTTTCACCAGCAGTTGCTTTATCACTTACAGCAATAGTTTGGCTAACTTGTCCATCTTTTATTAATTCTTTAGACATGTTAACTTTACTTGGTCCACCAACAGAAGTTAAATCTATATAAATTTCTCTTATTGAATCAGCACTACCATCTTGACCTTCAATATTTAAAGATAATACTGCATTTTCATTATAGTTAACTGCACTTGGTGATATACTTGCAGAACCACCCATTTCTAACTTTCTATAAGAAATTTCTTGGACTTCAGTTTCAGTTGTTTCTCCATCAATTGTTACTAAGAAACTATATTTATAAGTTCCATCTTTAAGATCTTCAAAATCGTTATAGAAATACTCATTCTTTTCATCATAAGGCATATTTAATAATATTGCTTCTGATTCACCTGGTTTAACAAGTTTTAACTGAACCTTTTGAATCTTATCTTGAGCACTTTCATTATATAATTCCTTATTTCTATACTTAAACTTAATTACCCCATTATCTATAACTGCATTTTCTATAGCAGGAACTTGGAATATTTCTGCTACACCACTTGTTACAGTTACTTTTATTACATCTAAACTTGGATCGATTTTAATAGATCTATCTGAATTGTAGTCTACTGTATCCCATCCATCGCCTTTTCTAACTTTAAATCCTACAGCTGTTGCATTTGCAGATATTTCAAACTTAGATACTGCAACACCTCTTTCTTCATCAACTACAAAGTCTTTTTGACCATCAGCTGCGCCTGTTGACCATGTCCAAATATTCCAATCTGCATAGTCTTTATCATCTCTTACATAAGTAAATTCTATATATTTCTTTTCATCTTTTTGAACAGATCCAACATAAACAACTGAATTATCTCCAGCTACTTCTGAGTTTAATGGATCTCTAAATGAGTTATTCCAATTATCAGCATTTGGCTTAAATTTATATTCATATCTTCCTTCTTCTAATGGTATAGTTACAGAAAATACCCCTGTTTCTGTATCTTTTACCATAGGAATTTGATCTGCAACTGACCAGTTGCACATTTCTCCTATTAGATATAATGTATCTCCTGTATATTTAGCATTAAATGTTACAGTTCCATCTCCATTATCAACTGGACTTGCTAATTCAACATTGCTATTTGGAACAAATACTTCTGAATTAGCACCATCAACTACACCATCTTGATTAATATTACCATCCCAGTTTGCTGGATCAGCACTAGGCTTATACTTATATTCATGAGTTCCTGGTGTTAATGTTAATGTTACTTCAAATACTCCATCAGTTCCTTTAGTCATTTCAACTGGATCTGAACCCCAGTTAGTCATATCTCCAACTAAATATAATGTTTCACTATCATTCTTAACTCTGAAGGTAACGGTACCATCTTCATTTAAAGTTGCACCTAATGGCTTAATAACTAACTTTGAGTTACCACCATCTAAAACTCCTTCAGCATTGAAATTTCCATTCCAATTATCTGCATTTGGTTTAAATTTATACTCATATGTGTCTGGAGTTAATACTCCTGTTGTACAAGTAAAATACCCATCGTCACCTTTTGTCATCGAAATTTGACCAGCATCCCAATTGGTCATTCCTCCAACTAAATATAACGAATCCCCTTCATACTTTACTTTAAATGTTACTGTACCGTCTTCATTTATAACCGGTGCTAATACCTCAATTCCTTGAGGTGATTCATTAGCAGCTGCTATAAAACCTTTTATTGGTATTAAACTAAAGAAAAAAACAAGTGCAAATATTACACTTAAATTACGTTTAATACTATTTGTCTTTAAACCCTTCATAAATTCCCCTCCATTATTATTATTTTAATAATATGCTTATATTATAATCGTTTGCAAAAAAAATCTCAACTACATTTTTGGCATTTTTTTACTTAAAAAGAAAAATAATCACCCTCAAAAAGGCTGATTATTTGGATTTAAATTATTGACTTTGTTTTAAAATAATGTTGCAATAGATATAATATAAAGGATGTCCAATGTTGACATCCTTTTAAATCGTAATATTAAGACATATAATAAACTCTATTTTCATTTATTTACAATATCACATTGTTTACTGTACATTTTTAGTTAGCTAAAATCCAGTTTGCAATATCATCTATTACATATTCCGCTATATGTTGTTCAACATTATATTCTTTCTTTACCTTTTTTATATCCCCATAAACAAAAGGCATAAAAGCATGATTTAAATTTTTATATAATTTAAAAGTTGCATTATCTTTATTTTTTAACAAGCTTTTATAATTATTAAAGTCTTTTTCTACTGAGGTATGAAAATCCTTATCTCCTTGCATTACTAAAATTGGTTTATGTAAATCTTTAAGGTAACTTGATGATGGATGTTCTCCCATTTCTTTAAAGTAATAGGCTTTTACATATTTACCTAGAATTGATGTATTCTTTGCTTCCTCATCAGTTAAATTGTAGATATTATCAAACTTTGATGTTAATTTTCCAATTTGTTTCTTTCCAATCCATTGTATTACCTTGTTCATAGTGCTTAAAACATCATTATTTTGGCTTATTATTATTTCTTCAAGTCTACGTGGAGAACCTGCTAATATAATCAATCCTTTATAATTTCCACCTTCAGCATCAATACGTGGAGCTAGCATTCCACCCATACTATGCCCAATTATAAATATTTTATTTGAATCAATACGAGAATCATTTTTTAATAATTCAGTAGCAAGAATGGCATCTTCGATAGTTTCTTCTTTCACAGTCATGTCCTTATTATTTTTAAGTTCTTTCCCATAAACAAAAGTTCTTTTATCATATCGTATTACTGCAATTCCATTTTTAGATAAACCTTCTGCTAAATCTTTAAAAGGTTTAACTTTACCTATGTTTTCATCCATATTACTCGCTCCTGAGCCATGTACTAATACTACACCAGGAATAGGTTTAATAACTTCATTTGGTAGCGTTAGTATACCATTAAGTGGATATTTTGTTTTCTTACCTATAACAATTTTTTCTTCAATCATATCATTTGTTCCCCCTCTATAATGTGATAACTATTTCTTAAGTTAAAATAAAATCTAATTATTTTAAGTTATTATTAGATTTAGAATACAATTTTCCATTTCTATATGTTATTACCACACTTGAATTATCTTCATTTATGTATGAATAAAAACTTTTTGTATAATCTTCAATTATTTCTTCACTTGTTAATATACCTTCACCTATAAGCTCATTTACTTCATCTATAGTCATATTATCCTTAAGTTTATCATACTGTTCTAAATTTACATTAGCAGTTTGAGATTTTAATAATCCTTCAGACTTATTTACAACTTTTTCATCTTCTAATATTAAAGATATACTTGCTCCATTAGCTAGATTCCAATAGTAAGTCTTCTTATTATCTTGCTCTATTAAACTATTTGGCTCTCCAATTTTACTAACTACAGTATCATAATCATCGCCTAATGATACCTTTATAAAGTCATCATAAGTTGCAGTTCCTTCTTCTTCTTTAAGAATTTTTGTTTTATTTTCCTTTATTGATTTTGTTTCTGTAGACTTATTATTTGTTGTATCCCCATTATTATTTTCACTTCCACATCCAACCATGGTGAAAATAAGTAAAGAAGATAATACTATACTCATTGCTTTCTTCATTAATCCACCTCATAAATTTATATATTATGGCTAGGGTAGAGGGGATCGAACCCCCGATATTAGAGTCAGAATCTAATGCCTTACCACTTGGCAATACCCCATTATATAGCATTAAATTATTACTTTTCCAAGTACATCTTTAAGTAAACATAAAATAATAATTTACTATAGACTAAAAAAGCCATAGAATTACTTCTATGGCTCAATAAGCTTTAGTTACTTTCTTTGTTGATTAGCTTTCTTAGCTCTTCTACAATCTAAGCATCTCTTTGGCTCATTTTCAAATCCTTTTTCTTTGTAGAATTCTTGTTCTCCTACTGTGAAAACGAATTCTTTGCCACAATCAACACATACGATTTTTTTATCTTCCATTTTTATTCCTCCATTTTAAAGACCATTCGATTAATTTGTCTCTAATCTGGAGAACATCATTATCTACTAAATCTTTAATTAAATTTTTTTACATTTTAGATTATATCATTAAATAAAGGTTTTTTCAAGTTAAATTTATATAAATTTCCAAATAAAAAAATTTATATAAATTTAAAATAATTCATTTTATTGTCCTAACGTTTCTTGAATATTATTTTTAACTTCCTCTTCTTCCATTTTTATAATTTTAGCTTTTATTGCTTGCCTTTCTTCTTTACTTAATTTATCTAAATTATTTATAATATCTGCCTTCTCAAAATTATTTGTAACGGTTACATCAATATGCTCATTAACTACATCTTTTACTTTATTTTTAACATTTCTTTTTAATTCTTCATTTAATTCCTTCCCTTGTTCTACTGTAACTTCCCCTTTTTTTACCAATTCCTCAATTAGCTCCATTGATTTTTCAGATGTAATTGCTACAGCTCCAATTCCTGCAAGCATTATTTTTTTTAGATCATCACCTAAACTTTTCAACACCTTGAACACCTTCTTTTATTTTATTTAAATATAATTATATACCTATATTAATCTTTTATCTATTTATTTTATACTACATTTTCTTATATTATGTAATAAATTTATATATATAAGAAAAAAGCAATGATTAAATCATCGCTTTTTACTATCCAACTAAACTTCCTATAATAACATTTAAAAATCCCATAATTGCACCTAGTAATCCACCTAAAAGTACTAATGCATTTAATTCTTTCTTCATTAATCCTAGAATTATTTTTTCTAACTCTAATAAATCTAATTCATTAATTTTATTTTCTATTACAGATGCTAAGTCTATACTTCTTAATATACTAGATAGCTTATTTTCTACAACATATGTATAAGCTTCTAATAAAGCTTTTCTTATTTTAGGAATAGCATCAGCATTTTCTGAAATTACATCTTTAATAGGTGTAATCATTAATCTATCTATTTTTTCATCAATAAAATCTTCTATAATTTCTGGTCCCTTTTCTTCTACCATACTATTAATTTTTACTGCAAGAGATTCTTTTACAGATACTATTACACTACCTGCTAAAGCCATAACCATAGGATTTAACTTATCTTGTATTTCTGCATATGCATAATCACTAATTATCTTTCCTACATTAGATTTTATTACTTCCTTTAATACTTTATCACCTATGTCTGATTTCATTTCATTAATATATGAATCAAAATCTAAACCCAAAGATACTTTGTTTAATAACTCCTTAACAGACATATCACTATTAGAATACTTATCTATCTTTTCATCAAACTTAGCAATAATACTATTTTGCATTTCATCTGATAATAAAGTTTTACTTAATGTTTCTTTATTTAAAAATTCTTGACTTACTACCTCTCCTATAGCCTTTGCAATTCTATCTCTCTCCTTAGGTATAAGACCTGGAGTAAAAGGAACCTTAAACTTACCTATATATACTTCCTTTAAAGGTCTAAATAACATTTTAATAGCAATACCATTTGTAACTAATCCAATTACTCCACCTACTATTGGTGATATTATAAGTTGTGCATTCATTTTTTATCTCTCCATTAATTTTTAATTTATAATAAAGTATACTACAAAATAAATATATTTTCCATATAATAACTTGTTATAAAAAAAGATGCTACAATTTACTTGTAACATCTTTTTTAAAACATATTTAGTTATTTATAACCTTATCTAAGAATTCCTTGCATCTATCACTCTTTGGTGAATTAAATATTTCTTCAGGTGTTCCTTCTTCTAGGATATAGCCCTTATCCATAAATATTACTCTATCTGCAACATCTCTAGCAAATCCCATTTCATGAGTTACTATAATCATTGTCATACCTTCTTTTGCTAGTTCCTTCATAACCTTAAGAACTTCCCCTACCATTTCTGGATCTAATGCTGATGTTGGTTCATCAAATAACATAATTTTAGGATTCATTTCTAATGCTCTTGCTATGGCAACTCTTTGTTTTTGCCCTCCTGATAAAGTATCTGGATATACATCTTTTTTATCTTTTAGTCCAACTTTATCTAATAATTCAATAGCTCTTTTTTCTGCCTCTTCCTTGCTCATCTTTTTTAGTTCAAGAGGTGCAAGTGTCATGTTTTGTAATACAGTTAAATGTGGAAATAAGTTAAAATGCTGAAAAACCATCCCTATATTTTCTCTTAATTTATCTATATTTTTATTATTAACTAATTCTTCCCCTAAAACATTTATGCTTCCAGCTTGAATTTCCTCTAACTTATTTAAACATCTTAAAAATGTACTCTTTCCTGAACCTGATGGTCCTATTATACAAATAACTTCTCCCTCATTTATTTCTGCTGAAATATCCTTAAGAACTTGAAGCTTTCCATAACTCTTTTTTATGTTACTAATTTTTATGACCACGGTTCAATCTCCTTTCAATATATTGTGAAAATAAGCTTAATGCAGTTATTAATAAAAAGTACATTATAGCTACAGCTGCATATGTTTCAAGAGGTCTAAAGTTTCTTGCAACAATAATTTGTCCACTAGCTGTAAGCTCTCTTATACTTATTACAGTTAAAATAGATGTATCTTTTATTGTTACAATAAATTGATTTATTATTGAAGGTATCATAACTTTAATAGCTTGAGGTAAAATTACTTTTCTCATAGCTTTTGTATAACTAAGTCCTAAGCTTCTTGCAGCTTCCATTTGTCCTTTATCTACAGCTTGTATACCAGCTCTAAAGATTTCAGACATGTATGCACCTGCATTTAATGTTAATGCAATAATCGCACATACCATAGGATTAGAACGTTCCACAACTAATGGTGCAATACCTACATATATAAATAAAGCTTGTACCATTAACGGTGTACCTCTAATTATATAAAGATAAACAAGTGATATTCCTTTTAATATCTTTGATTTACTTATACTAAATATTCCTAGCACTATACCTAATAAAACTGCAAGTATTAATGATATTACTGACATTTTTATAGTAACCATAATTCCAGAGCTTAAACTTGGTAGGCTATCTATAAATATATTTAAAAATTCCATTACTTTCTCTCCTCACAATTGAAGAATAAAAATTTTCAATTATTCTCCAATATATTGTCCAACTATTTCGTCATATGTTCCATTTTCTTTTATCTTTTTAAGACCATCATTAAACATCTTTAATAATTCTTTATTCTTATCCTTCTTTACTGCAAAACCATATTCTACAGTATTTACTTTTTCTCCTGCTAATCTTAGTTTTGACTTATCTCCATCTACCTTAATTTTATAAGCTATAACAGGATAATCTTCTAATAAGAAATCAGAGTTTCCATTTTCAACATCTAAGAACATTGTTGGAGAATCTTCAAAATAGTTTAATTTTAAGTTGTATTTGCTTTCATTATCTTCTGCAAATTGAGATCCGGCAGTTCCTTTCTTTATAGCAACAGATTTACCACTTAAATCTTTTTCTCCATTTATTTCAGTGTTATCACTACCTACTACAATTGATAATCCTGATTCAAAATATCCATTAGAAAAATCTAATGTCTTTTTTCTTTCATCTGTAATACTCATACCTGCAATAGCGCCATCTATTTGGTTAGCTGTAAGAGATGGAATTACTGCACTAAAATCCATTGGCTTTAATTCATACTCAAATCCTTCTATTTCTGCAATTGCATCTAATATTTCTACATCAATACCTTTATATTTCCCATTTTCATCTTCAAAAGAGAATGGTGCATATTTTGAATCACATGCAATAGCATATACTTTATCTCCTGAATCAGCAGATTCATCAGATGACTTAGATCCACATCCCCCTAATAATCCTAAAGCTAAAGTTGCTATAGTTAAAATTCCCACTAATCTTTTCTTCTTCATATTCATTCATCCTTCCATTTTAATTATTATATTAAGTGATTAAAATATGTCTTATTTTAAAATCACTAATACTCTTTCATAAGCTTTTTAATTATAAATTATTTTATATTTTTTCTTGTGAAAGGCTTTATTAAATAACCTTTTCTAGGCAGGGAAATTATATATCCTTCAATTTCTAATGCTACAAGGGCATCTCTTATTGAAGTTTTACTTACTTCATATTTATCTGATAATTCAGCTAATGTTATAAAGTCTCCTTCTTTTAATTTTCCACTTAAAATTTCTGATTTAATTCTATCATAAGCCTCTTTTGCAAATGATTTATAGCTAAACCCTTTCAACAAAATCCCCCCCATTAAAATCCTACTGATATATCAGAATAAACTAAAAAAGGCAATAACGCACCTATTGATATAATAATGCGCCATTGCCTTATATGATTTACATTTTATATCAAAAAAAGTGTTTTGTCAACAATTTCTTACAGTATATTTAAGTTGTTATTATGAAATACTAATTTATATAATTAAATGAAGGGATGAAAAAATTATGCTTTTAACTAAAGATTTAGAAAAGAACTTACAAGTACTAAAAAAAGTATTAAAAGTTGGAGAGACCTTTGATATTATAGAACGTATTATAGATGTACATAACACTAAATTTTACATGTACTATTTAGATGGATTTGTTAAAGATACAAACTTAGAGTATGTGCGTCGTGATATGTATAACTTAAAAGCTGATGATTTTAATACTATACATAGTGCTCAAGACTTAATCGAAAAAGCTTTAAGTTCTATTGAAACTAGCACAGAAAATGATTTAGACGAAATAGTTAGATCTGTATTATCAGGTCAAACAGTATTACTTGGTCCAAATTTTGATGAGGCTGTAATTTTAGACTTCAGAACTTATCCTACTAGAAGTATAGATGAACCCCCAAAAGAAAAAGCTCTAAGAGGACCTCATGATGGTTTTGTTGAAACTATAGTATTTAATACTGCATTAATAAGAAGAAGAATTAAAGATCCATCTTTAGTATTTAAAATGCATACAATAGGATCTATTTCTAAAACAGACCTTGCTATTGGTTATTTAGAAAATAAGGTGAAAAAAGAATCTTTAAAGAAAATAGAAAAATTAATTAGTGACCTAAACATTAAATCACTTACTTTAGGTGATCAAAGCTTTGTAGAAGTAGTAAACTCAAAATCAATAATTAATCCATTTCCTAAGGTAAGATACACAGAAAGACCTGATGTTGCCTCAGCTCAACTTATAGAAGGAAATATTATTATAATAATTGATAATACACCATCTGTATTAATTTTTCCTTCTAATATTTTTGACTTTATACAATCTGTTGATGATTATTATATGCCTGTATTAACTGGTAACTACTTAAAAATAGTAAGAAATATTGTTTTATTAGCAAATGTATTTCTTACTCCAGTTTATATTTTATTAAGTGATAATCCCAATTGGTTTGGAGGTGCATTGAACTTTTTATTTCCTCAAGATCCATATGTAATACCACTATTTATTCAATTTATAATAGCAGAATTAGCTGTAGATGGTCTAAAATTAGCATCACTTAATACTCCAGATCCTTTAGGATCTTCCTTATCTATAATAGGTGGATTAATACTTGGAGATTTTGCTGTAGATACTGGTTGGTTTACTCCTCATACTATTTTATACTCTGCTATTACTGCATTAACAACCTTTGTTCAGCCAAGTATAGAATTTAGTTATGCATTAAAGTTCTTAAGAATGATTACACTTTTACTTACAGGATTATTTGGTACCTTTGGATTTATTGCGGGAATTATTATAGGACTAATAATTATTGCATCTACTAAAAGTATTACTGGAGAGCCTTATCTTTACCCTTTAATACCATTTAATTGGAATGCATTAAAGCATGTACTATTTAGATGTAGAAAACAAGTGGATAAAAAATAACTTACAGAAGGATATTAAAATTATTTTAATATCCTTTTATTTTAATCTTGACCATTTTTACCAATAATTATATAGTATTAATAGAAATAAAAGGAGGGCTTAATATGAGTTTTATTAATGTAAGAAAACTACCATCTCCAGAGGAGATAATACAAATGACTCCTCTTGATGAACACTTAAAAAAAGTTAAGGCAGAAAGAGATAGGGAAATCAAGAAGATATTTTCTGGGGAAAGTGATAAATTTGTTGTAATTATAGGACCTTGTTCTGCAGATGATGAAGATTCTGTATGTGATTACATAAACAGATTAGCAAAGGTTAATGAAAAAGTTAAAGATAAACTTTTTATAGTTCCTAGAATTTATACAAATAAACCTAGAACTACAGGGGAAGGATATAAGGGAATGTTACATCAGCCAGACCCTGAAAAGTCTCCTAATATTGTTGAGGGACTACTTTCTATTAGAAAAATGTTTATCCGTTCAATAAAGGAAACTTACCTTACTCCAGCTGATGAAATGCTTTATCCTTGCAATCATATTTATTGTGATGACTTGTTAACATATGTTGCTGTTGGGGCAAGAAGTGTTGAAAATCAACAACATAGACTTACTGCTAGTGGAGTTGATGTACCAGTAGGTATGAAAAATCCAACAAGTGGTGACTTATCTGTAATGTTTAATTCAATACAAGCAGCACATGCTAAACATGACTTTATATATAAAGATTATGAGGTATCTACAAATGGAAACCCTTATGCTCATGCTATTATGAGAGGTTCTGTAAATAAACATGGTAATAATATTCCAAACTATCACTATGAAGATTTATTAAGAGCTTTAGAGTTATATAAAAAGCATAACTTCCCAAATCCAGCTATTATTGTTGATGCAAATCACTCTAACTCTGGTAAGAAATTTGCTGAACAACCTCGTATAGTAAACGAAATACTTAATAGTAGAGATTATAACCCTGAGTTAAAGAAGTTAGTTAAGGGAGTTATGATTGAAAGCTATATAGAAGAAGGATGTCAAAAGGTTGAAGAGCATATTTATGGTAAATCAATTACTGACCCTTGCTTAGGATGGGATGCTACTGAAAGATTACTTTATAAAATAGCAGAACGTGTTTAATATACATAAGCCACAGTATTAATTGCTGTGGCTTATAACTATACTATAATTACTTTTGAGTTAGCAGGTACATTATCCCATAACCATTTTGCATTTACTTTTGCAAGTCTTATGCAGCCATCTGATAGCTTCATTCCTAACCTTCCATCTCTTACACTTCCATCTAAATTGTAAATTATACTGTGAAATAAATAGTTTCCTTTAAATGATGTATAATACCAGCATTTATATCCTTTATTAACTCCAAAGTATAACCCTTTTACTCCAATTTTAAACTCACCTGTAGGTGTTGGTGTAGATGACTTTCCTATTGTACATAAATAACTCTTTTGTATAACCCATTTATTCTTTCCACCTTTAAATATGTTTACTCTAAAACTACCTAAGTCAACATAAATTAAGTAATTTGTTGCACTTGCATAATTAGCCTTATTTACTATTTTTGTAACCTTAGCATTATATGAGGCATCTCTATAATCATCCTCATTATATTCTACTTGTTTCATTGCTCTATTGCTAAATAGTTTTGATAAAATGCTCATTTTTATTTCCTTAATATTATTACTAAAATAATATATGAAATAAGCATTAAAAAGATTATTAAATTACTTATGTATGTCTGAAAGCTTTCTATAATGATCTGCTGATTCTTTTAATGACTTAATTTCTTCTTCTGTTAATTCCCTTATAACCTTAGCAGGGCTTCCCATACATAATACTCCACTAGGTATTTCTTTATTTTTAGTAACTAAACTACCTGCACCTATTATGGTATTTTCTCCAATTTTAGCTCCATTTAATATTATACTTCCCATTCCAATTAATGAATTGTTATTAATAGTACATCCATGAATAACACAATTATGTCCTACAGTTACATTATTTCCAATACTAATAGGAAAACCTTCATCATTATGAACTGTTGAATTTTCTTGAATATTAGTGTTATCACCTATAACTATTTTCTCTAAGTCTCCTCTTACTACTGCACTATACCAAATAGATGAATTTTCTCCTATTGTCACTTCCCCCACTACCATAGCATTTTCTGCAATAAAAGCTGATTTATTAATATTTAGCTTTTTATTTCTTAATTCCTTAATCATATTATCAACTCCCATTTTTATTATAACAAAAAATAAGACTAGAGATATTATGCTACTCTCTAGCCCTATTTCAATTACTCTTCGTAACTAGCTAATCTCTTATATGAATCTAATCTTGCTTTTGCATCTTCTGCAGTTTTATCAAATAATTCTTCTGATATTTCTGGGAATGCTTTTGCAAGTGAAGCATATCTTATTTCTCCCATTAAGAAATCTCTTATATCACTCTTTGGCTCTTTACTATCTAGTGTGAATGGATTCTTAGTTCCTCTTAATGCTGGATTATATCTGTATAAATGCCAATATCCACACTCTACTGCTTTTCTCTCTTCTTCTTGAGAGTTACCCATACCTATCTTTATTCCATGCTCTATACAAGGTGCATATGCAATAATTAATGATGGTCCATCATACTCTTCTGCTTCTTTAATAGCTTTTAAAGTTTGATTTTTATCTGCTCCCATAGCAACTTGAGCTACATATACATATCCATAGCTAATAGCCATCATTCCTAAATCTTTCTTTCTAGTTCTCTTACCACTAGCTGCAAATTTAGCTATTGCTGCATTAGGAGTTGATTTAGATGATTGACCCCCTGTATTTGAATAAACTTCTGTATCAAATACTAATACATTAATATTTTCATTTAATGCTAAAACATGATCAAGGCCTCCATATCCGATATCATAAGCCCAACCATCTCCACCAAATATCCATTGAGATCTTTTAACTAAAAATTCTTTATCACTTAAAATTATTTTAGCAATCTCACTATTATCTTCTTCTAATATTTTTATTACTTTATCAGCTCTTTCTCTCGAACCTTCACCAACATTCATATTATCTAGCCAATCTTTTAAAATTACCTTTGCTTCATCATCAATATCTTCATTTAAAGCCATTTCAATATTTCTTGCTATTCTTTCTCTTATTGTTTTAGATGCCATATGAATTCCAAAACCATATTCTGCATTATCTTCAAATAATGAATTTGCCCATGCAGGACCATGACCTTGTTGGTTTTTTGTGTATGCAGATGCTGGAGTACTAGCTGCCCATATTGATGAACATCCAGTTGCATTTGCAATAATCATTCTATCACCAAATAATTGAGTTACAAGTTTTGCATAAGCAGGCTCTCCACATCCTGCACAAGCTCCATTAAATTCAAGAAGAGGAATTTCAAATTGACTTCCCTTAACAGTATTTTTATTCATTGGATTTTTATTTTTAACTTTTTCAACGGTGTAATTCCATACTTCTATTTGGTCATGTTGACTATCTTGTGGCTTCATAACTAAAGCTTTTCCTGGTGCTGGACATGTTTCTACACAATTTCCACATCCAGTACAATCAAGTGGAGCAACGCCTATGCTATAGTAAAGATTTTCTTCAGTTTTTAAACCTTTTGGAGCTAGTGATTTAAAGCTTTCTGGTGCATTTATTTTTTCCTCTTCATTTAGTAAAAATGGACGTATTGTTGAATGAGGGCAAACAAATGAACATTGATTACATTGTATACACTTTTCTGGTATCCACTCTGGTACATTTACTGCAATACCTCTCTTTTCATATGCTGTTGTACCATGCATAAATGTACCGTCTTGCATTCCTAACTTCATAAATGTTGATACAGGAATAGAATCTCCTTCTAGTCTATTCATTGGTTTTACCATTTCTTTTACAAATTCCGGATAATCTTCATTATGTTCAAATTTATCATCCTCTGAAGTTTTCCAACTTTCAGGAACATTAACCTTAACAATACCTTCAATTCCTTTATCAATAGCTTCATGGTTCATTCTAACAACATTCTCACCTTTTTTACCATAAGCAGTAACTACAGCTTCTTTTAAGTATTTAACAGCATCTTCAATTGGAATAATATTTGTAATTTTAAAGAATGCTGCTTGCATTATCATGTTAATTCTTCCCCCAAGCCCTATGTCTTGAGCTATTTCAATTGCATTTACAGTATAAAAATCTATATTATTTTCTGCAATATATCTCTTTAAGCTTGCAGGTAACTTTTCATTTAATTCTTCTTCATTCCAAATAGTATTTAGAACAAATTTACCGTTTTTCTTTAATCCTCTTATAACATGATATTTATAAACATATGATTGATTATGGCAAGCAATAAAGTCTGCTTTATCAACTAAATAACGAGACTTTATTGGATCTTTACCAAATCTTAAATATGATACTGTTATACCACCGGACTTTTTAGAGTCGTAATCAAAATATCCTTGAGCATACATATCAGTATGATCTCCAATCATTTTAATTGCTGCTTTATTAGCTCCAACAGTACCATCTGATCCAAGTCCCCAAAACTTACATGCTGTAACTCCTTTTGGAGTAGCATCAAAGTTATCTACTGGATTTAATGATGTATTTGTAACATCATCAATAATTCCTATTGTAAATCTATCCTTAGGCTCATTAGCTCTTAAATTTTCAAATACTGCTGCTATATGAGCTGGAGTTGGGTCTTTAGAACCTAAACCAAATCTTCCTCCTATAATAAGTGGTGCATTTTCCTTACCATAGAAAGCTTTCACAACATCTAAATATAATGGCTCTCCTGCAGAACCTGGTTCCTTAGTTCTATCTAATACAGCTATTTTCTTAACAGTTTTAGGTACAACTTTTAATAATCTTTCTATTGAAAATGGTCTATATAATCTTACCTTTACAAGTCCAACCTTTTCTCCGTTAGAATTTAAATAATCTATAGTCTCTTCTATTACATCATTAACTGATCCCATAGAAATTATAATTCTATCTGCATCTTCAGCTCCATAATAATCAAAGCAATGATATTCTCTTCCTGTTAGCTTTGTTATTTGCCCCATATACTCTTCAACAATTTCTGGAACATTTTCATAGTATTTATTAACAGTTTCTCTTATTTGAAAATAAACATCTGGATTTTGTGCAGTTCCTCTAGTTACTGGATCATTAGGATTTAATGCTCTATTCCTAAACTCCTCAATTGCTTCATAATCAACAAGATTAGCTAACTCTTCAATTTCTAACACTTCTATTTTTTGAATTTCATGAGATGTTCTGAATCCATCAAAAAAATTAATAAATGGTATTCTTGATTTTAGCGTACTTAAATGAGCTACTGCAGATAAATCCATTACTTCTTGAACTGACCCTTCACATAACATTGCAAATCCTACTTGTCTTGCTGACATAACATCTTGATGGTCACCAAATATACTTAATGCAGATGTTGCAATAGCTCTTGCTGCTACATGAATTACACATGGAAGTAATTCTCCTGCAATTTTATACATATTAGGTATCATTAATAATAATCCTTGAGATGCAGTATATGTAGTAGTAAGTGCTCCTCCCTGAAGAGAACCATGTAATGCTCCTGCTGCACCTGCTTCTGATTGCATTTCCACCACCTTAACTGGATATCCAAAAATATTCTTTTTTCCTTGGGCTACCCATTCATCTATATGTTCTGACATAGGTGACGATGGAGTTATTGGGTATATTGGGGCTACTTCTGTAAATGCATATGAAATATATGCTGCTGCCGTATTTCCATCCATAGTTTTCATTTTTCTCATATTACTCTACCTCATTTTTTTCTTTGCTAAATATCATCATCTTCTATCATATCTTGTGTGTAATCAAACTCCACATTAGATATATTATTTACAACAATATCATCAACAGCAGGATTAGGTATATTTTGAGTTACTCCACTTTCTGTTTGATCTTGACACTCTTTATTTTTAGGATGATAATCTGTTCTCATCTTTGGCAAGTATTCCCTTTTATTCATATTGTAATAATCACTTCTTTCATATAAAAATAATCACATTTTATTATTTGATAAAATGTGATTAATAATACATGAAATTTTGTACTTATTTATATATGTAATTTTAATAGCTTATAACAAAAATCTTTATGTCTATTTCCTATCCCCTTGTAGATATTCTTCTAAAGTAAGATTATTTTTAGTTATATATTTTGCTACAGATTTACCTACATATCTAAAATGCCATGATTCATATTCTATTCCTGTTATATCTTCTTTTTCTTTTGGATACCTTAATATAAATCCATATTTATAACAATTCTTTCTAAGCCACTTATTTTCATCAGTATACTGCTGATTATCATCTAAATTCTGATAATCTAGTGATACAATATCCAAAGCTAATCCTGTTGAATGCTCGCTTGTTCCAGGAGGTGCTAATGTCATTATAGCATCACTATATGCTTCATCATAATCCATTTCTTTCATAGTCATATTTACTTGTATAGCTTCATCTAAAAGTTCACTTTGATATTCTTCTGACCTATAACCTGATGAAACAACAAAAATGAGTCCTTCATTAGTTCCATCAGTTAACATATCTCTTAAGTCATTATATATTTCACTTGCAACACACTGCTTTCCATTATTAAGCCATTTTACATTTACCTCATAATCTTCAGGCAATGGATTATCTTTATTTACTAAAATTAAGAACTTATTATTTTTATCTACCCTATATGACTTATTATTTTTATCTATCCTATCCGATTTATTATTTTTACTGCATATATTAATATAAATCACAGTAAATATTCCTATAATCATAATTACTATAAAACTAACTAATAACACTCTTTTATATTTCTTATTACACATAAAATATACCTCCCTTATTAAGTATGACCAAATTATAGTATTTTCTTATCATACTTCATAAAAAAGGTATCTAATCAAATAACAACAAAACTAAAGCCTATATTAATTAACTTAATATAAGCTCTAGTTTTCATAAAAATACTTAATTAATAGTTTTCATAACTTTCCCATATTTTGCTGCTTTCTGCTTTGTTTGCATTTCTATAGTATTTTACAAGTCCATTTTCTGCTACATTTATGTTGTTATCACAATATAAAACTTTCCATTCAACACTATTAATATCATCAACATCTCTATTATCCCAACTTAAAAAAGGTAGTTCACCATCATCTCTAGAACATAGGTATAATTCACAATAAGTAATCAAATCATCACACTGAACATCTTTACATTCCATACTTATACCTCCTCTATATAGCTTACTATATTATATGCCTACTATTGTCTATATATAATTAAATATATGTAATATTTATTTAACATAAAATATATTTAATTATGTTTTTTTATATTATTAATGTTATACTATTAAAAGACTAAATACATAAGGAGAATTTTATGAATAAAAGTTTTGAAGCATTACATTTAAATTCAAATATAATTAATGGATTAAAAAAACAGGGAATAACTGAACCAACAACTATTCAAAGTTCATGCATTATTCCAGCTATAGAAAATAAAGATATAATAGGTGAATCATATACTGGTAGTGGTAAAACTCTTGCTTATTTATTACCACTTTTTGAAAAGATAGATACATCAAAAAGAGAAATGCAAGCATTAGTTTTAGCTCCTACTCATGAACTTGCACTTCAAATTGAAAATCAAATTAAGCTTTTAGCTAAGAATTCTGAAGTTCCAGTAACTTCATTAAGCATTATTGGAGATGTTAATATAAACAATCAAATAAAAAAACTAAAAGAAGTAAAACCTCATATAATTGTAGGCTCTACTGGAAGAATTCTTGACTTAATTAATAAAAAGAAAATTACAGCTCATACAATTAAGACTATTGTTATTGATGAATGTGATAACTTATTAGATCCAAAGAAAATTGATTTAACTAAAAAAGTTATAAAAACTACTATGAGAGATCGTCAACTTATGGCATTTTCAGCTTCTATAAAAGAAGATATTTTAGCTTGTACAAAAGAATTAATGAAAGATCCTGTAATAATTAAATCTGATGAAAAACCTCAATTAAATCCAAATATTGATCACCTATTCTTTGTTTGTGAAAAGCGTGATAAATTTGAAACTTTAAGAAAGATTATTGTTGCAACTAACCCTCAAAAAGCTATAGTTTTTGTTAATAATAGTGATGATATCGATATGACTACAATAAAACTAAACTATCACTCTAAGGATTGCTTTGCTATGAGCAGCCATATTTCTAAAGAAGACAGAAAACTTGCTATAGATAGCTTTAGAAATGGAAAAATTAAAATATTAGTTTCTTCTGATTTAACTGCAAGAGGATTAGATGTTGAAGATGTAACTCATATATTCCACTTAGACTTACCTTTAAAATTTAATGAATATTTACATAGAGCAGGAAGATCTGCAAGAGGAAATAAGTCTGGTACTTCAATTTGTATAGCAACACCTAAAGAATTAAACATAATAAAAAAATATGAAAAAGAATTTAATGTTAAATTTAAAGAAAAAAGAGTTTATGGTGGTAAAATAGAAGATAATATTTCTATAAAGCAATCTAAGCCAAAGAATAAAAAAACAACTTATAATAAAAGTGGAAAATCAAGATTTCATAAATAATACTAAAAATGCTGGATAAAATATTGGGTTTCCCAATTATCTTATCCAGCATTATATACTTTCTTATACCTTTAGAAATATATATTGTTTTTTTGTTTTATAGCTATTTGACCTAATACATTCTTCTCAGTTTTTTTCTTTTCTTTTGTTTCCTTACTTTCATCTACAGTAATAACTAATTGTGCTAATACTTCTTCTTCATCTTCCTTTGAAACAAAATCTACAATAGTTGTTCCTTTAGCTAAAGGTTTAACTAAAATTTTATCATCTTCTATTATTGAGCTTGCAACACTATCATCACTTATATCTGTAGTTATTTCCCACTCTTCAATATTATTTAACTCAAACTCAATTTCTTTTTCTTCATTATCTTTTAAAGTTATTGAATTTACATCCATAGTCATACTTGGCTCACTAGGATCCTTTATGCTATTATCTTCAATAGCACTTGATAATAACCCACCATTTATAATCCCCTCAAATAATACTTCTGTAAAACCAATAACAAGACAAACTCCTATAATTATTAAAGACCCAACCTTAAACACTTTTAAAATACCCTTTTTCTCCAGCTTCATTGTTTCCTCCTGTTATTTAAATCTATTATAGTTAATAAAACTTTTCTACCTATTATATCACTTTAAGTTATTAAATTCCAATAATTTTTTATTAAGATTTTCTTATTTTATTTTTTGAAAACGTATCTTGCTATATACATTTCTTCAATTAAATTATATTATAAACATATCATATATAATAATGTACAAGAGAGGATATTTAAATGATGGAAAAAAGCTTAGTATTAATTAAACCAGACGCTGTAGAAAGAAACCTTATAGGACAAATACTTAGTATTTATGAAGAAAATGACTTAAAAATAACAGATATGAAGATGGTTTTAGCAGATAATGAAATTGCAGAAGAACACTATGCAGAACATAAGGGTCAACCTTACTTTGAAAAGTTAATGAATTGTGTTACATGTAGCCCACTTATAGCTTTAGTTTTAGAAGGGGAAAATGCTATTTCAAGAATAAGAGATTTACATAAGAATGTTATTAGACCAAAGTATGCACTAGATGGAACTTTAAATTCAGTTCATGCCTCTGATAGTGAATACAATGCTGAAAGAGAAATTAATATATGGTTTAAGAAGTAAATATATTTTTAGTTAAAAAGTGGTGTTACAAATTATGCAACACCACTTTTTATTATAAAGGTAAATCTCTCTTTTTAAAAATTTCTATACCTAATATAAATAAAATTATAGCTATAATAGCTAGTGTAATATTGTACGCTCCAACCTCTGCCCCTTCAATAATCTTATTTAATGGTAATAAAGAATAAACTGTGAAATACTTTAAGTTTTCTAATTTATCTCCCATATTTGAAAGCATATTAATAAGGAAAAATAATATTGGAAGTCCTGCTCCAACAGCATAATAATATTTTGATTCATTAAATACACAAGCTGATAAAAATGCTATTCCTAATATAACTAATTGAAGTAATAGGGTAGTAAAATTTAATAATATATATTTTTTAATATCTAATTCTCCACTAAACATTAATTCACAACAGAAGATACCTATTGTAGTCATAATGACCATCAATAATATAACTCCTAATACTATAGATAAACATTGAGTTAATATTATTTTTCTTCTTGAATTTTTAGTTGATAAAAGATTTGCCATTGATCCACTATCTATATACTTCATTATAGTACTATTAGTAATTATAATAATAAAAATCATTGGAAAGAGTAACATTAAAAATCCATATAAATATACCTTCATAAATTCTATAAGACTTGTGGCTATTCCTGTCATACCAAATGCAGACATAACCTGTGGCATTGCATTTTGATAATCATTTAAAATATCCATAAATGATGGATCATACATGTATACTATAACTGAAGTATACATTGATAAAACCATAATAAAAATAAGTAATGGCTTTAAGATTTGTTTCATATTTCTTATAAAAAGTGGTTTTGATATCATAACTACTTTTCCCCCTTTCCATAATAATGTAAAAATATTTCCTCTAATGATTGAGTTCTTATATTCATATCACTTATTTTATATTGTGAAATTTTATTTAAAAACTCATTTATATCCCCTTTTACTTCTATTGAAACATTTAATCCATCAATTTCTTTAATATTAAAATTATCTTTCTTTATTTTCTCAACATCATTATCGTTTAAAAGTGAAATTATATAAATTTTACTCTTTTTCTTTGAAAGAGTATCCATATCTTCAATTGCAACAATTTTTCCTTCACGAATAATTGCTGTTCTATCACATGTTCTTTCAATTTCTTCAAATATATGCGATGACATAAATATGGTTGTACCTTTTTTCTTTTCTTCTAGAATTAAATCAATAAATTTATTTTGCATTAGGGGATCTAGTCCACTAGTAGGTTCATCTAATATTACTACTTCAGGATTAGACATAAATGCTGAAATAATACCTATCTTTTGTTTCATTCCCTTAGACATTTTCTTTACTTTACCTTTAGGGTCTAGTTCAAACCTTTCAATTAATTCATTCATTCTACTTCTATCTTTAAGTCCCTTCATATCTGCTATAAAGTTTAGAAGTTTTATTCCAGTTAAGTCATCAAAAAAAGCTATTTCTCCTGCTAAATATCCTAACTTTTCTTGAATTTTTTCTGCTTCCTTAAAGCAATCCATACCTAGTATTTCACAACTTCCACTATCTGCTTTAATAAAACCCATTAAATTACGAATAGTAGTTGTTTTACCAGCTCCATTGGGACCTAAAAATCCAAATACTTCACCTTTATTAACACATATATTAACATTAAATATTCCTTTTCCATTACCATAATCTTTAGTTAAATTATTAATCTTAATTATGTTCATTTTCATCTTTCCCCCTTGAGTAATTCTCCTTATATTTTGAAAGCATATTATTTAATTCTTCACTTTCATCTTTATAAAATACCTGAATTGCTCCCCATACCATAACATAGTATATAAGCATTACAATAATAAATACAATACTTATCCATTTAGGTAATCCATTATACCAGTTGAACAAACTTCCTGTTATTATAGTTATAATTATAGGTCCTATATTCCATAATACTGATCTTATTATATACTCTTTTTTTGAATACATCCTCTCCTTAATAAATAGCATTTTTTGAAACCAAGAAACTATATAGGCCATTACAAATATTTGAAATATAGTCACATAAGATATGCTCTTTATTCCATATAAAAATAACTCAAATCCTAATACAGCTATCATTGACATAGAATGTACACAAGCAAAAAATTCAACATCCATTTCAGACCTTATAGCTTTTTTAAACCTCTTCATTACTCATATACCTCCTTTAAATATGCTCTTAATATTTTTGCATAATGTCTTGATATAATAACATTTTCACCATTATCTAAGGTAGCTATTATTCTATTTCCCATAGAACTTTTAAATTTTTCTACATAGTTTATATTTAAAATCATAGATTTACTACATCTAAAAAATCCTTGCCCTCCGAGGAATTCTTCTAATTTTTCAAGACTATAGGATATACTATAAATTTTATCTTTTGTATAAGCAAATGTTTTACTATCTACATATTCTATATAATAAATTTCACTTGGCTTTAAGAAATATTTTTCTCCCTCCATAATTCCAAGAATTTTATTATATCTAGATTCTAATAGTGACTTTATTTCTAAAACCTCACTATTAACTTCCTTACATCGAATTATTATTTCATTCTCATTTTCTTCTTTAGAATCAATCCGAACCTTCATATAGCAAATCCCCCATATACTTCTAAAACATATTGTTAATATAACTCTACTTTAATAATTAATACTTTTCAATAAGGTTTATATTATGAGGTCTTTTTTCATAGCTAACATGCACCTAATATTCCCTCTAGATTATAGACAAAATAAAAAACTCAAGGCATTATATAACCTTGAGCTTTTTAACCTATAGTTCTCCAAATATATCTTCGAACTTTTTATCTTTATCACTATAAAATTCTATTTCTTTATTAAACTTCTCTAAGAGATTAAAATAAATATTTTTTCCTCCCTCAAATTCATTAGCAATAAACTCTCTTATAGATGAAAATTTAGTTTCTTCTTTTATTTCGTTTCTTAACCTAATATAAAAATCCATACCTTTAAATAAAGTTACTACAGATTGTTCTTCATTTCCTTCTATTACTTTCTGTAGATAATTTTCAAAATAGCAACTATAAAATATATTAATAAGAGCATTTAATTTTTTCTTTTCTATTGATATAACCTCTTCTCCATAACATTTTTTTAGGTTATATTTTTTAATTTCTCTATATTCATCATTTGAATGTACTAATGCTTTTAATATTTTCTTTTTAGCTCTTGTATATCTTTCAACTCTTTTAATGTCTTCTTTTTTTAAATTATCTATTCTTAATATATCTATATTATCATCTAAGTCTGCTAATTTTATATAACATGCTGTTTTATTTTTAATGATTCTATTTATATATTTGTTATAAGTTTCATTTTCTTTTTTTGTTAATATATTTAATATTTCTAATACTTCTTCAGAGAATCCATTACTTCTTAAATAGTCTAAAGTAATATGTGTATCTTT
>JAFADP010000062.1 GCA_023424785.1 Bacillota bacterium
TTTGTTGAACGTTTACTGCTGTTCCCCACTCACTTGGAATATCATTTAATCTTCTATATACTATAGCTCTTGGATTATCCCATGACCTAAATACCGCAGTTATAGCTTCTATTAGTTGAACCTTTGGATCTTGTGGAAATTCCTCACCTTTTTCTTTCTTGTATATTTCTTTAAACTGACTGACTAAGTCTTTTAAATCATCTGCAGTTAAATCTGTATCAACTTTATATCCTTTTTCTTCTTTAACTTCATCTAACTTATCTTCAAATAATCTTTTTTCTATTCCCATAACAACATCAGAGAACATTTGAATAAATCTTCTGTAGGAATCATATGCAAATCTTGGATTATTTGTTTTACTAGCTACAACTTCTACAGCTTCATCATTTAATCCTAAGTTTAATATTGTATCCATCATTCCTGGCATTGATGCTCTTGCTCCAGATCTGACTGATACTAATAGAGGGTCTTCTTTGCTACCAAATTCTTTTCCAGCAATCTTTTCTAATTGTTTAATACTAACTTCTATTTGATCTAACACGTCTTGAGAAATCTTCTTTCCATCAGCATAATACTTATTGCATGCCTCTGTTGTAACAGTAAAACCTTGGGGTACTGGTATACCCAATGTTGTCATTTCTGCTAAATTAGCCCCCTTACCACCTAGTAAATTTCTCATTGATGCATTGCCTTCACTAAAAAGATACACGTATTTATTTTCCATGTCTAACTCCTCCATTTTAGAAATTTATTTATATACTAGCAGTCCTTTTCTAAAGTACCGATAGATTCTGAGTTGTTTTAAATTTATTGAAAATTGTTAATTATTTACTTTTTATAAATTTTACCATTTATTGAATTTTAAATCAAGTATACGATTGCATTTTTCTGAAAATTTTATATTAAAAGTTAATTAAATAAATTTATAATATATTAAAAATTATAACAATATAATAAAAAAAGAATATTAATTCAATCTTGTTAAGTGATTTTTCTTATTATAGTATAATTATATCACTTTGTAATATTTTGACTATAATAATTTTTCTGAAAAATCTCATAAAATTTCATTAATATTCTTCTTATTTCTCTATATTTTATTAATATTCTATTTAAATATTATTCATCTTCATCATCAAAATTAACTTTATAAGTGAACACAGTATCATCTGCATCTACTTTTTGCTTTTTAGTTGTAGGATCTTTCATTTCTGATATTCTACTTTTTATTTCTTCAGCTACATTTGATGCTTTATTTACAACTTCATCTGTTGCCTTAGATACATATTTATTTACAACTTCTACTGTTCCATCAGCTTTAGTTATTTCAATTGTTATCTTAGTAGCAACTGCTGCTATTATTCCTAATGCTAAAATTTGAGGTATTATTATAGCTATAGCTGCAGCAGCTATTCCTGCATTTACAGGTATATCTACAAGTACCTTTTCATCCTTCTTAATTTTAACTCTAGAAATATTCCCCTTATTTATTAAATCTTTAAGCCACTCTTTAAATTCTTCAACATTTTCACTATTTTTATTTTCTTCTGTTTCAAAACTAATATTTTTATCTTCTAAATAAATTATTGCATCTAAAATATTTCCGTCTGTTTCCTCTAAAGCTTGTTTTGCAACCTTATAACTTACACCTGTTCTTTCAATTACCTTGTCTACTTTCTCTAATGTTATTTCCATACTTATCACTCCTTTAAATAATTTAGCATTTCTAAGCTCTTAGGTTTCTTAGAATAGTTATGTGAAATTATATATGTTGTTATCTTCTCAATTTCTTTTTTAATATCTTTAGAAATATTTAATCTATAAACTTTATCTGGTGGTGTATTTAATAAAAACTTTAATGTATTATAGGAACCTTTTGATATATATAATCCATGCTCTTTATTACAATTTTCACATACTCCACCAAACTCTGAAAGATTTATGTAATTAGATACATTTATTTTCTTTCCACAATGTACACAAGAATTTAGATTCAATCCATACCCTGTAGCTTGTAATAGCTTAAGTTCAAAGTATCTTATTAATAACTCATAGTCTAGTGCATCTGTATCTAAAAGATACAGTACAGTTATAAATTCTTTAAATAAACCTATATTTTTTTCCCCATCCATAAGAGCTATATCAATAAGCTCACACATATATGATGAATATGTTAGTTTATCTAAATTATCTAACAATCCTTGAAAGGAGTTGTGAATTTTTCCTTCTTGTAAATTAAATAAACTTTTTCCTTTGAAAACTAAATACTCCCCATAACATAAAGGAATAGTATTAGCAAATAATTTATTTTTATTCTTTTTTGCTCCTTTTGCTATTAAAGTTATTTTACCCAAAGTATCTGTATATAACCATACTAGTTTATCATTTTCTTTATAATCTTGGGTTTTTATTACCACACCATTACATTTAAAAAGTGACAGAATAATCACCCTCCATTATTTTGTTTTTTTATATCCTAATTCCTTTAGTAAGTTTTGATTATCTCTCCACTCTTTTCTAACCTTAACCCAAACATTTATATTAACTTTAGAGTTTAAGAACTTTTCCAATTCGTATCTTGATGCAGTACCTATTCTTTTTAATGTCTCACCATTCTTACCAATTATTATACCCTTATGAGAATCTTTTTCACATATTAAATCTACTTCTATATTATAATTTCCGTTATCCTTTTTCTTCATTTGAATAACATCTACAGCTATTCCATGTGGTACTTCGTCTCTTAATGTTCTTAATGCCTTTTCTCTTACTATTTCAGATACTATAAACTTTTCTTGAACATCTGTTATCATATCTTCTGGATAGTACATAGGACCTTCTGGTAAATTTTCTACCATTAATTCAATAAGTTTATCTACATTCTTACCCTTTAGTGCTGATATAGGTACTATTTCTTTAAAATCAAATTCTTCTGAATACATCTTTAATGATTGAGCCACTCTTTCTGGAGTATTTTCATCTACTTTATTTAATACTAAAAATACTGGTGCCTTGCTATTCTTTAATGATTCTAATATAAACTTATCACCTCTACCAATCTCAGTATCTGGATTAGTTAAAAATAATACTAAATCTACCTCTTTCATTGATTCCTTTGCAGAACTAACCATGTATTCACCTAATTTATGTTTTGGCTTATGTATTCCTGGTGTATCTACAAAAACAATTTGATAGTTATCCTTTGTTAATATTGTTTGAATATTATTTCTTGTTGTTTGTGGTTTATTAGATACAATTGATAACTTTTCTCCTAATATATTATTCATTAATGTTGATTTCCCTACATTGGGTCTACCTACTATTGTAACAAATCCTGATTTAAACATTCTTCCTCCTAAAATTTATCCTAAATCTTTTTTAGTAAATGATCCAGGCATTATTTCTTCTAATGTTGTTGTAATATATTCATTTTCATTTTTTACTATATATATTTTTATTTTTTCACTTTCAGCAAACTCAGAAATTACCTGTCTACAAATTCCACATGGATAAGTAAAGTTATTTACATCTCCAATTATAGCTATTTCTTTTAAAACTTTATTACCATGTGATATAGCATTAAATATAGCTGTTCTTTCTGCACAGTTTGTTGCTCCAAATGATGCATTTTCTATATTACAACCTGTATATATATTTCCATCTTCAAAAAGTACTGCTGCACCTACTTTAAAGTTTGAATATGGACAATAAGCTAATTCTCTTGCTTCTATAGCTTTTAATATTAGTTCTTTTTTATTTTCCATAATTATACCGTTGCCAAAACTTTATAAAACTTTATAAAACTTTATAAAGTTTGTTTAATTCCTTATTCAACGTGTCCTATTTTGTCTTGATAAACATAGACTACTTTAGTTTGATATGACACTCCAAAGGCGTAAATTCCCATACAACGCATGGTACATATT
>JAFADP010000056.1 GCA_023424785.1 Bacillota bacterium
AAAAGTGCTGTATCTACCATTTGATATTGTTCATATAGTTTTAAAAATGGTATTCCATAATTTTTACTTCCATATGCTTTTTCATATCTTATAAGTCCATAATTTAATAAATCTACTACTATCTCTTCAAATTCTTTATTTAATAATAATTTCTCAAAATCAAATAATTTAATTAATTTATTATTCTTAAATTCAAATAACTTAGTACTACTTTGTTTTTGTCTTCCATCATAAAAATCTTGATTTAAATTCCTAAAAGCATGGATAATTGTACCTTCATCACATGAGTCTAAGTATTTTAATATTGCTACCTTTGCTTCATTTATATTTATCTCACTATTACTTATTAAATATTTAAGTATTATAAATTCATGAGGTCTCTTTAATGGTAGCTTACTAGATAACTCTTTCAATACCTTTATAAATTCTTCATTTTCACTTATTCTTGATTTATATTCTTTTTCAACTTTCTTTAAAAAGTCTTGGTATGTCTTTGAGTAATTTATAAACTTAAGAGGATCTGGAGCTCCATCATATTTTGCATAATCCATCAGTTTATATGGAACTTTTCCTCCTAATAACCCTTTAAATTCATTATACTCTTCCTTTAGATATTTTAAACTATTAAAGTTTTCAGTATTTAATTGAGCTAGTATTCTTTCTTGAGCTATTCTATCCATTTGAATATTTGAACATCCTGCTATTTCACTAAACTCAGTAGCAACTGATACCTTCAAGCTATCTTTATCATAATATCTAGCACCCTTCAATGCTATTGCTATTAAAAATGCTTTATTATGATTACCTATGAAATCAAGTACTGTCAAGAACTCTTTGCTTTTATGCTTTCTTAATCCTCTTCCTAGCTGTTGAATAAATATTATTGGTGAATTTGTTGGTCTTAGCATTAAAACTTGATTAATTGAAGGTATATCTATCCCTTCATTAAATATATCAACAGTAAAAATTACATTTAATGAATTGTTATCATCCTCTAATTTTTTCATATATTCTATTCTTTTATCTACAGAGTCTTCACCAGTTAATGCAATACTATTAATTCCTTTTTCTCTAAACTTCTTTGCCATATAACAAGCATGCTCTCTATTTATACAAAATCCTAAAGCTTTTTGCTTATTACCATCAAAACCATAGAAATTCATTTTTTCTATAATAAAATCTACTCTCTTGTTAATCATTAATATTTTAGATACTTCTGCTATATTATCTAAATTAACACCTTCATAATTAACATTTTCTATATCTGTTATACCAAAGTAATGAAATGGTACAATAAGTTCATTTTCTAAAGCTTCATTTAACCTTATTTCTAATGCAACATTATTATTAAATACATCAAATATATTTCCACCATCACATCTTTCTGGCGTTGCTGTTATTCCTAATAAAAACTTAGGATTAAAATAATTTAATACCTTTTCATATGTGGGGCTTGTACTATGATGTGCTTCATCAACTACAATATAATCAAATTCTGTAGCATTAAAATTTTGTATATTTCTTTCCATAGTTTGAATTGTTGCAAAAAGATAATCCACTTCTTGTTCTTTAATACTTCCAGTATAAAATCCTGTTTTAATATTCTTATTTTTACATAAACTTTTATATGTCAATTCTGCACTTCTTAAAATATCTTCTCGATGTACTAAAAATAATAATTTTTTAGGATTAAACTGCATTACATCAAAAGCCGACATATATGTTTTTCCTGTTCCTGTTGAGGCTATAACTAATGCTTTATCTTCTCCTGCATTTCTTAATCTATTAAGATTATCTAAAGCTTGAATTTGCATTACATTTGGTTTAATTACTTTATAATCATTAAACTCTAAAACACCTTGTTTTTCTTTTGCCTTAATATTATTTATAAAACTTTCATATTTCTCTAAAAATTCATCATCTACAAAACCTGTTGAACTCCATAAATCTTCATATTCTTCTAAAACCTCTTGAACAAACTCTGTTTCTTTCTTTGAAATAATCATAACATTCCATTCAATATTGCTCTTTAAGGCTCTTTGAGTAATATTAGATGAACCAATAATAATTTTATAGTTATCTTTATTTTCAAAAATATATGCCTTAGTATGAAATCCATGTTCCTTATCTGCTATAAATACCTTTAAGTTAATATTCTCAAAACCTCTTATTTTATCTAAAGCTTTTGGCTCTGTAAAATTTAAATATGTAGATGTTATAATATTACCCTTTACTCCTCTTTCATTAACTTCCTTAAAAGAATCTAATAATAATTGTAATCCACTGAAATTAATAAATGCCACACTAAAATAAAAGCTTATACACTCGCTTAAACTTTCCTTTAGTTCCTTAAGAAGATTCCCCCTTTGTGAGTTAACTATAAGTTTATTCTTAACAACATATTTGTCCTCTGCTATTTGCTTTGGTATTATATCAAAATCTTCTGGCAAAGCTACTTTTTCATTTATCCCCTTTAATATACTCTTCATAATCCCTCCTCAACTCTTATGTTATCTTCTTACATTTTATCATATCAAGTACCTTTATAAAACGAAACTTATTCAGTAGGAGTTGTTAGCTCCCTGTTATATAGAACAAGGGAGTGTTACAACGGCTAGACATCAGATAAAGTAATTAATTGTACAATTATATTCACTAATATAATTGCCATAAAATTTATAAACTTCTTTTTATGATATTTAATATATTTATGTAAAAATAAAACGTGAGATTAACAATATAATCCCACGCTTAAAAAGCTAATGAATAAAAACCGTAGTTCCATCTGGTATATTATTATATATCCATCTAGCATTTTCAGTTGCTAATCTTATACAGCCAT
>JAFADP010000123.1 GCA_023424785.1 Bacillota bacterium
CTTGAACAACAAAAAATACTTCTTCATTAGTTGATATTCCATATACTCCTTTGATTTCATTATCTTCAACTATATAGTCAATTACATTTACATTGTTTAATACAGAAATATTTTTTGAATTTTCAACACCTTTAGCTAATATAGGCTTAATATTTTCTCCATTTATTTTTATATTCCTATTTCCTCTTGTAACATACTCCCCATTTTCATCTTTTAAAATTACTAGACCTAGTTCTTCTAAATCCTTAGTAACATCATTCAATCTTTCACTCATACTTAAAAGTAAATCTTCTCTTACTATGTTATGTGCATCTTTTTTTGCATAATTAACATAATCTTGTGGTTTTTGTCCCTTTACTATATATGCATTTAATGCATTTACTCCAGCAGCTAAACATCCACTTCTCTTTATATTTGCTTTTTCTAATATTAACCCACTTTTATTAGACTCTTTAGAAATTGTCATTGCTGCAAAACACCCTGCAGCTCCTCCACCAATAATTAAAATATCTGTTGATATTCTTTTAATATCCATATTTACCTCCTATTCATATATTTATAGTATGTTTTTAGATATAAATAGGCATTGGATCTATCTTCAATCTATTTTCTACTGTTTTTGTTTCATTATCATTAAATACATATAACTTATGTATTAACACTAATACTTTTTCCCCTTCTTTTAACTCCTTATCCTCTAATGCTCTATAGCCTATTATCTTATTACTTCCAACTAATACTTCTACCTGAATATTATTTCCTCTAAATGATACTAATTGAACTACACCTTCCTCAGCTGCTGAAGGTACTGATATTTCATCTTTATTTTTTCCTATTTCTACAAATTCAGGTCTTATTACTGCATTATAATGCCCCTCTTCAAAGTCAAATCCCTTTAAATTACTATAATCATCTATAATTGTTGATTCTCCTATAAATTGTGCCACAAATGCTGTAGTTGGATTTTTATATATTTCTATAGGTGTACCCTTTTGCTCAATTCTTCCTTTATTAGTGACTATTATTTCATCTGCAACTTCTACAGCTTCTTCTTGATCATGCGTTACAAAAATGCTTGTTATACCTAATTTACTAACCATTTCTTTAAGCCATGATCTTAACTCTTTTCTCACTTTAGCATCTATTGCTGCAAATGGTTCATCTAATAATAATAGTTTAGGATTTGGTGCTAATGCTCTAGCAAAAGCTACTCTTTGTCTTTGCCCTCCTGATAATTGATGTGGATATCTTTTTTCAAAGCCTTTTAATCCAACAAGCTCTATAAGTTCTGTTACTCTTTCTTTTATATATTTTTTATCTCTTTTTTGAACCTCTAATCCAAAAGCAATATTTTCAAAAACAGTCATATGCCTAAATAATGCATAATTTTGAAATACAAAACCTATTCCTCTTTTTCCTGCTGGTATATCATTTACTTTTATTCCACCTATAATAATATCTCCACTGTCAGGAGTCTCAAGTCCTGCTATCATTCTTAATATAGTAGTTTTTCCACTTCCACTAGGTCCTAAAAGTCCTATAAGTTTTCCTTCTTCAATACTAAAACTAACATTATTAGATGCTTTAAAATCCTTAAAAGACTTATTTATATTTTTCAATTCAACGTACATGATTAAGCCTCCTTTTTCCCCTTCCACTCTACAATATTTCTTAAAATCAATATAATAATTGCCATAATTACTAATAGTGATGCAACTGCAAAAGCTGCTGAAAACTGATATTCACTATAAAGTATTTCCACATGTAGCGGAAGTGTATTAGTTTTTCCTCTTATGTGTCCAGAAACAACTGATACTGCACCAAATTCCCCCATAGCTCTTGCTATACATAGAATTATTCCATATATAAGTGCCCATTTTATATTTGGTAAAGTAACTTTTCTGAATATAGTAAATCCACTTGCTCCCATCATAGCTGCTGCTTCTTCTTCATCAGTACCTTGAGAGTTCATAAGAGGTATAATTTCTCTAGATATAAATGGGAATGTTACAAATATTGTGGCAAGAACTATACCTGGTACTGCAAATACAATTTTTAAATTATTGTTATATAAAAAGTTTTCTAATAAACTTCCTCTTCCAAAAGTTAGTATAAATATTAATCCTGCAATTATTGGTGATATTGCAAAAGGCAAATCAATTAATGTAGTTAAGAAATTCTTACCTTTAAACTTAAACTTAGTTATTGACCAAGCTGCAAATAATCCAAATATTATATTGCAAATAGTTGCTATTGCAGTTGCTATAAGTGTTAGCTTTAAGGCATCTAGTGTATACTTATCTGTTATAGCTGCTACATATGCATTAATGCCTTTTTTAAGAGCTTCTGTTATTATCACTATTAATGGAAGGACTAACATTAAAACTAAAAATAATACACTAATTCCAATAAGAATCCACTTACTCCACTTATTTTTCATGTTAATCACTCCTTTATAAATTTGTTTGTATGCATTTGAATTATATTTATACTAAAAAGTATTAAAAATGATATTACAAGCATTACTAAAGCAATTGCTGTTGCTCCTACATAATCATATTGTTCAAGTTTACTCATTATTAATAATGGTACTATTTCAGTTTTCATTGGCATATTTCCAGCTATAAAAACTACACTTCCATACTCTCCTATTCCTCTTGCAAAAGCTAATCCAAAACCAGTTAAAAGAGGTGCTAATAATTCTGGAAAAATAACCTTAAAAAATATTCTTATACTTCCTGCATCAAGCATTTTAGCAGCTTCTTCATATTGACTATCCATTTCTTCTAAAACTGGTTGAATATTTCTTACTACAAAGGGGATTCCTATAAATATTAATGCTATTGTAATGCCAAACTTTGAAAAAGCAGATTCAATTCCCAATGAATATAATTTTGATCCTATCCATCCGTTATTAGAATAAAGAGCTGTTAATGCAATACCAGCTACTGATGTTGGCAATGCAAATGGTAAGTCAATTATTCCATCTAATACTCTTCTAAAAGGAAAATCATATCTAACTAATACCCATGCTAGTATAAGACCAAATATGCTATTTATTACAGCTGCTATTAATGCACACTGTAAACTTACTCTAAAACCTGCTAATATTCTTGGATTAAATATTATTTTAATAAATCCATCTACTCCTAAATTTGCCCCTTTTACTATTAAGCTTATTAGTGGAATCAAAACTATTAAGCTTAAGTAAAGAAGTGTTATTCCAAGGGATAAATTAAACCCTGGAATAACTCTCTTTTTTCTTCTCATTTTCACCCCCTCCTTAACTAATTAGTACTTTCTGTTGGTACATAAATTTGATCAAATATTCCTCCATCTGCAAAATGAGTTTTTTGAGCTTTTTGCCATCCACCAAACACATCATCTATTGTAACTAAATTAACATCTTCAAATGTATCTTTATACTTTTCTGCTATTTCTTTATTTCTTGGTCTATAATAATTCTTTGCTGCTATTTCTTGACCTTCATCAGAATAAAGATACTCTAAATATGCTTTTGCTACTTCTGTTGTTCCTTTCTTTTCAGCAACTTTATCTACTATTGCTACTGGAGGTTCTGCTAAAATACTTATTGATGGTACTACTATCTCAAACTCATCTGGACCAAATTCTTCAAGTGAAAGATATGCTTCATTTTCCCAAGCTAATAATACATCTCCAATTCCTCTCTCAACAAAACTTGTAGTTGCTCCTCTTGCACCTGAATCTAAAACTGCAACATTTTTATATATATTACTTACAAATTCTTTTGTCTTTTCTTCATCGTTATTATACTTTTGTAATCCATATGCCCAAGCAGCTAAGTAATTCCATCTAGCACCACCTGAAGTTTTTGGATTTGGTGTAACTATGGAAACACCATCCTTAACTAAATCATCCCAATCTTTTATTCCTTTAGGATTTCCTTTTCTAACTAAAAATACAATGGTTGATGTATATGGTGAACTATTATCTGCAAATTCACTTTGCCAACCTTCATTAATTAATCCCGAATCTGCTATAGCATCAATATCATATGCTAATGCCAAAGTAACAACATCTGCTTCTAACCCTTCAATAACTGAACGTCCTTGTTTTCCAGAGCCTCCATGAGATTGATTTATTGTAACTTCTTGACCAGTTTTTTCTTTCCAGTACTTTATAAAGCTCTCATTAAAATCTACATACAGTTCTCTGGTTGGATCATATGATACATTTAAAAGTTCTACTGACTTTACCTCTTTAGAACTTTCTTCACTTCCGCATCCTACTAATCCCCCTACTAATAAAGATGCTCCTAACAATAAACTTAATACTCTTTTTTTCATTACTACTCCCCCTTTAAAACATACTTAACATATATGTTTTCTTTGCTATTCATATTTCATATTATATTCACATCGCTCAATAATGTCAATATTTTTTACATTAATTCCACTTTTTAGTTAAAATATTTTTTCTATTACTAGAATAAAAAACAATTTATATGAAAAATAGTAAAACAAATCATGGTAAAAATAATAAAAAAAAATCCTAGTTAAAACTATTTCTAGTTTATTACTAGGATTATTTTTACAAACTATTATAGATTGCTAATAAAACGAAACTTATTCAGTAGGAGTTTTTATCTCCTACTGATTGAATGTCTATGGTCTTAATTCTGTTGTTCTTTTATCCATTCATCTCTAAGTTTTTTTACAATTTCTAAATCCAATTTCAATTTTGCTGAAATTACTTCATCACTCAATATATCCATAAGATTTTTTGCATTTTCCATTTTTCCTTTCTCTATTCCTTTCTCTATTCCCTTCTCTATTCCCTTCTCTATTCCTTTCTCTATCCCTTTTTCTATTCCTTCTTGTATTCCTTTTTCTATTCCTTCTTGTATCCCTTTTTCAAAACCTTCCTTTAAGGCTTCATCAATCTTTGTCGCTTCATCGTGAAGTGCCATTTCTCTTGAAAGGTATGCTGCTCTTTCTTCTTTACTTTGACTCATAGTTACTAATACATTTAGAGCTTTATTAATATCTTTATTGATTGTTGCCATATCTTCCATCTCCTTTTTTGAACTTCCTTTTATAAAACCAATCCATTGAGACAAACTATCTTCTTCATTATATTTCTTAAGCTTAGGCATTTCTAAAAAGTGTATTTCCATTAAATCTGTTAACTCAAAATTTTCTTCTATTTCTTTTAATTTATAAATACTATGATACTTTTTACTTGGTGTTGCTTCAAAATCTACTATGTTTATACATACTGTTCTATTAAGCCCATCATACTTTTCCCCCATATTTAACTGCTCACAATAAATCTTCGACCAATAATACAAACTTCTTGCTGGCATATATATAGTTCTTGTAACTTGTATTTCAATATCTATTTGTACCTTGTTGTTAAGAGTTGCTCTTATATCTAATATACTCTTTTTATCTATTATATTTTCTTTTGTAAGCTCACTATTAAGTAAGACTACATCCTCTACATCTTCTTTAAGTACAGCTTTTAAAAATGCAATTAATATATCCTTGTTTTTTTCATCTCCAAAAATTTTCTTAAATACATAATCATTTTTTGGTTTCATTATAAAATCATTACTTATCATTAAATTTTACCAATCCTATTTCTTTATCATTAGTTATTATTAACTTAATTATATTATATAAATCAATTAAATTAAAACTATTTTTAGTTTAGGCTCTGTTTTAAACTAATATTGATATAGAATTAATATAGAGCTAGAATATAAATAGTACAAGTTAAAAGTGGATATTTCTCAAAAAGAGTTATAATAAGAATATAATGAATTGGAGGAATTGAAATGAGTAAACAGTATGATAGGGAATTTAAAGAGAATGCAGTAAGATACTATAAAGAACATAAAGATTTAAATATGAAAAGATGCGCTACTAATCTAGGAATTGCTGCTTCTACTCTTGGTGATTGGGTTAAGAAGGCAGAAATTAATGATGGAGAAGTACCAACTAGAGGATCAGGTAATTATTCAAGTGATGAAGCGAAAGAAAATGCTAAGTTAAGAAAAGAATTGAAAGACACAAAGGATGCACTTGAAATACTAAAAAAAGCCATAAGCATTCTGGGAAAATGACACAAGCTATATTTATCGAAACTGCGAAAGCAGAAGCTCTAGCAGCTAAAGATAAGAAACGCCGACTTAATGTCAGCGGAGTGCTTAGAATATTAGGCGTTTCAAGAAATGGTATTAACGTTAATTGATCAGAACGTTCACTAGATACATCAACGCCAACTATATATTCACCCTCAACACCGATTTGAATATTATAGCCTGGTTTTAATTGACCATTTTTCATATGATCCTCCTTCATATGCATGAAGGTTGCGTCTTTATCAGTTTTAGAAAAACTATTACGACCATTAAATATCTTATTATACTCATCATAATTACTTTGCTTTTCGATAAACTCTTCTAAAGCTTCTATATATTTTTGTAATTTACTTTTTCTTTTACCTTTTCCATAAACAAATTCAATGTTATTGGCTTCTTTAATATCATATAATTTAGATAATATCCTTCTCATCTTTTCAACAGTGATTTTATTCTCTAAATCTCCTAAATCCATTTTAAAATCTAAAGCTATATAAGGTAATAATTCTTTAATTTTATTTTGTAATTTAGATTCAAATTTATCAGTAGATTTCTTCCATACAAAAGTATATTTATTAGCATTCGCTTCGATTTTAGTTCCATCAATAAA
>JAFADP010000019.1 GCA_023424785.1 Bacillota bacterium
GAGACTTAGGAAATGACTTTAATGTTATTTGGCAAAATAATAGAAAAACCAATGTATCTGTTTCTGATGGACAAGATGTTGTATTATTTAAATTTACAGGAGAAAATCCCTCATATTTAGTTGTTAAAAATTATGATTCTTTTGAAAATGATTCTTGGATTTTAAAGAATGATAATTATTTAACTGGAGCTAATGTATCAATTAGTAGTAAATCCATACCAATATTAAAAACCCTAGATTATTTAGAGAAAAGTACAATTAATAATGATTTTTATAATAAAGTAAAAGAAGCTAAAAAAGATGGATTGAAAAATACTATATATTTATATAGTGAATGTAACACAGATTATGCACCACATCCTTCTAAGGTAGTATCTAGTCAATTATTAAGTGGAAAAAGCATGTATTTAAATGACTTTGACATGCTATTCTTAGGTAATTATAAAAAATTTGATAGTGGTAGTAGTGGGTGTAGAATTGACTACTTAAAAGATAATCCAGAACCTGAAACAAAAGAAGCCTTATTGTTAACCTATTTAAATAAGGATAGATATTTAGAATTAATCGGTTCAATATCTAATAGTTTATATACATTAGAAAAAGATAAAATAGATGAAATTGATAAAGTTTATACAGAACTTCCTTCAGTAGTAAGTAATAGAATGAAAAAATTATCTTTAGATTTAACTAAAGATGAGGAATCAACTTACTTAAAAGCAAAAAAAATAGAGAATTATTTTAGAAGTGGAGAGTTTGCTTATAGTTTAACTATACCAAAACCTGAAAAAAAGAATTATATTGATTACTTTATATTTGAAGGAAAACAAGGATATTGTGTACAGTATGCTACAGCAATGACTTTATTATGTAGAGCAAGTGGTATAAGTGCAAGATACGTAGAAGGATATTATGTAGAAGAAAGTGATAAAGCATCAGGTCAGTATAATGTAAATGGAAATAAAGGTCATTCTTTTGTAGAAGTTTATATACCAGGATACGGATGGAAGATATTTGACCCTACACCAGGAAATATGGATTATGTTTCAGTAGAGTATAGTGAGGTAACATCTAAACAAGAAACTATTAAAGTTAATACATTTAAAAATATAAATATTACTTATGTTGTAATAATAGTAGTAATAGTTGGAACTTTAGGAGGGGTTATATTAAAACTTACTAAGAGAAGTAGAAAACTTAGTAAAATAAAGAAGCTTTCCAATGAAGAAGGATTTGAAATTATTATTAACGATACTATACTACTTTTAAGTAAACTTAACCTTACTCCTAAAAATGGAGAAACATTATTAAGATTTTCTAAAAGAGTTGATGAAGAATTTAATTTTGGATTTGAAGATATGGTAAACATATATTATTTAAATAAGTATGCTTTAAAGGACATTTCAAATAGTCATGTGGAAGAAGGGCTTAAGGTGAATAAAAATATTTACCAATACATTAAGAATAAGAAAAAATAAGGGGGTATTAAGGTGAAAGCTAAAAGCATATTTTTACAAAATAGAATATTCTCATTAATATTTTCTATTCTATCTATTGAAATTTTATTTTGCTATTTTTATGAAAGTTTTACTTTGCCAATGTTTTTAGTTAGAGCCCTATTTATAACTTTATTTTTTCAGGTTTTTAATACAATAAGACTTAATAAAAGTAATAGAATAATGAAATATTCTATTACTTTTATTGGAGTTTTTCTTATTTTCATATTATCTATAAAAATTATAAGTCCAGATGGAGGAGGAATAAGTAGAATAATATTTTCTGGAGATATCTTAAGTGAAGATTTTAAATTTTCATTATCTATTATAGGATGTTTTATCCTTTCAATTATATTCTATGTTATATCAGTTATGTTTCTAAGAGTTGAAGTAATATTTATAGTATTTACTTTACTTACTACAATTTATTTTAAAAAAGATATTGTATCTAGTATATTTATATATTTTTATATAATATCATTTTTTACTATCTTTATTATTAATAAAGATACATTAGCTATTAATAAACTAGGGTTATTCTTAGTAGTAGCTATGGCTATAATATCTTTAATTATTCCAATACCTAGGTCATTACCAAACATTGAGGAATTTAATTTTATAAAAAGTAGTATTAAGCCTAAAAAAGTAAAGTTTAATATAGAGGATAATGATAATGTAACAGATATATATTTATCTAGAGAGAAGGATAAAAATGAGGTTTTATATACATTTACAGGAGATAACCCTAAATATTTTATTAGTAGAAGTTATGAAAGACTACTTAACAATCAATGGACACAAGTTTCAGATAACTTAACAAATGGTTATATAGATTTAGATGATGAATATGAGTATTTATATGATGAAACAGAGATTATTAAAGGTCTTATAGATATTTGTAATACAAGTAATAAAGATATAAATAATATTAAAGATGCACCGGAAAAGAAACAAAATATAAAAAAGGTAAAAATAATACCTAAATATGATAGTAAAATATATATTCATCCATCTTACTCAATTAATTATGATTTTTTTGATAGTTATAATTCTCATGTTATGAATGGTTTAAATATGGTATATACTAACGATTTAAATGTTTATGAAAATAATGATACCAGATATGTAATTACTTATGCAGATGAATATCCTGAAGAGGGAAGCAAAAATAGCCTTCTTATGAAAAATCTTAGTAATAGTTTTTATAATGAAATAGTAAGTGATATTTTAGATGAAATACTTAATGATAAAGAGTATATAAATAAATTAAGAACAAAAGAAGGAATAAAGGAGTTCTTTAAATCAGAATACCCAAATGAAAAAGTTGATTTTTGTATTCCTAATATGATTGTTGATTATGATGACTATGTTATAGCAATAAATATGCTTGATTATGAAGGGGAATATTTTGAAAGTTTATATAGAGATAAATTAAATGAATACTTAGAAAAAAAACATAATGTTTATAAAAATATGAGTGAAGATGAGTTTTATAAGAGAGTATATAATAACATTATTTATAAGAGATATGATTCCTCATATGGAATAAATATAAAGTTCTATAATCAAGTAATGCAGCATTACTATAATAGCAAGGATATATATATTGAAACAACATATGAGTATTATAATGATGGATCAGATTTTAAACAACTAGATGGTATAACATCAAGAATGAGAGAATTAGCTGAAGAGTTAACTGATGATAAGAAAAGTGTTTATTCTAATGCTAAAGCAATAGAAAATTACTTTAAAAGTGGGGAATATAAATATAGTTTTAATGTTCCTAAAAGTAGTGAAAAAAATCCTATGGATTATTTTATATTTAAAGGCAAAAGAGGATATTGTATTCAGTATGCAACTGCTATGGTTCAACTTTGCAGAGCAGCAGGTATACCAGCAAGATATGTTGAAGGATACTATGTAACAGAAGAGGACAAGGTTGGCGATGTGTATGAAATTAAAGATAGCAATGCACATGCTTTTGTTCAAGTATATATAAAAAATTATGGATGGAAAATATTTGATCCAACACCTGGTTTTTATGTGGATGAAGATAAAAATATGGTTACTTCGGAAAATGGAAAAGTAAGTTATTTTGATATTTTAATATATGTGATTTTTATAGTTATAATTATTGCTTTAATTATATTTATATATATTAAGTTAACTTATAGAAAAAGAAGAATAAAAAATATACTTAAAAAATCTAATGAAGAAGCATTAGAAGAAATAATATTATATTCTATTGAATTATTAAAGAAGTGCAATATTTCATATGAAGAAGGGGAAACAGAAATGAAATTTGCAAATAAGGTAGATAAAATTCTTAATATAACTTTTCAATATTGTATGAGTAAATATTATGAAAGTAAGTATGCACTTAAGAAAGTAAATAGTGATGATGTAAGTTTTGCATTAACAGTTAATAATGAAATATATAACTACTTAAAGAAGCAAAAGAAAAAGAGGGGGGATAAGGGTGAAAAGTAAAAATGAATACTTAAAAAATAATTTTATACCTTTAGTATTCTCCATATTAGGAAGTGAAATAATATTATGTTGTTACTATAGCGAATTTAGCCTAGTATGGTTTTTAATAAGAGCTTTAATAGAGACTTTTTATATTAATATATTTAAAAAAATAGATAAAAAACAAGAAAAGAGAGTAATTAGATATGTTGCTTTAGGAGCATCAGTAATATGTAGTTTTCTTATATCTATAAAAATATTATCTTTAAATGATAAATCAATATATAGTGTTATAAGTAGTGGAAATATATTAGATAAGAGATATGAATTATCCATATCAATTTTATTATGCTTTATATTATCTTATGTATTATACACTTTGATTTTTAAGTTTATAAGAAAAGAAGTATTATTTTTATTATTTATTTTCCTTATGACTTTATACTTAAAAAGTAACTGTATAAATAGTATTTTTATTTATATTTTTATAATAAGTTTCTTTGTATTATTGGGTATTAATATAGAGAATAAATTTAATTTAAATATTGTTATTGTATTATCTATGTTTTTTTTAGCACTGATAATTCCAGCACCAAAAGATTTATCACATCTAAGTATGTTTAAAGGAATAAAAGATATAATTAATCCTGAAAAGTATAAGTTAACCTTAGATGAGGGAGCATCAACGCCTATTTATGTATCTAGAGAAGAGGCATCAAATAAGGTGCTATATACATTTACTGGAGATAATCCAACTTATTTTATAAGTGAATGTTATGATATTATTGCTAACAATGAATGGAATAAAGTAAGTTCTAACTTATTTGCTGGAAGAGACTTAAATATTGATTATTATGCAGGTTATATGAGTGATAATGAAAAAATAAAATTATTTGCTAATTTATTAGATGATTCTTATAGTGACAAAGGAATATTAGATATAAAAAATGGAAATGATGAAGAAGAAATAAAAGAAGTACAAATAGTAGATAAAAATAATGATGTAAGAGAAATTAGGTATTCATATATTCATCCATCATTTAGTACGGAGTATTTTTTTAATGATGGAAAACATGGTTATAGTATTAATGGGTTTGATAGAATTACTGCAAATGAGAGTAGTATAACATTAGATGGGGATATGAATTTAGGTAAGGTACATACTACTGATGGAAGTAATGAAGATTTAATAAATACTTATTCTATGAAGTATAAAAATGAGAATCCTAAATACGGAAGTAAGGATATGTACATTATGAAGAATATGACTTCAGAGAAATATAATGATATGTTAGTTTATTTAATAAAAAACATATTAAATGATGAAGAGTACATGAAAAGTCTAACTACAAAACAAGGATTAGAGAAATTGTATGGAGGGCTTTTTGAAGATAGTATAAATGATAATGAAGTTAATGTGGGGACTTATATAGATAAAGATTTTTCTACAGCAAAAGTATATTATTTAAAAGAGGGTAAGCTTAAATATAAAATAATAGAATTAATAGAGGGAAAAGCTACTTATGATGGTAAAGTAATATATGATAGTGAAGATAATGCTAAAGATGAAGATTTTAAAGAATTATATGATAATTTTCGAAACTTAGATAAAAATGTTGTTTTAGACACTGAAAGTTCTGACTTAACTTATTATAGTATGCTTTTAAAAGATTATTATAATATTGATTCTGAAGTACTTTATGACTATATAGATAATAATGAAGATTATTTTTTAGATAGCAGTAAAGCAACTCTTAGAATGAAAGAGCTTGCTTTAAATTTAACAGAAGATAAGAATTCAACTTATTATAAAGCAAAAGCAATAGAGAATTATTTTAAAAGTAGTGATTTTAAATATAGTTTTAATGTGTCTAGAACAAATAATGAAAACCCAATAGATTATTTTATTTTTGAAGGTAAAAAGGGATACTGTATTCAATATGCAACAGCAATGGTTTTATTATGTAGGTCTGTAGATATACCTGCAAGATATGTTGAGGGATACTATATTACAGAAAAAGATAAAGTTGGAGATATTTATGAAATAAAAGAAAAAAATGCTCATGCTTTTGTTCAAGTATATATTTGTGGATATGGGTGGAAGATATTTGATCCAACACCTGGATTTAGTGAAGAAAATTCTATTCAAGAGTCAATAAGTGTATTTAGTAGAAATAAAGAGGATGAATTTGATAAAGTAATATATATTCTTTTTGGAATTACTGTAATTGTTATATTTATATGCTTAGTATTAAAAATAACTTATAGATATAGAAAATTAAGAAACATGCTTAAATTACCTAACGGAGAAGCATTAGAGAGTTTAATAGCATATTCTATTGAGTTATTAAGAGAGTGTAATATTAATTATAATGATGGAGAGACAGAATTAGAGTTTGCAGAGAGAGTTGATACTATTCTTAATATAGAATTTAAGAATAGTATGCAAGAGTATTATAAATACAAATATGCTTCAAAAAGTATTTCTAAAGAAGAGGTAAATAAAGCATTAATTATTAATAAATTTATATATAACTATAAAAAGAAAAATAAGAAAAAGTTAAATTAAGGTGCATAATAATTTAAGTCTTCATTATTTAAAGTAAAGCAAGGAAATTTCATATTATAATTTCCCCAGATAGTAATAGGCCTTTTGGTAAAATAAAATGTTATAAAAAATATTTCTCTTGTAGAAAGTCTAGTTAATAGAGGTATTAATTCTTTTGATTTTAATTTAAAGTAAACTTTTCTATGAGCTTTAGCTAAGTCTATAAGCTCTAGAAGAGTTTTTTTATCGTCTTCTTTATAGAGATTTATAATATTATCTATTTCTTTTTCAGTAAGCTTATTAATATAAAAATCAAAATAGCATTCACTATTGTTATCTAAAAATATATTTTCTATATAAGAAATAAAATCATCTTCATTGTTAAATTCTAATGTGAAGTTTTTAAAGTTATCAAAGCCATCTAATATATTATTAAACTTTATTTGAACCTTATTAGAAAATTCTTCGTTACTTATAGGTATAATCATGTAATTCATCTCCTTTACTTAATAATAAAATAAAAAAATATATAAGTCCATAACAGTATTATTATATAAATAGTTAGAATTATGGAAGAAAATTGAAATTGTTAAATGTATAATTTTATAATAAATATAATTATTAAGGAGTGATAATATGGCAAAGAACACTAATATTAATTTAAGGGGAGATGTTATTTACTCAATTTATGTGAGGAATCATAGTGAGGAAGGAACATTTAAAGGAGTAGAAAAAGATTTAGAAAGAATAAAATCTTTAGGTGTTGATATAATATGGTTTATGCCAATTCATACTATAGGTATTAAGAATAAAAAAGGGGATTTAGGTTGTCCTTATGCTATTAAAAACTATAGAGAAGTGAATCCAGAGTATGGAACTTTAGAAGATTTTAAAAGTTGCGTAAATAAAATTCATGAGTTAGGTATGAAATGTATAATAGATGTTGTTTATAATCATACTTCTCCAGATTCATGGCTTATAGAAAACCATCCAGATTTCTTTTATAAGAAACAAAATGGAGACTTTGGAAATAGAGTTGGAGATTGGTGGGATGTAGTTGATTTAGATTATAATAATAAAGAACTATGGGATTATCAAATAGAAACATTAAAAATGTGGGCACAAATTGTAGATGGATTTAGGTGTGATGTTGCCTCATTAATACCAGTAGAATTTTGGTTAAAGGCTAGGGAAGAAGTAGAAAAGGTTAATGCTAATTGTATATGGCTTGCAGAATCTGTTCATACTAATTTTATTATTGAATTAAGAAGACAAGGTATATTAGCATATTCTGATTGTGAAGTATATCAGGCTTTTGATATTTGCTATGATTATGATGTTCAACCTTATTATGATGGATACTTAAAAGGAAAGTATAGCTTAAGTTATTATATTGATAGATTAAACATACAAGAAGGACTTTATCCTCAAAATTATATAAAACTTAGATTTTTAGAAAATCATGATAATCCAAGAGCTAAAGCCTTAATACCAGATGAAGAACAATTAATAAATTGGACAGCATTTCAATATTTCCAAAAGGGAACTATACTTGTATATGCTGGTCAAGAAGTAGAAGATGATAAATGTCCAAGTCTTTTTGACTTAGATAAAGTAAATTGGAATACTGGTAAAGATATTAGTGGTTTAATGAAAAAACTATATAAAATTAAGAAGGAGCCTATATTTATAGATGGAAACTATAAATTAATAGCTAATGATAATTTAGATGTGGTAGTAGCATATTATGAAAGAAATAATGAAAAAATAACAGGTGTATTTAGTTTAAAAGGAAAAAGTGGAGAAGTTTTTATAGAACTTGAAGATGGAGAATATATAAATAGACTTTATAATGAAAAAGTAATTGTAAAGAACGGAAAAATAAATATAAATAATAAACCTATAATAATCTAATAATAAAAAATCCCCAAACATCGATAGTGAGGAGGAAATGTTTGGGGTTTATTATTCTTTAAAAAGAATAATAATGTAAAGGATGATAGTAAAGTTAACAATTATATTATAAATGAAAAAGATTACAATACTATTACAAATAGTATATAAAAACTAAAAAAATAAAAAATGTTGACAAACTGTAATAAAAAATATATATTATTAACCATAACGTAAATAAAATAATGAATTTAAAAATGCTTATCGAGAGTGGTGGAGGGACTGGCCCTATGAAACCCAGCAACCCATGTGAATAGTTTTCATGATTTGGGTGCTAAATCCTGCGGCAATAGAGTCGGTAGATGAGAGAATATTTTACATAGTGATATTATGCACTAGAGAGTACTCTCTGGTGCATTTTTTGTAAATTATGGCTATACTTAAAGTTTGAATTTTATAATTTATATTTCAAAGGAGGAAAAGGGATTGTTAGAAACAAGCATAATAGAAGTAAATAATTTATATAAAAGCTTTGGAGCAACAGACGTATTAAAAGATGTATCTATAACAATAAAAAAAGGTGAGATATATGGAATAATAGGTCACAGTGGTGCAGGAAAGTCTACTTTATTAAGATGTATAAATGGACTAGAAGGATATGAAAAAGGATCATTAAAAGTAATGGGCGAAGAAGTTTCTAGTTTAAGTGAAAAAGATTTAAGAAAGTTTAGAAAAGACTTAGGAATGATATTTCAAAACTTTAATCTTTTAAAAAGAAAGACTGTTTATGAAAATGTAGCACTTCCATTAGAAGTTTGGGGTTATGATTCTAAAAAAATAAAAACTAAAGTTTTAGAATTATTAAAGCTTGTTGGACTTGAGGACAAGGTAAATAATAAGCCATCAGCGTTAAGTGGGGGACAAAAGCAAAGAGTTGCCATAGCAAGAGCATTAGCATTAGAACCAAAAATATTACTATGTGATGAAGCAACATCAGCATTAGATCCTAAAATAACAAAAGATATTTTAGCTTTACTTAAAAAAATAAATAAGGAACTTGGAATAACTATTGTTATGGTTACTCATCAAATGGAAGTTGTTAAGGAAGTTTGTGAGAGAGTTGCATTAATTGATGGAGGAAAGATTCAAGTTGAAGGGAAATCTGAAGATTTATTTTTAAAGCCAGGTTTATCTTTAAAGAAATTCTTAGGAGAAGAGGAAGATACAACCCTACCTACTGATGGTGTTAATATAAGAATATTCTTCCCAGCAGATTGTTCTGAGAATGCAATAATAACTAAAATGGCAAGAGAAATAAATATAGATTGTTCAATAGTTTCTGGTAAGCTTGAAAAGTTTAGAGAAAAAGTTCTTGGAAGTTTAGTTATAAACATTGAAGAAAAAAATAAAAACATAGTAGAAGAATATTTAAGAAATAAGAATATGGAGTGGGAGGTGCTATAATATGGATTTTAGTAAAATAATAGATTTACTTTTACCAGCAATTCAAGAAACTGCAGTTATGGTTATTCCAACTACAATATTATCTGTAATAATAGGATTTATACCTGCAGTAATTTTAACAATAACAGATGAAAAAGGATTAAGACCTAATAAGGTAGTTTATAGTGTATTAGATTTTATAATAAATACTTTAAGAAGTTTACCTTTCTTAATATTAATGATAGCAATAATACCTTTTACAAGATTTATAGTTGGTAAATCTATAGGAGAGATAGCAGCAATAGTACCACTTACGGTAGCTTCAGCTCCATTTATTGCTAGAATTATAGAAAATGCATTAAAAGAAGTAGATCCTGGAGTAATAGAAGCAGCAAAAGCTTTTGGAGCTTCAGATAGTCAAATAATTTTTAAGGTTATGCTTAAAGAAGCTGTACCTTCAATAATTTCTGGTATAACATTAGCTTTAATAAGCATTATAGGATATTCTGCAATGGCAGGAAGTATAGGTGCAGGTGGACTAGGTTCATTAGCAATTAGATATGGTTATCAAAGATTTGAAACAAGTATAATGATAGTTACTGTTATAATTTTAATTATAGTAGTACAATTATTACAAAGCTTAGGAAACTACTTATACAAAAAACTATCTAAATAAGGTAGTAGATATATATTATATTTTTAGGGAGGAAAGATAGGATGAAAAAAAGTAAAATTTTATCAGCAGTATTAACAGGGGTTTTATCACTAGGATTAATAGGATGTGGGGGATCATCAAGCAGTGATGATAAAACAATAAAAATAGGAGTTTCTCCAGTTCCACATAAGGAAATAATTGATGTTATTAAGGATGATGTAGAAGCTAAAGGATACAAATTAGAAGTTACAGAATTTGATGAATATCTTATACAAGATACAGCAGTTGAAGAAGGAGAATTAGATGCAAACTTCTTCCAACATATAGCTTACTTAAATCAAGTAAATAAAGAACAAGGTTATGATTTAGCTGTTGCAGCAAAAGTTCATATAGAACCAATGGGAGTATATTCAAATACAGTTAAGAGTATTAAAGATGTAAAAGATGGAGCTAAAATAGCAATTCCAAATGATCCATCAAATGAAGCAAGAGCTTTAAGATTATTACAAGCAGCTGGATTAATAGAAGTACCAGAAGGTGAAACAGTAACTCCAGTTGATATAACAAAGAATGATAAGAAGTTAGAATTTGTTGAAATGGATGCATCACAATTACCAAGAACTTTAGAAGAAGTAGATTTAGCAGTAATTAACGGAAACTACGCTTTAGATGCAGGGTTAAATGTTAACGAAGATGCTATATTCGTAGAAGATAAGAATGAAGAAAGCATTCAAGATATGGTTAATATTTTAGCTGTTAAGAAAGAAAACTTAGATTCAGAAAAGACTAAGGTTTTAGTAGAAGCTTTAACTTCAGATAAGGTTAAAGAATTTATAGAAGAAAAATACAATGGAGCTGTAATTCCAGTATTTTAATAGAAATAGCTAAATATAAATTAACTATAAACAAGATAGCTTGATAAGAAATAAATAATTTAATATAATCATGGTAATAAAATAGGAGATCTAAATAGGTCTCCTATTTGTTTTATTATGTAAATAAGCTTTAAGAAGCTAAAATAATGAGGTAATTATGAAAAAATTTAAAAAAGTTTATATTGAAATAACAAATGTATGTAATTTAAGTTGTAGCTTTTGTCCTAAAACTAAAAGAGAATATAAATATTTAAGTGTTGAGGATTTTAAACATACCTTAGAACAAGTAAAACCATATACAGATTATATTTATTTTCATTTAATGGGTGAACCTTTGTTAAATCCTAATTTAGAGAAGTTTTTAGATTTAGCATATGAAAATAATTTAAAAGTAAACATAACAACTAATGGAACTTTACTGCCGAAGGTAAAGAATATATTAATAAATAGTAAAGCATTAAGACAAGTAAATATTTCTCTTCATAGCTTTGAAGCTAATAATAATGTTAATTTTTATGAGTATATAAATAATGTCTTAGAATTTTGTAATGAAAGTAGTTGTATTAGGTCATTAAGATTATGGAATTTAGATAGTTATAATTTAAAAGGAGATAATAAGTTAAATAAAGATATTATTGATATATTAAAAAATAACTTTAATTATGAAGGAGATTTAAAGGCTGATTTAGACATGAAAAAAGGCTTAAAAATTGGTAACAAGGTTTATTTAAATTCAGCAGAAAAGTTTCAATGGCCTACTATGGATATAGATATTATAAGTGAAGAAGGCTTTTGTTATGGAATAAGAGATCACATAGGAATATTAGTAGATGGAACTGTAGTTCCTTGCTGTTTAGATGGTGAGGGGAACATTCCTTTAGGTAATATACATAAAGATACATTGGAAAATATCTTAAATAGTGAAAGAGCTATGGCAATATATAATGGATTTTCTAATAGAAAAAGAGTAGAGGAGTTATGTAAAAGATGTGGATATAGCCAAAGATTTTAAAAGTTGAACATTACATCTATAAATGGTAAAATTTCTATATAAATAAATTTTTAATTAAATAAAGGGGAGATAATATGGCTATCAACTTAAGAGGAAGAAACTTCTTAAAACTATTAGATTTTACACCACAAGAAATAAGATATTTATTAGATTTATCTAAGGAATTAAAAGCATTAAAAAGAGCTGGAATACCACATGATAGATTAAGAGGGAAAAATATAGTTTTATTATTTGAAAAAACATCTACAAGAACAAGATGTTCATTTGAAGTAGCTGGACATGATTTAGGACTTGGAGTTACATATTTAGATGCAGCAGGATCTCAAATGGGTAAAAAAGAAAGCATAGCAGATACAGCAAGAGTACTTGGAAGAATGTATGATGGTATTGAATATAGAGGATTTAGTCAAAGTATAGTAGAAGAACTTGCAGAATATGCAGGTGTACCTGTTTGGAATGGACTAACTGATGAATTTCATCCAACTCAAATGATTGCAGATTTATTAACTATAGAAGAGAAGTTTGGGACATTAAAAGGTATTAATTTTGTATATATGGGTGATGCACGAAATAATATGGGTAATTCCTTAATGGTTGCTTGTGCTAAAATGGGTATTAACTTTACAGCTTGTGCACCTAAAAACTTATTCCCAGCAAAAGACTTAGTAGCAACTTGCAAAGAAATAGCAAAAGAAAATGGTTCTACAATTACTTTAACAGAAGATGTTAAAGAAGGAACTAAGAATGCCGATGTTATTTATACAGATATTTGGGTTTCTATGGGTGAACCTTTTGAAGTATGGGAAAGCAGAATAAAAAAATTAAAACCATATCAAGTAACACAAGAAGTTATGAATAATGCACGTAAAGATGCAATATTTATGCACTGTCTTCCATCATATCATGATATGAAAACAACTATAGGAAAAGAAGTGTGTGAAAAGTTTGGTATGAAGGAACTTGAAGTTACTAATGAAGTTTTTGAAGGAAAGCAATCAGTAGTATTTGATGAAGCAGAAAATAGAATGCACTCTATAAAAGCTATAATATTAGCAACTATAGGTGGTTAAAGATAAGTAAGTTATAATTTATCTTATATTAATATTAAAAGAGTTGCTTATGAAGAAGGTTATTCATAAGCAACTCTTTTTTTAGTCCATAACTAAGTTTTTTAATGATATATCAAGAACTTTAAATGAATGAGTTAATGCACCAACAGAAACATAATCTGCACCAGTTTCTGCATAAGCTCTTATATTTTCTATAGTAACATTTCCTGAACATTCTACAATAGCTCTACCATTTATTAATTCTACCATTTCTTTTGCCATAGATGGTGTCATATTATCAAGCATTATTATATCAGCCTTTGCATTTATTGCTTCTATTACATCTTCCTTTGTTTCTGTTTCAACTTCAACTTTAGTTGTAAATGAAGCATGCTTTTTTGCTAAGGCTACTGCATTAGTAATACTTCCAGCTGCATCTATATGGTTGTCCTTAATTAATATAGAGTCAGATAAAGAATATCTATGATTAGCTCCACCACCACATAAAACAGAATATTTATCTATGTGTCTATAAAGTGGAGTTATTTTTCTTGTATCTACTACCTTACAGTTTGTACCTTCTATCTCTTTAGCATATTTATAAGTAGTAGTAGCAATACCGCTCATTCTTTGAAGAAGATTTAGTGCTATACGTTCACCCATAAGTACTTTTTGAGTATTTCCTTTAATTTCTCCAATTTTTTCTCCATTAGAAACTTTATCTCCATCAACATGATATAAATTACAAGTAACATCACCTATAAGTTTAAAAACTCTTTCAAATACAGGTAATCCGCAAATTATACCATCTTCTTTAGCATAAAGGGAAGCTGTACATGTACTATTTTGAGGTATTATGCTAGAAGTTGTAATATCACCAAAAGGCATATCTTCATTTAATCCTCTTTGTATTATATCATCAATAATTAAGTAATTTAGCATAGTTTTCGTCCACCTTCTCCTTTAAAAATTCAATTAGGTCTTCCTTACATGGATAATTAGAATTATTATTTACAAAAAGTTCACTATTTATTTTCTTAGCACATCTATATCCAAATACAATACCTTCTAATAAAGAGTTACTTGCAAGTCTATTATTACCATGAACACCTGTACAAGCAGTTTCTCCTAAGGCATATAATGAATTTAAGCTTGTTTCTCCATATAAATTAATTTTAATTCCACCCATAGCATAGTGATGAGCAGGGGAAACAGGAAGTAAGTCTTTTTCCATATAATATCCTCTTTCTGCACAAGCATTATAAAGATATGGAAATCTATTAATTAAAAAGTTTTTATCTAAGTGAGTTAAATCTAGGTATACATATGGCTTATCTGGATGTTTTTTTATTTCTTCTAGTATAGCCTTAGAAACTACATCCCTAGGTTTTAAGGAATCTACAAACTCTTCATTATCTAAATTTTTAATTTTACCACCTTCTCCTCTTAAAGATTCAGATAATAATAATCTTTTTCCAATAGAGTGTGGCTCATAAAGAACAGTAGGATGAAGTTGTAAGTAGTTAATATCTTTAATTGCAATGTTATGCTTAAGAGCTATTGAAATTCCATCTCCTGTTAAGAAGGGAAAGTTAGTTGTAGAATTAAATAATCCTCCTAAACCACCAGTAGCTAAAATTGTACGTTTAGAGTGAATTTGTAGTTCTTGACCGTTAAATTCACAAATACCGCCTAAGCACTTATTATCTTTACGAATAATATCAACTAATTTACAATGTTCCATTACCTTAATATTATTTCTTTCCTTAAGTCTTTCATAAAGAGTTTCCATAATGTACTTTCCAGTTTCATCTTTAACGTGAGCAATTCTAAAAGTGCTATGCCCACCTTCTCTTGTATATAAAAGAGATCCATCTTTTTTTCTATCAAAAGGTACCCCATAATCTATTAATCTTTGAATGTTTTTCGTTGATTCACTAACTAGAGTTTGAACAGCATCTATATCATTTTTATAATTTCCAGCTTTTAAGGTATCCTCTATATAAGAAGGATAGTCTTCTGGGTTTAATGCAGAAGATATACCCCCTTGAGCTAAATATGAATTACAGTCTTTTAAACCTTCTTTACAAATTAATAAAATATTTAGATTGCTACTTAAATTTAGAGCGGTATAAACCCCAGAAATTCCACTCCCAACAATTAATACATCAAAGGTTTTAATCATTTTTATCTATCCCCCAATAAATGCATGTTTTCTAAAGCGGTCAATGCTTTAATTCTTTGCTCCTCATTAATTTGCACTTCATTACTTTCATTTAATAAACAGTCATAAAGTTCATCTAAAGTTGTCATTTTCATATTTGGACATATCATTGAATTTCTTAATGGAACAAAAGTCTTATTTGGACTTTTTTTCTTCATTTGATGAAGAACACCTTCTTCAGTAACAACAATAAAGCCTTCAGCTTTAGATTCTGCAGAGTAATTAATTAATTCTGAAGTACTGCCTATATAATCAGCTAAAGATCTAACTGGCTTATTACATTCAGGATGAACTAATACTTCAAATGAAGGATATAATTCTTTTAATTCAAGTATATCTTCAGGTGTAACTCTTTCATGAATTGGACAGAATCCTTGGTAAAGTATGAATTTTTTATTTGGGAAGAATTCGCTAATATATTCTCCAAGATTTCTATCAGGAACAAATATAATTTCATCTCCTTCAAGATTATTCATTATTTTTAATGCAGATGAAGAAGTAACACATACATCTGACATTGCTTTAATATCTAAGTTTGTATTTATATAACTAACTACCTTTGCGTTAGGGTATTCATCTTTTAATGCTTGAAGCTTGTACACAACCCCCATATCAGCCATTGGACATCTTGCTTCTTTAGCAGGAAGAAGAACTCTCTTATTTGGTGAAAGTATTTTTGCGCTTTCTGCCATAAAGCCTACCCCACAAAAAACTATTAAGTCTTTATCAGATTCCATTGCTTTCTTACTTAAAAAGTAAGAGTCCCCAACAATATCTGCAAGCTCTTGAATTTCAGGTCTTTGATAAAGGTGAGCTAAAACAAGAGCATTTTTTTCTTTTTTTAATTTTTTAATTTCTTCAATTAGATTCAAATTATAACATCTCCTTGTTGTTATGAGTGTATAAACACCTTTTTATAAAGTTTAAAACACACAAAAAACTTTGTCAATTATTTTAACAGATATGTATATTTAAATAAAAATTGGTAAGCATTAAAGAGGTAAGGAATTTACAGAGAGGAAGTGAATAAAATGAATAAAAGACTAAAAAGTGGAATAATGATATTTGCTATATTAGCTACAGTATTTTCTGTTAGTTACTTTTTAACTAATTTATATATTGAAAATAATATGGCTTTAAATAATAACACTAAAGAAGTTAATGAATCAAAAAATAATAAAAAACAATCTTATTTAAGTGAAGAAACTAATATTTCATTAAATAAGGGTACTACTAATGAATATAAAGAGAGTTTATCATCTTTAAAAGAAGACTTAGGTTTAGATGAAAATTTAACTGAAGAGGAATTAAGTAGTATACTAAGTAAAGAAGGATATAATTTAACTCAAGAATGTAGCAATGAATTGTATTACACAAGAACAGTAGCTCCTAACAAGTATTACATAAGAGAGTATAAAGGATATTTAGCTATATTTAAGAGTGATGAAAATTGCAAGCTTACTATAGAAAATGAAGAAACAGATGTATTTAGTGATAGTAAAAAATTTGAGAACTTAAGACAAGTAGATCAAGATAGCATAAGTAGTTTTGAAAGAGAATTTAATACTAAAGAGGAAGCTGAAGAGGCAATTTCAGAATTAATTTCATAATAAAAATAATATATACATGAACAGGTTCAGCCCAGTTAACATATGTTTTCTGGGTTTTATTATATTATATATAGATTTAAGTGAATATATTAAACTAAATCCTACTATAAAAGTTGAAAGATACTTTAGTAAATGATAAAGTATAATAAGGATTTTATAAGAAGTAAGAGGATATAGGTATGTATGAATATATAAAAGGAAAGTATATAGGAATAAATAAAGATTATATAATAGTAGAGAATAATGGAATAGGATATAAGATATTTACATCTGGTGCAACAATGTCTTCTATGCCAATGAGTGGAGAAGAAGTTATGCTTTATTTAGAGCAAATCGTAAGAGAAGATTTTATTGGTCTTTATGGTTTTGAATCTAAAGAAGAATTAGAAATGTTTAAATTATTACTTGGAATTAATGGAGTAGGAGCAAAGGCTGCTTTATCATTACTTTCTATAAGTAGAATAAATAATTTGAAATATGCTATTATAACAGGTGATGAAAAACAATTATGTAGAGCACCTGGTATAGGTAAGAAAACTGCAGGAAGAATAATTCTTGAACTTAAAGATAAACTTAATAAAGAAGATATGTTAATAGATGGTTCAAATAATGATGATGGAATAATAACTACAGATGAAAATTATGTAGTTAAATTAAATGAAGCATTAGGAGCTTTACTTGCATTAGGATATAGTGAAAAAGAAGCAGAAATTGCATTAAAGAAAGTAAATAAAGATGAAAGTGTAGAAAATATTATTAAAGAATGTTTAAGAGTGCTTATGGGGTAAGGAGGAGTTTGTATGGAAAGAATTGTTACTCCAGAGGAATTACAAGAAGATAGTGCTTTAAGCTTAAGACCTCAAAAAATAAATGAGTATATAGGGCAGGATAAGGTTAAGGAAAGACTTAATATATTTATAAAAGCTGCTCAAAAAAGAAATGAAGCCTTAGATCATGTATTATTATATGGACCACCAGGACTTGGTAAGACAACTTTAGCTAATATTATTGCCAAGGAAATGAATGGAGATTTAAAGATAACATCAGGTCCTGCTATAGAAAGAGCAGGAGATTTAGCAGCAATTCTCACAACTCTTAAGGATAATGATGTTTTATTTATAGACGAAATACATAGACTAAATAGAAGTGTAGAAGAAATACTATATCCTGCAATGGAGGATTACGCTCTTGATATAGTAATAGGAAAAGGTGCAGCTGCAAAATCTATAAGATTAGATTTACCTGCCTTTACTTTAATAGGTGCAACAACTAGAATAGGTATGCTTACATCTCCGTTAAGAGATAGATTTGGTGTATTATGTGCTATGGAATATTATACTATAGATCAACTTAAAGAAATTGTAATAAGAAGTGCCATGGTTCTTGGTTCTAATATTACAGAAGAAGGAGCTATAGAAATAGCAAAAAGGTCTAGAGGAACTCCTAGAGTTGCTAATAGATTATTAAAAAGGGTAAGAGATTATTCACAGGTATATTCTGATAACTTAATAAGTTTAAAAGAAGCAAGAGAAGCTTTAAACTTATTAGAAGTTGATAATGAAGGTTTTGATAGAGTTGACAATAAAATTTTAGAAGCTATAATAGATAATTTTAAGGGTGGACCTGTAGGAATAGAAACATTATCTTATTTTATAGGAGAGGAACTTGGAACTTTAGAAGATGTATATGAGCCTTATCTTCTTCAAAAGGGGTTTATAGTTAGAACTCCAAGAGGAAGAGTGGCAACAGAAAAGGCCTATAGACATTTAGGGAGAAGTTTTGGGAAAAATAATAATATAAACAGTGAACAAAAAAGTTTTTTTAATAGTGAGGAGTAGTGAAGTACATGAAGGTAAGTGATTTTGACTTTTATCTTCCAGAAGAGTTAATAGCTCAACATCCATTAGAAAAGAGAGATGAATCAAGACTAATGGTTTTAGATAAGGAAACTGGAGCTATAGAGCATAAGAAGTTTTATGACATTATTAATTATTTAAATGAAGGAGATACTTTAGTTTTAAATAACACTAGAGTTATGCCTGCAAGATTAATAGGTGAAAAAGAAAATACAGGTGGTAAAATAGAGTTTTTACTTCTAAAAAGAGTTGAAGGCGATAAGTGGGAATGTTTAGCTAAGCCTGGGAAAAGTGCAAGAGTAGGTAGAAGATTTACTTTTGGTGAAGGTAAATTAAAAGCTGAAGTTGTAGATGTATTAGAAAATGGTAATAGAATAGTTGAGTTCTATTACGAAGGTATATTTGAACAAGTACTAGATTCTTTAGGAGAAATGCCTCTTCCACCTTACATACATGAAAGATTAGAAGATAGAGAAAGATATCAAACAGTATATTCTAAAGAAAAAGGTTCTGCTGCAGCTCCAACAGCTGGATTACATTTTACTAAAGAGCTTATGGAAAAAATAAAAGAAAAGGGAGTTAATATAGTTTATTTAACTCTTCATGTTGGACTTGGAACCTTTAGACCAGTAAAGGTTGAAAATATAGAAAATCATGATATGCATTCTGAATATTATGTTTTATCTAAAGAAAGTGCAGATATTATAAATGAAACAAAGAAAAAAGGTAAGAGAATTATTTCTGTAGGAACTACATCTACAAGAACTCTTGAAACTATTGGTGATGAAAATGGAATGGTTAAGGAACAAAGTGGATGGACTAATATATTTATTTATCCAGGATATAAGTTTAAGGTAGTTGATAACTTAATTACTAACTTCCATTTACCAGAATCAACATTAATAATGCTTGTATCAACTTTAGCAGGACAAGAGCATGTACTTAATGCTTATAATGAAGCTGTAAAAGAAAAATATAGATTCTTCTCATTTGGAGATGCAATGTTTATTAAATAAAAATATTTTAACGTAAGATTATAAGGAGTGAATTTTTTGAGTAAGAGATATACCTTATTAAAAAAAGATGGTAAGGCAAGAAGAGGGAGATTTGAAACACCTCATGGAACAATAGAAACACCAGTATTTATGAATGTAGGAACATTAGCTGCTATAAAAGGTGCTGTTTCTTCAATGGATTTAAAGGATGTGGGATGTCAAGTAGAGCTATCTAATACATATCACCTTCATTTAAGACCTTCAGATAAAGTGGTTTATAATTTAGGTGGATTACATAAATTTATGAATTGGGATAGACCAATTCTTACAGATTCAGGTGGATTCCAAGTTTTCTCTTTATCAGGAATAAGAAAGATTAAAGAAGAAGGAGTTTACTTTAACTCTCATATAGATGGAAAGAAAATATTTATGGGACCAGAAGAGTCTATGCAAATTCAAAGTAATTTAGCTTCAACAATAGCTATGGCTTTTGATGAATGTATTCCTAATCCATCAACTAGAGAGTATGTTTTAGACTCTGTAGCAAGAACTACAAGATGGCTTAAGAGATGTAAGGTTGAGATGGATAGATTAAATTCTCTACCAGAAACAATAAATAAAGAACAAATGCTTTTTGGTATTAACCAAGGTGGAGTTTATGAAGATATAAGAATAGAACATGCTAAAGAAATTGTAAAAATGGACTTAGATGGATATGCTATTGGTGGATTAGCTGTTGGTGAAAGTCATGAAGATATGTATAGAGTTATAGATGCAGTAGTGCCACACTTACCAGAAGATAAGCCAATATATTTAATGGGAGTAGGAACTCCAACTAATATATTAGAAGCTGTAGAAAGAGGAGTAGACTTCTTTGATTGTGTTCTTCCAGCTAGAAACGGTAGACATGGTCATGTATTTACTAAAGAAGGTAAAATAAACTTATTTAACGCTAAATTTGAATTAGATGCAAGACCAATAGATGAAGGCTGTGAGTGTCCTGCATGTAAGAACTATACAAGAGCATATATAAGACATTTATTTAAAGCTAAAGAAATGCTTGCAATGAGACTTTGTGTTCTTCATAATTTATATTTCTATAATAATCTTATGAAAGAAATAAGAGATGCTATAGATGGTGGATATTTCGCAGAGTTTAAGGCTAAAAAGTTACAAGAGTGGAATGGTAAGGCCTAATATTGACAAGAAAAATAAAGTATTGTATATTACTTAACAAGGATATAAAGACTGTATTCTAATTTAAGTTTTTTTAGAAAGGAAGACGTAATTATGGGAATGTTAATACAATTACTTCCAATGGTACTTATATTAGTAGTATTTTATTTAATAGTAATGTTACCAGAAAAGAAGAGAAAGAAAAAATATGATGAAATGCTTGATAGCTTAAAGGTAAATGATAAGATAATGACTAGAGGTGGAGTTATAGGAACTATAATTTCATTAGAAGATGACTCTATAATATTAGAATCAGGTCCAAATAAGACAAGATTAAGATTTACAAAGCAAGCAATAGCAAATAAAGTATCTGAGTAAGAATAGTGCCTCCTAATAATTCATATTATGAATTATTGGGAGGTGTTTTCTTATGGAAAATTTTAAAATGCTAAGAGCATTGTTTAAAGGATTATTGCGATCAGTAGTTTTATTGCTTTTTCTTCTTATTGTATTATCAGTAGTTATGCTTAAGGTTAATTTTAGCGATAAACAATACAATATAATTTATATTATAATTATAATGCTTTCTTTAGCCTTTGGATCATTATATGCAGCAAAGAAAAATGAATCAAAAGGTCTATTAGTAGGGATTTTAATGGGTATAATATTCTTTTTTGCAACAAGTTTTATAAGTAAGGTTTTGGGAGGAAAATCTTTATTTGGAGAAAATTTTATTTATAATCTAGGAATTAATATGTTTATTGGAGGAATAGCAGGAATATTAGGGGTTAATATGTAAAAAATCTTTATTCTATAATTTGCATGTGCTATAATAAAATATGTGTTGTGAATTTTATAAACCGAGGAGGATATATATGAAGACAAAAGGTAAAAGTTCAATTTTATTTATACTTTGTGTTTTGTTCATTTTTGGCTTTGCTTTTATAGGAATTAAGGGTGCAACAATAGCAGGGTATGAATTTAGATCTTTTGGAGAAACAATTACTAAGGGGCTAGACTTACAAGGTGGTATTTCTGTAGTTATGGAAATACAAGATGCAGATTCAATAAAAGATTTAGACAAAAAATTAGAACAAGTTAAGGAACAGTTAGCAGTCAGAGTTAATAAGGTTGGAGTAGCTGAAACCGTTGTCTCAACAGAAGGGGATAGGAGAGTAAGAATTGATATTCCAGGTGAATATGATTCTTCAGCAATAATCGAAGATTTAAGCAAGTCTGGAGAATTAACATTTGTTTCTCCTAATGATGATGTTATATTAACAGGTGATGATGTTAAGAAAGCAACAGTAACATATGATTCAACTACAGGTTCTCCACAAGTTTCATTAGAATTAAATGAAAGTGGAAAGACTAAATTTGCTGAAGCTACTGAAACATATTTAGGTCAAGCAATATCAATAAAAATGGATGATGAAGTTATTAGTAGTCCAACAGTACAATCAAAAATAACAGATGGTAATGCGGTAATTACAGGAAGTGGAAGTATTTCTGAATCAAAGAGTTTAGCAGCATTAATTAATGCTGGAGCATTACCTGTAACAATTAAGCAAGTTTCATTACAAACAGTAGGAGCACAACTTGGAGAAGAAGCTCTTCCAAATGCACTAAAAGCAGGATTTATAGGTATATTACTAGTATGCTTATTTTTAATAGTTTATTATAGAGTTTCAGGAGTACTAGCTAGTATTGCATTAACTTTATTTGCAACATTAGTACTATTTATATTTGAAGAAATAGGAGCAACATTAACACTTCCAGGAATTGCAGGGTTCTTACTTACAATTGGTATGGCAGTAGATGCTAATGTACTTATATTTGAAAGAATACGTGAAGAACTTAAGAAAGGTGTATCAGTTAAGACTTCTGTTGCAAAAGGATTTGAAAATGCTACATCTTCTATAATAGATTCAAATGTGACAACAATAATTGCAGCTTTAGTACTTTATTTCCTAGGTTCAGGTTCAGTAAAAGGCTTTGCAGTAACACTTATGATAGGTATTATAGTAAGTTTATTTACAGCATTATTTGTTACTAAATTCCTTATAAACCGTGCTGTAGAAATAGGATTATTAAAAAAACCATCTTATTTCGGTGTAAAGAGGGGGTAAGAGAGATGCTAAAGATAATAGAAAAGAAGAAAATATGGTTTTCAATATCAATAGTAGTAATACTTATAGGTCTAGGCTTTATTATAGGTAAGGGTCTTAATATGGGAATAGACTTTGCTGGTGGAACTAGAGTAGTAATAGACCTTGGTGGTGACTATGATAAAGAAGCATTAGATGAAATAGTTAAGGATTATGCAAAAGATCCAGTAACTAATACAGTTAATGATACTCAATATGAAGTAAAATCAAAAGATTTTAAACATGACAAAGTAACTGAATTTGTAGAAAAGATAAGAGAAAGTAATGAAAGTATGCCAGAAGAAGCTATAGTTTCACAAGATGAAGTAGGAGCTTCAATAGGTAAAGATCTTACTAGAAGTTCAATAATAGCTTTAGCAGTAGCATTTGTAGCTATGCTTATATATATTGCAATAAGATTTGAATTTAAATTTGGTATTGCAGCACTTGCAGCTTTAATTCATGATGTTTTAATAACAGTATCAGTATATGCAATATTTAATATTTCAATTAATTCACCTTTTATAGCAGCTATATTAACAATAATAGGTTACTCAATAAATGCTACTATAGTAATATTTGACAGAATAAGAGAGAATAGAAAAATAAATAGAAGAGCAGATATTAATGAAATTGCTAATAAGAGTATAACTCAAACAATGGCAAGATCAATAAATACTACTTTAACAACATTATTTACAATTGTTTGTGTATTTATATTTGTACCAAGTGTTAGAGAATTTTCATTCCCAATAATAGTAGGTATATTATCAGGAACATATTCATCATTAGTAATTGCTCCATCAATTTGGACACTATTAGAAGGAAATTTCAAGAAGAAAAATAAATCGACAAAATAATTGTAAATTCTTAACGTTTTTATTAAAAAATAAGCAGAATTAGTGAAAAATCACTCTGCTTATTTTTTCTTTTTACTAAAATATAAATATTCTATAAAAAGATTTGCTATTATGATAAATTTAAATTATAATATACATGTTTTCTTATTTTATGGAGGAGTGGGTCATGCGTCAATTTTGGGATAGTATATATTATCCAAATTACATATCAGGATATAATCCCTTTTTGCTTAGGAATATGAATAAAGCTATAGAGAAGTTAGTTGATGCTATAAATAATAGAAAAAAAATAGTTGTTTATGGCGTGGCTAATGTAGATGGGATATGTGCTATTGCATCTTTAACATTACTATTAAGATATTTAAATGCAGATGTAGAGTATTTAATTTATGATGGTTGTAAAGAAGCAAAAACTATAGATTGTGAAGTCCTTAGGGAAGATATAGATTTTTTAGGCGCAGACTTACTTATAACTTTAGGAATAGACCTGAAATCAGAAAAGGAAATTTATCTTTGTAATGAGCTTAATATAGATTGTATAGTATTGGAAAATAAAAAAACTGATTTAGAAAAAAAATATATTTATATAAATCCAAATCAGAAAGGATGTCAATATAGATATAAGGATTTAGCATTAAGTGAATTAACTTTTAAACTTATGCAGTCTATAGCAATTTATTACAATTTAAAAAGCATAAACAAATATTTAGATCTTATTACTATAGGAGCTAAATGGGCTAATATACCTATGAAAGGTGAAAATAGGGTAATTCTTAAAGAAGGTAGAAAATTCTTAATTCAAACTAATAATTATGGATTAAGAGCAATTATGGATTTTAATATGATAACAGAACTAGATGATTCTAGTATAGTAAAAATTATAGAATTTATAACACCAACAGTAAATCCTGTAGGTGTACTTGGAAATTCTAAAATAGTTGTAGAATTATTAACTACAGATGATAAAGACAGAACACAACAGATTGTAAAATATTTACATAACATAAACAAAAATAGTATAATAGATATATCATGATTGTTGGAGGCACGAAAATGGATATAAGGAGTAAAATTAGGGTTATTGAAGACTTTCCAAAGGAAGGTATAAGCTTTAAGGATATAACAACACTAACACAAGATGGCGAAGCATTTAAAGCTACAATTAATATGATGGTAGAACATTTAAAAGATAAAAACATAGATGTTATAGCATGTCCTGAAGCTAGAGGGTTTATATTTGGATTCCCAGTAGCATATGCATTAGGAATTGGAGTAGTTCCTGTAAGAAAAAAAGGGAAATTACCTGCAGAAACAATAGAAGTTAGCTATGGATTAGAGTACGGAAGTGATATACTTGAAATTCATAAAGATGCTATAACAAAAGGACAAAGAGTTGCTATAGTAGATGATTTATTAGCTACTGGAGGTACAACAGCAGCAACAATTGAACTTATAGAAAAAGCAGGTGGAGAAGTAGTTTCTTTAGACTTTGCTATAGAATTAACAGGTCTTAAAGGAAGAGATAAATTTAAAGATTATGATGTATATTCAATCGTAGATTATGAATTTTAAAAGGTGGCTTTTAGCTACCTTTTTTACTTATAATAGAGAATTTAATTTAATATGTTAATTAATGAAATTTAAAAGTATTTAATAAGTTGAAAAACAAATTACAATAATATATAATGATTTATAAATATAGCTGGTTCTAGCCAGCTTTTGCTTATTCTTTTGATGATTTATTGCTTGATAAGAACTTAGAACCTATATGTAGAATAAGCAAATAGTAATACTTTAATTTTGAAGAGGAGCTAGTCCATATGAGCGATAAATTAATAGAAGAAGATTTATTATACAAAGATTTAATTGATAAGATAAAAGAGAATAAGTTAAATGTGGATTTAGATATGATAGAAAAAGCATATAAATTTGCTTTGATTAATCATGGAAATCAAAAGAGAAAGTCTGGTGAACCATATATAATTCATCCTGTAGCAGTTGCTAAAATACTTGTAGAATTAGGTATGGATACAAGTACAGTAGTTGCAGGGTTACTTCATGATGTTTTAGAAGATACAAAATGTACTTTCTCAAATATGGTGAGTGAGTTTAATATGGAAGTAGCTATATTAGTAGATGGTGTAACAAAACTTACAAAATTCGAATATAAGTCTAAAGAAGAGCAACAAGCAGATAATGTTAGAAAAATGCTTTTAGCAATGGCAAAAGATATAAGAGTAATAATTATTAAGCTTGCAGATAGGCTTCATAATTTAAGAACTCTTGAATATATGACAAAAGAAAAGCAAATGCAAAAAGCAAAAGAAACATTAGATATATATGCTCCTTTAGCTCATAGACTTGGTATGTCTAAAGTTAAGTGGGAGTTGGAAGACTTATCATTTAGATATTTACATGAAGAGGAATACTATAATTTAGTTCATCAAATATCTGAAAAAAGAGTAGAAAGAGAAAAATACACAGCTGATGTTGTAAGTGAATTAAAAATTAAGTTATTAGAGTCAGGAATAGAAAGTGAAATAGATGGAAGACCAAAGCATTTTTATAGCATATATAGAAAAATGGTAAATAAACATAAAACTTTAGACCAAATTTTTGATTTAATTGCTATTAGAGTATTAGTAAACTCTGTGAAAGATTGCTATGGTGTTCTTGGAATAGTACATACAATATTTAAACCAATTCCAGGTAGATTTAAAGATTATATAGCTATGCCTAAACCAAATATGTATCAATCTTTACATACAACAGTTTTAGGAAAAGGTGGAAAACCGTTTGAAATACAAATAAGAACATTTGATATGCATAAAACTGCTGAATATGGTATAGCTGCTCATTGGAAGTATAAAGAAGGCGATACAAGTGGAATAAGCAAAGAAAAGGACTTTGAGAAGAAACTTGTTTGGCTTAGAGATATGTTAGAATGGCAAAAGGATACATCTGATGCACGTGAATTTATGGAAGATTTTAAAATAGATCTTTTTGCAGATGAAGTATTTGTATTTACTCCAAAGGGAGTAGTTATTAATTTAGCTAGTGGATGTACGCCAATTGACTTTGCATATAGAATTCATACTGATGTTGGTAATAAGTGTGTAATGGCAAAAGTAAATGGAAAGATAGTTCCTTTAGATTATAAATTAAAAACTGGAGAAATAGTTGAAATTATAACTTCTAATTCTTCTAAAGGTCCTAATATGAACTGGTTATCTTATGCAAAGAGTAATCAAGCAAAAAGTAAAATAAGGGCTTGGTTTAAGAAAGCTAATAGAGAAGAGAATGCTACTAAGGGTAAAGAGCTTTTAGATAAAGAATTAAAAAGACATTCCTTAGTATTTAATGATATTGCTAAGGGAGAAGCATATGAGAAGCTAAAGAAAAGATATAACGTCCATACTATTGAGGACTTATATGTTGGTATAGGTTCTGGTATTATTCCAGTAGCAAACTTTGTTAATAAATTAAGAGAAGATAATATACACGATAAACCTTCACATGAAGATATAATGAAGTCAATTGAGGGAAAAATTGAGAAAAATGAAAAGCAACAAGAGGCTAAAACAGGTAAAGGAATGATAGTAAAAGGTGAAACTAACTTTTTGGTTAGATTTGCTAGATGTTGTACACCAGTACCAGGAGATGAAATTGTAGGTTATAATACAAAAGGAAGAGGAACCTCAATTCATAGAAAAGATTGTCCAAATTTACTTGCTTTAATTAAGCGTGATCCTGAAAGAGTAATAGAAGTAAGCTGGGGTAAGGATGAACCTAAATCATCATATATAGCAGAAATTAAAATTAAGTGCGACAATCTACCTGGAATGTTGGCTGACGTAACAAATACTATTAATGATGCAGGTCTTAATATTGTTGCATTTAATGGTAATTCACAAGCAGCAAATAAGGCATTAATGACAATAAAAGTAGAAATAAAAACTATTGAACAATTAAAAGAATTAATGAAGAAAATAAGAAAAGTAAAAGGTGTGAATGAAGTATACAGAATGAACAGTTAAGGGTGTGAAAAAATGCGTGTAGTTGTACAAAGGGTTACTTCCTCTAAAGTTACTGTGGATAATAAAATTATTGGGGAGATAGGAAAAGGCTTTAATCTTTTAATAGGAATATCAAAAGAAGATACATTAGAAGATTTAAAGTACATAAAAGATAAGGTTATTAACTTAAGAGTCTTTGAAGATGATAATGATAAGTTAAACTTATCATTGCTTGATATAAAGGGAGAGATATTAGCAATTTCACAATTTACTTTATATGGAGATTGTAGAAAAGGAAGAAGACCTAATTTTATGAATGCAATGGGTGGAGAAGAAGCTGAAAATTTATATAATGAATTTGTTAAGCTTCTTAAAGAAACAGGTTTAAAAGTTGAGTGTGGAAAATTTGGTGCAAATATGAAAGTTGATATTCAAAATGATGGACCTGTAACAATTCTAATAGATAGTAAAAAGAATTTTTAAAGAGAGGGGTTATATGATAATTAAGACAATACCAGTAGGTGAAATAGGAGCAAATTGTTATATTATAATGGATGAAGCTACTAAAGAAACCGTAGTTTTAGATCCAGGTGGAGAGGGTAAAAAATTAGAAGCTATAATAAATAAAATGGGAGCTAAACTTAAATATATATTACTTACTCATGGGCATTTTGATCATGTAGGAGCAGTAGAATATTTAGCAGATAGGTTTAATGTACCATTTTATATTAATAAGCTAGAAGAAGAATATGCAAAAAAAGATAATTATGTTTTTGGTAAATTAAGAAAAGCTGATGGATACTTAAGAGGTGGAGATATTATTTCTTTTGGAAGTCATAATATTAAGGTTATTGAAACACCAGGACATTCAAAAGGAGGAGTATCATTATTAGTTGAAGATAAGTTATTTACTGGAGATACTTTATTTATGGGTTCTATTGGTAGAACTGACTTCTTAGGTGGAGATTATGATGAAATAATACAAAGCATTAAGAGTAAGTTACTTCCACTTGGAAATAATATAGAAGTATATCCAGGTCATGGACCATCATCAACTATTGCCTATGAAAAATCAAGGAATCCTTTTTTAAGATAGGAGAAAAAATGGAAATTAAAATAAAATTAAACGACTTTAAATATAGATATGATGTATATCAAATGTTTAATATATATTTTCCTTTAGATGAAATAAAATTTTCTGAAGAAGATGGAGATTATATTATTAATATAGAAGAAAATAAAATTACTTTTAAATATAAAGATATTGAAAGTGAAGCTTTAGGAAATGAAGAAGAATATTTTAAAGAAACTATTAAGAAGCTTATCTTTAAAGAACTTCAAAATTTAACTAAAGATATTTATCCGTGGGGAACTTTAGTTGGAATAAGACCTTCAAAAATTGCTCTTCAACATTTAAGAGAAGGTCTTAGTGAAGATGAAATAAAAGATATATTCTATAAAAAACATTATGCTCTTCCAGAAAAAGCTCAGCTTTGTATAGATGTAGCAAAGCTTGAAGAGGAGTTTGTAAATAAAGATAGTAATAATATATCTATTTATGTTGGTATGGCATTTTGTCCAACAAGATGTCTTTATTGCTCATTTGCAGCTAATCCTATAGGGCCAAATAAAAAAATGGTTAATCCATATCTAAAAGCATTAACTTATGAAATTGAAGAGATGAGTAAGTATGTAGAAGAAAGGAATTTAAATATAGAAACTATATACTTTGGAGGAGGAACTCCTACAGCAGTTAATGAAGAAGAATTTGAAATGCTTATGGATAAAATTCACCAAGCCTTTATAGTTAATAAAAATCCTAAGGAGTTTACAGTAGAATGTGGAAGACCAGACTCTATAACATTAAAAAAACTTGAAACTATGAAGAAATATAATGTTACTAGAATTAGTATAAATCCTCAAACTATGAATGATAAAACCCTAAAAATGATAGGAAGAAATCATACATCTCAAGACGTTATTGATAAATTTAATATGGCAAGAGAATTAGGATTTGAAGATATTAATATGGATATGATTATAGGTCTTCCAGGAGAAGGGCTAGAAGAAGCAAAGCATACAGCTAAAGAATTAGCTAAACTAAACCCTGATAGTTTAACAGTTCATGGATTATCTTTAAAAAGAGGATCTATTATGTATGAGAACTTTATACTTAAAAAGGGTCTTGGACTTAAGAGTCAAGAAGAAGTTTTGAAAATGTATGAAGAAAGTAGAAAATTAGCTAAAGAACTAAATATTAAACCATATTATATGTATAGACAAAAAAATATGGTTGGAAATATGGAGAATTTAGGGTATGCTAATAAGGGCAAGGAATGTCTTTATAATATACAAATGATAGAAGATAAACAAACAATAATAGCTCTTGGTGCTGATGCAGTTACTAAAGTGGTATTTTTAGATGAAAATAGAATCGAAAGATTTGGAAATGTTAAAGATATTAAAGGCTATGTAGAAAGAATAGAGGAAATGGTAGAAGGTAAGAAAAAATTACTGGATACTTTATATAAATAATTAACGAAAGGAATGACATTATAATGGGTGAAGCGTTAGGCGGATTAAAGAGAACTATGTATTGTGGTTCTGTAAGAGAAGCTAATATTGGCGAAACAATTACTCTTATGGGATGGGTACAAAGAAATAGAAAGCTTGGAGGTCTTGAATTTATAGACCTTAGAGATAGAGAAGGTATAATGCAAATAGTATTTGGAGAAGAAATAAATGCAGAAGCTTTTGAAAAAGCTAAAACTGTAAAGCCTGAATACTGTATTGCTGTAACTGGTAAAGTAGTTAAGAGAGAATCTGTAAATGAAAACATGCCAACAGGTATGGTAGAATTATTAGGATCAAGTATAAAGATTTTATCAGAATCAGATACTCCTCCAATAATGATAAAAGAAGGATTAGATGCTGGTGAGCAAATAAGATTAAAACACAGATATTTAGACTTAAGAAGACCAGATATGCAAAGAATATTTATGATAAGAAATAGAGCATCAAAGGCAGTTAGAGATTTCTTAGATAACAATGGATTCTTAGAAGTAGAAACACCAATATTAAATAAATCAACTCCAGAAGGAGCTAGAGATTATTTAGTACCATCAAGAAACTATCCAGGAATGTTTTATGCTCTACCTCAATCACCACAAATATTTAAACAATTATTAATGGTTTCAGGATTTGATAAATACTATCAAATTGCTAAATGTTTTAGAGATGAAGATTTAAGAGCAAATAGACAACCAGAATTTACTCAAGTGGACCTTGAAATGAGCTTTGTTGAAGAAGATGATGTAATGGCTCTAAATGAAAAGCTAGTTGCACATGTATTTAAAGAAGTTTTAGGATATGAAGTACAATTACCAATTAAGAGAATGACTTTTAAAGAAGCTATGGAAAAATACGGTTCAGATAAGCCAGACTTAAGATTTGGAATGGAAATTACTGATTTAAGTGAAGAAGTTAAGGGTATAGACTTTAAAGTATTTACTAGTGCATTAGAAATTGGTGGTTCTGTAAGAGCTTTATGCTTAAAGGGCGGAGCTTCTATGGGAAGAAAAGATATAGATAGATTAGGTGAATTTGTTAAAACTTATAAAGCAAAGGGATTAGCATATATTCAAATTAAGGAAGAAGGAATAAAGTCTCCAATAGCTAAATTCTTAAAAGAAGAAGAAATGCAAGCTATTATAAATAAAATGGGAGCAGAAAGTGGAGATTTAATTTTAATAGTTGCAGATAAAAATTCTGTAGTATTCCAATCTCTTGGAGCATTAAGATTAGAACTTGCTAAGAAGTTTGATTTAATAAAGGATAAGAATGAATTTAACTTTACTTGGATTACAGAGTTCCCATTATTTGAATACAGTGAAGAAGAAGAGAGATATACAGCTTGCCACCATCCATTTACAGCACCTATGGATGAAGATTTAGATAAGATAGAATCTAATCCAGGTGAAGTAAGATCTAAGGCTTATGATTTAGTATTAAATGGTGAAGAATTAGGTGGAGGAAGTATAAGAATCCACAACATGGAGTTACAAGAAAGAATGTTTAAAGCTTTAGGCTTTACACAAGAAGAAGCTTGGGAAAGATTTGGATTCTTATTAGAAGCATTTAAATTTGGACCACCACCACACGGAGGATTAGCGTTTGGTTTAGATAGAATGGTAATGTTCTTAGCAGGAACAGAAAATATAAAAGATGTTATAGCATTCCCTAAGAATCAAAATGCTTATTGTTACTTAAGTGAAGCTCCAAATATAGCTGACGAAAAACAACTTAAGGAACTTGGGATTAAAATAGAAGTACCAGAAAAAGAAGAATAAAACGAAATTTATTCAGTAGGCGTTTTTATCTCCTACTAAATTTAGTTGAGTTAATCTAGGGTCGTGTCCGTTGTTAGCTCCCTGTTATATAGAACAAGGGAGTGTTACAACGGCTAGACATGAGATAAAATTAAAAGATCAGTGCTTAGAAAGCATTGGTCTTTTTTTGTATTAAGATTATATAAAGAAATTAATATATATTGTTAAATATTGTTAACATTATAGTTATCATATAATAAAAAATATAAAATAAAATTAAGTTGAGAATGTTAAAATAAAATTAACTTTATTAATTTTTTTGTTAGGAGAGATAGGGTATGGGGAGTTGTCAAATGTTGATACAGCTTATAGGAGGTTTGGGATTATTTCTTTATGGAATGAAACTAATGGGAGATGGATTAGAAAATGCTACAGGAGATAAATTAAAAAGCATTTTAGAGAAGGTTACAGGTAATAAGTTTATAGGGGTACTAGTTGGTGCTACAG
>JAFADP010000048.1 GCA_023424785.1 Bacillota bacterium
GATATTACAGATGATAATATTATTGAAGACTTTGAGGAAGAGAAAATAGAATTATATAATGAAGAAAAACAAGATGATATAAATGAAAATATATATGAAGAAGCTGGTGACAATAAAGAAAGTTACCATAATAAACATAAGAGTAATAAACTAAAAATTACATTAGTAATAGCACTTTTAATTATATTTGTTGGAGGAGCATTTTTATATAAGAATATAGAAAATAAAAACTTATTAACATCAAATTCTAATACAGAGACAAGTTCTGAGAATGAAGATAATGAAGAAGAAATAGTTGATGAAAGTGAAGTGGATGATAATAAAGATGTAGAAGAGGTTAATGAAGCAGAAGATGATAATTATCCTTATACAGGTATTAAATATAATACATGGAGTGATATTAATACCATAGAATGTATAGAAGGAAATACAGCAGAAATTATTGAAAGTGGAAATTTAATAAGTGATACCCATAGTAAAATTTTAAAAGTTAATTTAGGTAAATCATATAGTGGAAGTCCTAAAGATTATAGAACAAAAATATTACCTAGTGATAAAACTATAGATTTATCATCTTATAGTAATAAGTATCTTATTTTTGATATATATAATGATACACTTGGAAGTGAGGGTTCACCATTTGTTGCTTTAAGGGATTCTGCAGGAAGACAAATAGCTGGATGGTGTGAAAGCTATGGTCCTTATGGTTCTTACTATTACAATTATATTGGAAAAGGAAAATGGACAACTATATGTATTGATTTATCTCAATTAATGCTTAATACGGATAGTGAGAGTGGTATATGGCAGCCAAGAAGCTTTGATTTTAGTAGTATTTCCTGGATATGGATAGGATATTGGGCACAAGGAAATATTTATATAGATAATATTACATTTAGTGATGTTATACCATAATAGAAATATATTAAAAAACTACATTCATTAATTTAGAATGTAGTTTTTTTGTCAAAAAATAACTAAAAAATGTCGAAATATATTTATATAGCTGTGATTTAATGGTATAATTTTAATATGTTATCAAAAAAGGGGATGAAGATATGGAGAAAAACACTTCTAAAGAAAAGAAAAATCCTTGGAGGATTTTTAAGAATGTATTTTTTGGGGTCATTTGTATTATTTTAGGATATGTTTTGATAGGTAATATAGCAGCTCAAAATTCTACTATTTATAATATGTCTCATTATATGAATGTAGTAGTTTTAACTGGTTCAATGGAGCCTTCTATAAAACCTGGTGATTATATTACTATCGTAAAAAAGGACCCAGATAGTTATAAAGTTGGAGATGTTGTTACTTATGTACATGAAGGGAATAAGGTTACTCACCAAATTATAAGTATTAATGGTGATGAAGTTATTACTCAAGGAACTGCAAATAATAATGCAGATATACCAATAAGTAAATCTGATATTTTAGGTAAGCAAGTTATTACAATTCCTAAGTTAGGATATGTAATGAAATTCTTATCATCAACAACAGGAATTATTTTAATTGTAGGACTTATAATAGCAGTAGTATTCTGGGAGATAACAGAACCTAAAGAAGAAGAGGAAGTGGAAGTTAAAAAGGCAAGTGCAAAGCCAAGTAAGAAGAAAAATATTCCTAAAACTGAAGAAATAATAGATGAGGAAGATAATTATGATTTAATATCAGAATTAACTAGATTAAGAGAGGAAAGAAAGAAGATTCTTGAGGCTCAAAAGTTATTAGATGAATCTAGAAAGAAGGAAATTAAAGATCTGAATAAGAAACTTGAACAAGCACTTGAAGATAACAAGGTACCTCAAGGTCAAGTTCTTCAACAACCTCAATATATGCAAAGCCAAGTTTATAGGGAGGAAGTGCCAGTAGCTAAGATTAATGTGGAAAAGGCTAAACCAAAGAGTGATAGAACACTAAAGTTAATAAGAACTTTAGCAGGTATAAATATTACATCGGAGGATATTGTTGAAGCTACGGGTATTGCATTAGAAAAAGTTAATAGACTTAAGGATGATGATAAGGTAATAAATATAGCTAAAAATTTATTAGATATGAATATACCTATAAATGAAGTATCATTAGCAACTGGATTAAGTGAAGATGAAATAAATTCTATAATATCTGAACCTAAGTTAGATGTTAATGAGGAATGGGAAGATTATAGGGTATTAAATATAGCTATAAATTTATTAAATGCTAATATGTCATTAGATAATATATCTAGAGTAACTGGGTTAACAATTACTAGAATTAATAAGTTAAAGAAAGAACATAGGGTAATATTAATAACAAAGAATTTATATTCAATGGGAATGTCATTTGAAGATATATCAAATGCAACAGCACTAAGTATAAATGAAGTAAAATCATATATATCTCAAGAATCCTTCTTAGATATTGAAGATAGTAATGAAAGTAAGGTTTCTAATGTAGTTAAGAATTTATTATCTATGGGAATGTCTATAGATAATATAATTAGAGCTACAGGATTAACATTATCAGAAATTAGAGATATTAAAGAAGATATAGAAATGGAAGCTATAGCAAAGAACTTATTACATATGAATATATCTCCTAAATATATAGCAGAAGCAACTGGGTTACCATTAAGCACTATTATGAAAATTAAAGGCAATGATAATATAATAGAGATAGGAAGAAAGCTATTAAAGTTAAAATTGTCACCAGAAGAAGTTTCAATTGTAACGAGGTTACCATTAGACGTAGTAGAGTTAATAGAAGTTGAACCAGTAAAAAGATCAGATGTTATATCTATAGACTTTGGAGCTGTTTAGGAGAAACAATAAAAAGATATGCCTATTTCAAAGAGGCATATCTTTTTATTATGTGGAATTTATAATTTATTCTAATATTAATAATATTAAATTATATTAATGATTTGTTATTATAAAATGGACAAGTTACAAAATTAAGTTTTATTATATGCAAAAGTTACTATATAGTATATATAAATTTATTTTTCAAAGATAAATTATAAAAAGAGTACATAAAATTAAATGATAATTGTCAGAAAAATCAAAAAAAAGAGTTACGAAAATAGTTGACTCAATATTAAAATATTAATAAACTTAGCTTATGGAAATAAATGTATAAATTCGCTATTTTTAATTTATATTAAGGAGGTGTTAATGTATTATTAAAATTTGTTGCAACTTATGAGTTGTATATTTATAGCACCAGAATTAGCGTTAGTATTTTAATATTTTAAGTGAATTTATTACAAGTTCCATATATTATCTGATAGAGCATCAGAATCCATGTATATATAATGGAGTAAGAATTTTAAAAACTTAATATTGAAATTATATTTTAAATTAAAGTAATTAATGAGGAGACAGTAGAAGTGAAAAGTATATTTGAATTAGTGAAATGGAATATATTATTTATTATATTTCCCTATATTATGGTGATCACTAAGGATATTTTTACTAAAGCTGCTGAAGTTGAATTTTTTGAGTGTCATAAGAAATATTATTTAAAACCAATAGATTCATTTAATAATGAATTTAGAATAAATAGAATAGAAAGGAATCAAAATTGGTATTTATATAATTTAATTTTCGGAGATAAAAGTATGCGGAAAACCAAAATCTATAAAAATTTTAAACTCCTCTCAAATAATAATCTAGTGAGTATTAAAAATACAGTAATAAATAGAAAAGTAAATATGCAGGGTGAAGCAAAACGGTATATATAAATTATTAAATAATAAAAATAAGGAGGTGATGATTTTGATAAGAAAAAGAATAAGAATAAGTATTTTATTGGTAATAGCTATGTTTATTGCTTTCTTAAGCGAAATAGTTTATGCCTACATTAATAATGTTTTTGGGATAATGAGTAGACATAATTTAGATATAGGTAATGAAAAATCAAATGATATTATAAGTAATAACTTTGATATAAAGGAAATCCATATATTTATTATAGATATTTGTAATAGATTGTTGTCATCTACTAGTAGAGTTGTTTTTAGTGAATATACTTCATCATTAAAATTAGGTGAAGATTATAGTAGTAATAAGTTTAATGTTCCTAAGTTTATAAGTAAAGAGTTATGTTATTCATAGTTCTTTAGATTAATAGCCCTCATAAACAGGATAACCGCCATAATCACCTTCTTCCCCAATATAATACTTTGTTAATTATGCGGTTTTTCCTTTTGAGGGAGTTTATCTCTATATATATTTATTTAATTTATCAGATCTATTAAGGCTTCCAATAACAAATCCCACAAAAATTTTCAAATTTATATATTTACAATAAAAATTTGTAGTAATTTAGATATTTTCACAAAAAAGCAAATTATTCTTTGTAAACTTTATCAATGGATGTAAACAATAACATGGAGTATAATTTTACTATATTAAGAATGAATTGAAAATTAAG
>JAFADP010000129.1 GCA_023424785.1 Bacillota bacterium
AGTGGGAAAAGTAATATTTCAGATGCTGTAAGATGGGTTCTAGGAGAACAAAGTGTAAAAACCTTAAGAGGTGGAAAAATGGAGGATGTAATTTTTGCAGGAACGCAGTTTAGAAAACCTGTTGGACTTGCACAAGTTTCATTAACATTAGATAACTCTGAAGGGGAATTGCCAATAGATTATAACGAAGTAACTATTTCTAGAAGAATTTTTAGATCTGGTGAAACAGAATATATTTTAAATGGAACAAAATGTAGATTGAAAGATATTACTGAGTTATTTATGGATACTGGTATAGGTAAAGAAGGATACTCATTAATAGGGCAAGGAAAAATAGAAGCAATATTAAGTGGAAAGCCTGATGACAGAAGAAATCTTTTAGAGGAAGCAGCTGGAATTGTAAAGTATAAGGCAAGAAAAGAAGAAGCTGAAAAGAAGTTAGAAAATACTGATGGAAATTTGGTTAGAATAAGAGATATATTATCTACTTATGAAGAAAGATTAGGACCTTTAGAAGAAGAAAGAAATAAAGCGTTAAAATATAGAGAAATAGCTACTGATTTAAGAGTAAAAGAAGTATCTATGTTAGTGTACTATATTAACAATATAGATGAATCGTTAAATAAGTTTAATGAAGAGTTACAAATAAAAGAAAAGAAGCTTAATGAAAAAAAGCTAACTCTTTTAGATGAAAGATCAGCGCTTGAAGAATTAAAAAGTAATGTAGAAGCTATAGAAAAAAAGATCCAAGAAGACCAAAACAAATATTATTCTAAAAAAGAAATAGTTTCAAGTTCATTAAACGAAATAAATATATATAAAGAAAAAATTGCAAATCAAAAAGATTTACTAGATAAAAATAAAGATATAATAAGTAGTTTGAAAAATAAAATTGAAAAATTAGAAGATGAAAAACAAAAAATTAAAAAAGAAATAGAAGAAAAAAGTAAAGAGCAATCATTAAAGGCAAGTGAAATTTTATCTTTAGAAAAAGCATCTAGTAAAGAGTTAGATAGTATTAAAGAAATAGATTTAGAAATAAAAACATTAAAAGAAGAAGAATTTGAACTTTTAAGGAAAAATGCAGAAATCAAAAATACTATAACTATTGTTAATAGAGATATAAAGCTTAGAAATGAAAGAATTGAAACTTTAAAAGTAAATATAGGAGCAATGGAAGGCAATGTTAAAATAAATTTAGGAACTTTAGATGGATTAGTTAAAACCTTAAGTTTAGATAGAGAAAATATTAAAGTTTTAGAAGAATCTATAATTAAAAAGAAAAAAGAAATTGCATCCTCAAGAGATAAGCTTAGAAAAAAAGAAGAAGTATTAAGAGCATTAACTAAAAAGTTAAATGAGTTAGAAGCTAATAAAAACATGTTATCTAACTTAGAAAAGCACTATGAAGGGTATAATAGAGCTGTTAAGATATTGATGGAGAGAATTGACAAAGGTGAAATCCCTAGTGCAAAAGGTACAAAAGTTCTTGGTGAAATATTCAAAGTGCCAAAAGAATATGAAATAGCAATAGAAATTGCATTAGGTGCAGGAATTTCTAATGTTATAACAGAAACAGATGTTATAGCAAAAGAGTTAATTAACTATCTGAAAAATAATAAGATAGGAAGAGCTACATTTTTACCTTTAAATAATATTAAGGGTAATAAGTTATCATTACCTTCAGTTATTACGGAGAGTAATGGCTATATAGGAATAGCATCAGATATAATAACTTATCCTGAAAAGTATGAAAAGGCAGTTAACAATGCATTAGGAAGAGTAATAGTTGCAAAAGACATGGATTCTGCACTAGCTATTTCTAAGAAAGGAAACAATAGTTATAGAATTGTAACCTTAAGTGGTGAAATAATTGCACCAGGGGGAGCTTTAACTGGAGGTAGTATACAAGGTAAATTTACAAATATTTTAGGAAGAAAGCGTGAAATAGAAGAGCTTGAGGTATCTATAAAAAAACAAAAGGAAAATATCTCTAAGGAAAATAATGAATTAGAATCCTTAAATATTTTAATGAGAAATTTAGATGAAGAAGTTTTAAATTGTAGAGATGAGATTCATTTTAAAAATATTGAAATAACTAAGAATGAAGAAAAGAAATCATCTTTAAGCAATGAAATTGAAAAGGGAAGAAAGTCTATAGAAATTTCTAAAGAAGAATTAAGAAGAATTAATAGAGAAATAATAGATTTTACTTCTACATTAGAAAAAAATGAAGAGCATTCAAATAATCTTCAAGGAAAAAATATAGAAAATAAAGAAAGAATTGTAGAGCTTCAAAAAGAATTAGATAATATAAAACAAGCTAGTGAAGAAAGAAGAAATATTCTTACTAAAAGCAAAGTATTAAAAGCTTCCTTAGATGAGTCTTTATCAAATAAAAAGCTTCAGCTTAATGCTAAAGAAAGAGAAATAAATGAGAATATTATAAGTATGAAGAGCATTGAGAAGGAAAATGAAGAAAGTAATTTAAGAATAGAAAATTTAAGTAAAGATATTCTACATAAAGAAGAGTTTATTAACAAAGAAAATAAATTGATTGCAGACTTAGAAGAAGGCTTTAAGGAAGATGATATTAAGAGAATTAATTTTAAGGAAAAAATAAATATAAAAGAAGGCAAAATTCAAGAAATTACAGCTATAGTAAATCAAGAAGAGAATGATTTGAATAAAAAAGAAGTTTATAGAACTAAAAAGGAACTTGAAAAAGAGTCTTATTATACAAAGCTTAATGAAGAATTAGATTTAACATTAGCAGAGGCTAAAGAAATAGCTATAGAATTTACAAATACAGAAGAGCTTAAAGATGATATAATGTCATTAAAAAGAAAAATAACTTCTTTAGGAACAGTTAATTTAGCTTCTATTGAAGAGTATGAAGAGGTTAAAGAAAAATTTGAATTTATGTCTCATCAAGAAGAAGATTTACAAAAGTCTAAAGATGAGTTAATGAATGTTATTAGAGAAATGACAGGAAGAATGAAGGTTTTATTTAAGGAAAACTTTATTATACTTAATAAAAATTTCAATGAAACATTTAAAGAGTTATTTAAAGGTGGTAGTGCAGAACTTATTTTATGTGATGGTGATGAACTTACATCTAATATTGAAATAAATGTTGAACCACCAGGAAAGAAGCTTCAAAATATTAATTTAATGTCTGGGGGAGAGAAGGTTTTATCTGCAATAGCATTAATGTTTGCTATTTTAAAAATGAAGCCAACACCATTCTGTATATTAGATGAGATAGAAGCTGCTTTAGATGATGCTAATGTTTATAGATATGCTGAATTCTTAAAAGAATTTTCAAAAAATACTCAGTTTATAGTAATAACACATAGAAAAGGTACAATGGAAGCAAGTGATATATTATATGGAGTTACAATGGAAGAAAAAGGTATATCAAAAGTGGTTTCAGTAGATTTAACAAAATAAATAGGAGGTTATTAATAATAATGGGAATAGGAAAGTTTTTTAATAAATTAAAGGAAGGTTTAAGTAAAACTAGAGATGGTTTAACCGATAAAATAAATGAGGTCTTAAAATTAGCTATAACAATTGATGATGATCTTTATGAAGAACTTGAAGAAGCACTAATTACTGCTGACATAGGTATGGATACTACTATGGAAATTATAGATAGATTAAAAGAAAAAATAAGAAAAGAGAAAATAAATGAAGTTGAATTAGTATATCCAACACTAAAAACAGTAATTAAAGAAATGCTTTTAGAAAATTCTGAAGTTCCAGAAGATAATAATAGTAAAAAGGTTCTTTTAGTTATAGGGGTAAATGGTGTTGGAAAGACAACATCTATTGGAAAACTTGCAGCTAAAAATAAAGGTGAAGGTAAAAAGGTACTTTTAGGAGCAGCAGATACATTTAGAGCAGCTGCTATAGATCAACTTGAAGTGTGGAGTCAAAGAGCTGGAGTAGATATAATAAAACATGAAGAAGGATCAGATCCAGCATCAGTTGTATTTGATGCAATTCAAGCAGCAAAGGCTAGAAATACAGACTTACTTATTTGTGATACTGCAGGTAGACTTCATAATAAGAAAAATCTTATGAACGAATTATCAAAAATAAATAGAATAATAGATAGAGAGTATCCAGAAGCAAGTAAAGAAACTTTACTTGTATTAGATGGTACAACAGGACAAAATGCTATAATACAAGCAAAGCAATTTATGGAGGCATGTCCTATTGATGGTATAATATTAACTAAGCTAGACGGAACAGCAAAAGGTGGAGTTGTAATATCTATAAAGCAAACTTTAAATATTCCAGTTAGATATATTGGAGTAGGTGAAGGTGTAGAAGATTTACAAGAATTTGATGCAGAAAGTTTTGCAGAAGCACTTTTTTAAAAAGTGTTAAGTAAAAATACTTGACACTTAAAAATTAATCTGTTATTATCTCTTTTGTGGGCAAGGTGATTTGATGGAAGATAGGATTGAAATATCATTGTTAATGGATTTATATGGTTCTTTATTAACAGAAAAGCAACAAGAAGTTATGGAGATTTACTATAATGATGATTTATCTTTAGCAGAAATTGCAGAAATAAATCATACTAGTCGTCAAGCAATACATGACTTAATAAAAAGATGTTGTAAATTGTTAAGATCCTATGAAGACAAATTAAACCTACTTCAAAAGAGCATGAATCGAAAAAAGAAGGTTATGAATCTTTTAACAGATTTTAAAGAAAAGTATTCTTTGAATGAAGAAGAGTTAGAAAATTTAAAAGTCCAACTAGAAGATTTATAAATAAGGAGGTTTAATATGGCTTTTGAAGGATTAGCTGAAAAGCTTCAAAGTACCTTTAAGAAATTAAAAGGTAAAGGTAAATTAAATGAAAAAGATATAAAAGAAGCTATGAGAGAAGTAAAGCTTGCATTATTAGAAGCAGATGTTAACTTTAAAATAGTTAAGAAGTTTGTATCAAGTGTAAGTGAGAAGTGTGTTGGTGAAGAAGTTTTAGGAAGTTTAACACCAGGTCAACAAGTTATAAAAATTGTTAATGAAGAGCTAACTAGTTTAATGGGTGGTAGCGAAAGTAAATTAAATTATGCAAGCTACGGACCAACAATAATAATGTTAGTAGGGCTTCAAGGTGCTGGTAAAACTACAATGTGTGGTAAGCTTGGGTTAGAACTTAGAAAAAACAATAAAAAGCCTTTACTAGTAGCTTGTGATATATATAGACCAGCTGCCATAAAGCAATTACAAGTAGTTGGTAAGCAAATAGATATTCCTGTTTTTTCAATGGGTGATAAAATATCTCCTGTAGATATAGCGAAAGCTGGTATAAAACATGGAAGAGAAAATGGTAATAATGTAATTATTATAGATACAGCAGGTAGACTTCATATAGATGAAGATCTTATGCAAGAACTTAAGGATGTAAAATCTGCAGTAGAACCAAATGAAATTTTATTAGTTGTAGATTCAATGACAGGGCAAGATGCTGTTAATGTAGCTGAAACATTTAATAATGAATTAGATGTAACAGGAGTAATATTAACTAAGTTAGATGGTGATACTAGAGGTGGAGCAGCCCTATCTATTAGAAGTGTTACTGAAAAACCAATAAAATATGTTGGTGTTGGTGAAAAGATGAATGACTTTGAAGTATTCTATCCAGATAGAATGGCTTCAAGAATACTTGGAATGGGAGATGTATTGAGCTTAATTGAAAAAGCACAAGAAGCAATCGACCAAAAAGAAGCAGAAGATTTATCTAAGAAGATGATGAATGCAGAATTTAATTTTGATGACTTCCTAACTGCTATGGATCAAATGAATAAGTTAGGACCATTAAATAAAATTCTAGAAATGATACCTGGTATTAATTCAGAACAATTAGGTAATATTGATATGGAAAAAAGCGAAAAGCAAATAAATAAAATGAGAGCTATAATCCAGTCAATGAATGCTAAAGAAAGAAGAAATCCTGCACTTGTAATTGGTTCATCTTCAAGAAAGAAGAGAATTGCATTAGGGTCAGGAAGTACAATACAAGAAGTTAACAAACTTATTAAAGGCTATGAAATGATGAAAAAACAAATGAAGCAAGTTAAGTCATTAACTAAGAAATCTAAAAAAGGTTTATTTGGTAAAATGCCTTTCATGAGTTAATATATATATAGATACTTTTAAAGGAGGTGAATTTGTAAAATGGCAGTAAAGATAAGATTAAGAAGAATGGGATCTAAGAAGGCTCCTTTCTACAGAATAGTTGTTGCTGATTCTAGAGCTCCAAGAGATGGAAGATTCATAGAAGAAATAGGTTACTACAACCCAGTTGCTGAACCAAAGGAAGTTAAAGTAAATGAAGAAAAAGCTACTGAATGGTTAAAGAAAGGTGCTCAACCTACAGACGTAGTTAAGAGACTTTTTGATAATGCAGGCCTTAACAAGTAATTTTTGGAGGTGAGTTCTGTAATTTATAATTATTAAATTATAAGCTACAGGAACTATATGAAAGAATTAGTTGAAATTATAGCTAAGGCTCTAGTCAATAATCCAGATGAAGTAATTGTTACTGAATCAATGGATGATGATGTTATAATTCTTGAACTTAAAGTAAGTCAAGAAGATATGGGCAAGGTTATAGGTAAGCAAGGTAGAGTGGCTAAAGCTATAAGAACTGTAGTTAAAGCTGCTTCTGTTAAACATAACAAGAAAGTTGTAGTCAAAATAGTTTAAAATTAGAGTTAGGGTTATTCCTAACTCTTTTTGTATATAGAGGTGATGTGATAATGAACGAATTTTTTACAGTTGGTCAAATTATTAATACTCATGGTCTTAAGGGTGAAGTAAAAGTAATGCCATATACAGAAGATGTTAATAACTTTAAGAGATATGGTAAGGTAAGAATAAACGGAGAAGAGTGGAAAAAAATTTTGGGAGTAAAATTTCAAAAGGATAGAGTTATTCTTAAGCTTGAAGGTATAGAAGATATAAATGAAGCTGAACTATACAAACAAAAGTATATTGAAGTTCCAAGAGCAGAAGAACCAGAACTAGAAGAAGGAACTTATTATGTAGTAGATTTAATAGGTTGCATGGTAAAAGATACTAACGGAGAAGAATTAGGTGAAATATTTGATGTTATTTCAACAAAGAATAATGATGTTTATTGGATAAAGAAGCCTAAAGAACTTTTAATACCTGTATTAGATTGGATAGTATTAGACATAGATATGGATAAAAGAGAAATACTAATAAAACCAGTAGGAGAATGGCAAGATGAAGATTAGTATATTAACTCTTTTCCCTGAAATGTTTAATATATTTAATGAATCTATTATGGGTAGAGCGAAAGAAAAAGAATTAATTAAATTAGAATGTTTAAACATAAGAGATTATACTAAAAATAAACATAAGAAAGTTGATGATTATCCTTATGGTGGTGGTGCGGGGATGGTTATGACACCACAGCCTGTTGTAGATACTATTAGGGCATGCAAAGAAAATAATAATGGTAAGGTTATATTCTTAGGACCTAAAGGAAAAACATTTAACCAAGAGTTAGCTAAGGAACTAGCTAAGGAAGAGGAACTTATATTTTTATGTGGTCATTATGAAGGAATTGATGAAAGAGCATTTAAACACGTAGATATGGAAATATCATTAGGAGATTTTGTGCTTACAGGTGGAGAAATGGCTGCAATTCCTATAATTGATTCTATATTAAGACTTGTTCCTGGAGTGTTAGGAAAAGAAGAAAGTTTTCAAGATGAATCTTATTCAGATGGATTATTAGAGTATCCTCAATACACTAGACCTGAGGAATTTGAAGGAGATAGAGTTCCGGAAGTGTTACTTTCAGGACATCATGAAAATATAAGAAAATGGAGAAGAAAGCAATCTCTATTAATTACTAAAGAGAGAAGAAAAGATCTTTATAATAAAGTTACAATAACAAAAGAAGATAAAAAAATACTAGCAAATGAAAAAATTTAACATATAATTTTAATATTGCAACATAAAAAATTATATGTTAAAATAAGCTTTGTGCTAGTACCGGCGGTCCTCTGCTGAATATTAAGCTTCGGCAAGAACGTCAAAAATTAACTTGAGGAGGAATGCACAATGAACGAATTAATAAGAGCTATAGAGCAAGAACAAATAAGAACTGATTTACCAAGCTTCAATGTTGGTGATAACGTAAGAGTTCACGTAAAAATTAAGGAAGGTAACAGAGAAAGAGTTCAAGCTTTCGAAGGAACTGTTATCAAGAAGCAAAATGGTGGAGCTAGAGAAACTTTCACAGTAAGAAGAGTTGCTTACGGAACTGGAGTTGAAAGAACATTCCCAATGAACTCTCCAATCATAGAAAAGCTTGAAGTTACAAGAAGAGGTAAGGTAAGAAGAGCTAAGTTATACTACTTAAGAGATAGAGTAGGTAAGGCTGCTAAAGTTAAAGAATTATTAAGATAATAATCTTGGAAGAATGGGGACTGTCAAAGTCCTCTTTTTTTCTATTAAAATAGGAGGGATAAATATGGCTATTAACTGGTTTCCGGGGCATATGAAAAAAACCCAAAGAGAAATAAAAGAAAACTTAAAGTTAGTAGATGCTGTTATAGAAATAAGAGATGCAAGAATTCCAAGAAGTTCTGCTAATCCTGATATAGATAAATTAGTAGGTGGTAAGCCTAGAATAATACTTTTAAATAAGAGTGATTTAAGTGAAAAGAAAGCAACACAATCTTGGATAAATTATCTTACTAAAGAAAATGTAAAGGTATTAGAAGTTAACTGTTTACATGGCTATGGATTAAAAAATATAAATCCACTTCTTATGGAATTATTAAAGGAAAAGCATGATAGACTTAAGAATAAAGGTATGGTAAAAATTATTACTAGAGTTATGGTAGTTGGAATACCTAACTGTGGAAAATCTACTTTTATAAATAAATTAGCTAGAAATACAATAGCTAAAACTGGTGATAGACCAGGTGTTACTAAGAGCAAACAATGGATAAAGACTTCATTAGGAATAGAACTACTAGATACTCCAGGTGTATTATGGCCTAAGTTTGAAGATGATGAAACAGCTCTTAATTTAGCCTTTACTGGAGCTATAAAAGATGAAGTTATGGATATTGAAGATCTTGCTTATAGATTAGTAGAAAGACTTCAAGAGTATTATCCAGAAAATCTTAAAGAAAGATATAAAATAGAAGAAATATTTGAAGATCCACTTGAAACTATGAATGCAATTGCTAGAAAAAGAGGTTGTTTAATGAGAGGTGGAGAAATAGATTATAATAGAATATCTGTTATATTACTAGATGAATTTAGAGGTGGAAAAATAGGTAATATTACCTTAGAAAGACCTTAAAGGAGATATATTTATGGAATTACCTAATATAGATATAAAATCTTTAAAATTTAAAGAAATAAAAGAAATAGTTGATACCATTAATATTGAAGAAAAAGCAAACAGTGAAGAGTTAAATGAAATAATAAAAATACTATTAAATGATAGTAGAAAAAATGTTACTTCACTAGGAAATAAATTAGAAAGAGCAAAAAATAAGACTCTAGAAGAATTTGATAGAGTAAAAGCAATGTATGAGTTTGATAAGTCTTTTGGAGATTATCACATTATTGCAGGAGTAGATGAGGTTGGAAGAGGACCATTAGCAGGTCCTATTGTATCTTGTGCAGTAATATTAGATAATAGAGATATTAATAATAATATAATTTTAGGTTTAAATGATTCAAAAAAGATTCCTCAAAAGAAGAGAGAAGAATTAGCTGAAATAATAAAGGAAAAAGCATTAGCTTATTATATAGCTGTAAGTTCAAATGAGGAAATAGATAGTAAGGGTATAGCTTATTCAAACAATAAAGTCTTTTTAGAAGCATGCACATCGCTTAAAGTTAAGCCAGATTTAGTTTTATCTGATGGATATTTAGTTAAAAACTTAAATATTGATAATAAGCATGTTATAAAAGGTGATACTAAAAGTGCAGCTATTGCTGCAGCATCTATTGTTGCAAAAGTATATAGAGATAACTTGATGGCTCAATATAGCAAAGAGTATCCAGGATATTATTTTGAAGAAAATTCAGGGTATGGAACAACTAAACACATAGAAGGAATAAAAAAGCTTGGACCATGTAAAATACATAGAATGAGCTTCTTAAAGAATATATTGTAAAAGGATCAATTATAAATTGGTCCTTTTTAATTGAAAGCATTCTCTATAATATTAATTTTGTAGCTGTTATCAATAAGATTTAAGATTACTTCTGCAACATCAAATCTTATATAAAAGTTATGTAAGTTATTTATATAAATATAGTAATTAGCAACTCTTTTTATATTATTTTGCTTTGAGGTTGTAATAGATTGAATTGGAGCACCATAATTATTTGAATATCTTGTTTTAACTTCTGTAAATATTATAATATCTTTGTGTCTAGATATTATATCTATTTCTCCATTCCTAATTCTAAAATTTCTATGTAAAATTTTATGATTTTTATTTTTAAGAAACATTTCTACTACACTTTCTCCATAATTTCCTATGTTTTTATTATATTCTTTCATAACTCACTCCTTAAATAATTGTTATATAAAGTTATGTCCATAAAGTTATAATTAATTCATTTTTATAGAATTAATTATATTTTTTCTGTCAATAATTAAGCTGGGTGATAATATAATGGCAACAAAAATTTTAAGTGCAACATATGCACAATTTAATGGAATATTAATAGAAGTAGAAGTTAATATAACAAAGGGCCTACCTGCTTTTATAATAGTAGGACTACCAGATACATCTGTTAAAGAAGCAAAGGAGAGAGTTCGAGCAGCTATAGTAAATAGTGGATATGAGTTTCCTTTAGGAAGAATAACTGTAAATTTAGCTCCAGCAGATGTTAAGAAAATAGGATCTTTGTTAGATTTACCTATTGCTTTAGGTATATTAATGGAGACTAATCAAATGAAAAAGAAGGATTTAAAAGAGTTTATTGTATTTGGTGAATTATCATTATGTGGGGAAATAAAAAGAGTAAATGGAACCATTCCTATAATGCTAGAAGGTATAAAAAATAGTATAAAAAATATTATTTTTCCTTATGAAAACATAAATGAGTGTAAATATTATAACAAAACAAATAACTATCCATTTTCTAATTTGAAAGAAGTAGTTTCCTTTATAAATTATGAGGATGTGTTACCTTATAATATAGAAGAAATACATTTAGAAGAAGAAAATAATAATATGGATTTTTCAAGTATAATAGGTCAAAGTAATACAAAAAGAGCTTTTGAAATTGGAGCAGCTGGAAAACATAATTTATTGATTTATGGAAGTACAGGAGTAGGAAAAACAATGTTAGCAAAAGCACTTCCATCTATTTTGCCAACTTTATCAGAGGAAGAGGAAATAGAAGTGGCAAAGATATATAGTGCTTCAGGTTTATTAAATGGAAATAAAAAAATAACAAGACCATTTAGAGCACCACATCATACAATAACATCAACAGCACTTGTAGGTGGTGGAAGATATGCTCAGGCAGGAGAGGTAACATTAGCTAACAATGGAGTATTGTTTTTAGATGAGGTTTTAGAATATAAAAAAGAAGTTCTAGAGGCTTTGAGAGAGCCATTAGAAGAAGGTGTAATACATATAAATAGAGTTCAAGGAAGCAATATACTTAAATCAGATTTTTTACTATGTCTTTCTACTAATATTTGTCCTTGTGGTAAGGGTGGTTTAGAAGATGAGTATAATAGTGCATGTACTTGTTCAGAGCTAGAAAAGAGAAGATATTTAAATAGATTATCTAAATCACTTATGGATAGAATAGATATATTGAACTATGTACCTAAGGTAAAATATGAAGAGTTAAAAGAAAAAGATAAGATATATACATCACAAAAAATGAAAGAAAGAGTTATAAAAGCTAGAGAAGTCCAAAGGAAAAGATTGCGAAATACTAAATATATGTATAATTCAGAGATAAAAGGAAAAGATATTTTTGAGTTATGTAGGGTTAGCAAATGTGTTGAGGAAATATTAAAATATTATTTTAATAATAGTAGTCCTTCTCTAAGAGCATATGGAAAGGTTATAAAAGTAGCTAGAACCATTGCTGACTTAGAAGGAAATAAAGATATTTTAGAAGGAGATGTCTTAGAAGCTATCTCATATAGAAAAAATTTAAAAGGAGAAATTATTTAAAGGGTAGACAGAGAATGAAATATAAGATATGGTTATTAATGTTAAATATTAAGAATGCAGAAAAGAAATTCCTTGTAGATAAGTATAAAAAAGAGGAAATTATATATGATAAATTCGAAGATATAGTAAATTGTAATGAAATTATAATAAAAAAAATAAAAAAAATTAGTAAAGAAAATTTATTGCAAAAAGCTGTTGAAATTGTGGAATGGATGAGAGAAAATAATGTTGGATTTTTAAGTGTTAATGATAAGGAATATCCTCATGATTTAAGGGTTATAGAGGATTTACCATATGGTTTTTTCTATAAAGGTAATAAGGAATTATTAGCATCAAGAAAAGTGTCAATAATTGGGTCAAGAGCATGTTCAAATTACGGAAGTGAAGTAACAAAGCTATTGACAAAAGATTTAATTCGCTATAATATCACAATATTAAGTGGAGGGGCGAAAGGCATAGACACTATTTCTCATAAAACTACAGTTGAGGGAAATGGAAAAACTATCGTTGTCTTAGGATGTGGTATAGATATAGCTTATCCAGCACAAAATTATAAGTTATTTAAAGAAATTGAGAAAACAGGACTTATTATTTCTGAATTTTTACCTGGTACACCTCCATTACCATATAATTTTCCGCAAAGGAACAGAATTATAAGCGCACTTAGTGAATTAGTCATTGTAGTAGAAGCTTCTAATAAAAGTGGATCATTAATAACTGTGAATTATGCATTAGATCAAGGAAAATGTGTAATGGCTATTCCGGGATCTATATTTTCTAAAGGAAGCCTTGGAACAAATCAGCTTTTAAGAGAAGGAGCACAAGTATTTACTGGATTAGAAGATTTACATCAATTACTTAAATTAGATAAGAAAAAAGATATTAACGAATTATCACCAATAGAAAAAAATGTACTATCAGTTGTATCGGATATACCGATACATATTGATAATATAATGAAAAAAACAAACTTAAGTAGGGAAGTATTATTTAAACTTTTATTTAAAATGCAAGTTAGTAATAAAATAATAAGTCTTCCTGGAGATTATTATGCGAAAATTAATTGAGGGGGTGAATAACTTCATACAATGTTATGAAGTTTTATATGGGTGAAAAATTAGTTATAGTAGAATCGCCTGCAAAGGCAAAAACTATTGCAAAATATTTAGGAAAAAATTACATAGTTGAAGCGTCTATGGGACATGTGAGAGATCTTCCTAAGAGTACTTTAGGTGTAGATATAGAAGACGATTTTAATCCTAAATATATTACCATAAGAGGTAAAGGAGAATTAATAAGTAAGTTAAGAAAAGCAGCTAAAAAAGCAGATAAAGTTTATCTTGCAACTGACCCCGATAGAGAGGGTGAAGCTATATCATGGCATTTAGCTAATATTCTTAAGATAGATGAAAGTTCAAAGTGTAGAATAGTTTTTAATGAAATAACTAAAAATGCAGTTAAGAGTTCTATAAAGTCAGCAAGAAGTATTAATAAAAACTTAGTTGATGCACAACAAGCAAGAAGAATATTAGATAGACTAGTTGGGTATGAAATAAGTCCTATTCTTTGGAAAAATGTAAGATGGGGACTTAGTGCCGGGAGAGTACAATCTGCTGCCTTAAAATTAATATGCGATAGAGAAGAAGAAATTAAGGCATTTAAGCCAGAAGAGTATTGGACTGTTGACTGCATTATGAAAAAAGATAGAAAGAAGTTTGCTATAAAGTTAATTAGCAAGGGTAAAGAGAAAATAGCTATTACTAATGAGGAAGAAGCTAAAAAAATAATTGCAGAAATTGAATCAAATGATTTTGTAGTTAAATCTATAAAAGAAGGAACAAAAAATAAAAATCCACTACCTCCTTTTACAACAAGTACCCTTCAACAAGAAGCAAGCAAGAAACTTAACTTTAGAACGCAAAGAACAATGTCTATAGCACAAACACTTTATGAAGGTGTTGATATAAAAGGTCATGGAACAGTTGGGTTAATAACTTATATGAGAACTGACTCTGTGAGAATATCTCAGGATGCTCAAAGTAGTGCATTAAACTTTATAGAAAGTAATTATGGAAAAGAATATATTCCTGAAAGTCCAAGAGTATATAAGGGAAGGAAAAATATTCAAGATGCTCATGAAGCTATAAGACCAACTTATGTAGAGATTACTCCAGAAGTGGCAAAAGAAAGTTTAAGTTCTGAACAATTTAAGCTTTATTCTCTAATTTGGAAAAGATTTATGGCAAGTCAAATGGCATCATGTATATTAAATACTAATTCTATAACTATAGAAAATGGTGAGTATAAATTTAAGGCTAGTGGTTCTCAAATAAAATTTGATGGATTTATGAAGTTATATGAATATGTAATGGATGAAGAAAATGATTCTGTTTTATTGCCAAAGCTAAGTGAGGGAGAAATTTTATCTAAAGAATCAATAGAAGGAAAACAACATTTTACTCAACCTCCTGCAAGATTTACAGAAGCTTCATTTGTAAAACAAATGGAGGAAAAAGGAATAGGAAGACCAAGTACATATGTGCCAACTATTTCAACAATTTTAAGTAGAGAATATGTAGAAAGAGATAAGAAAAATTTAGTGCCTACAGAGTTAGGGTTTATTGTTAATAATATTATAAATGAATACTTTAAGGAAATAGCTGATGTAGAATTTACAGCAGGTATGGAAAAGAAGCTAGATTATATAGAAGAAGGAAAAGAAGAGTGGAAACAAGTTGTAGGAGAGTTCTATTCACCATTAAAAGTAGCAATAGATAAGGCAGAAAGAGAAATATCTAAAGTTGTTATAGAAGATAAGGTAAGTGATGTGCCTTGTGATAAGTGTGGTAGAATGATGGTTATTAAAAGAGGTAGGTATGGGAACTTTTTAGCATGTCCAGGATATCCAGATTGTAAAAATGCTAAGCCTATAGTAGAAAAGTTAGATGTTCCTTGTCCTAAGTGCGGAAAGGAAATAGTTGCTAAGAAGAGCAAGAAAGGCAAAAAATTCTTCGGTTGTTCAGGATATCCAGAGTGTGATTTTGTAAGTTGGAATGAACCTGTAAAGGAAAAATGTCCAAAATGCAATAGTTATATGGTTTTAAAGGTATCAAAGAAGGATGGAAAGTATATACAATGTTCTGATTCTGAATGCCAATATAAAGAGGTTTTGCCAAAAGAATTAGAAAAGAAAGATGATAAGTAAAATAAAGTACATTTAACTCCATTAATAAACAATCTTTTCCATAAAAGGTTGAAAAAAAGTTTTTTGTATGATACACTTTATTTATAGAAATTGTGTATAAAATTTGAACAATTTAGAATACTTATAAATCAGGAACTATTTTAAAAACTTATTAGGGGGAGAGTTATGTCAACATTATTAAGTAAAACAAGAAAGTTAAATAAAATTTTACAAAAGTCTGGTACAGAAGCTGTTGTTTTTAGAGATATATGTAAGCTTTTAAGTGAAGTTCTTGAATGTAATGTGTACATTATAAGTAGAAAAGGTAAAAATTTAGGATATACTTTTGTGAGTGACTTTGAATGTGATATCATGAGAAATAAAGTTATCAGCGAAGGAAGATTTCCTAATGATTATAACGAGAAGCTTTTAAAAATAAGAGAAACAATGGCTAATCTATCAGAAAAAGGCAATTGCGTATTTGAAAAAGAAGAAGAATGTATAATGAAAGACAAGCTTTCGACAATAGTACCTATAATAGGGAATAGGGAAAGATTGGGAACATTATTGCTTGCTAGATTCGAAAAGCCTTTTACAGATGATGATTTAGTATTAGTTGAATATAGTGCAACTATAGTAGGTATGGAAATACTAAGAGCAAAGCAAGGTGAACTAGAAGAAGATACTAGAAAAAAAGCAGTTGTTCAATTAGCAATAGGTACGCTTTCTTATTCAGAGTTAGAAGCAGTTGAACATATATTTAATGAACTTGACGGTAATGAAGGTTTATTGGTAGCCTCAAAAATTGCTGATAAAGTTGGTATAACAAGAAGCGTAATAGTAAATGCACTTAGAAAATTTGAAAGTGCTGGAGTTATAGAATCACGTTCATTAGGAATGAAGGGTACTCATATTAAAATATTAAATGAAAAATTATTAGAAGAATTAAAAAAAATAAGATAAATTTATATGAATGATGTATTTAAATTCATCATTCATTTTTTTTAAAAAAAATTTGTTGATACAACTAATACCCTATGATATAATACATAAGGAATAAATACACACACTATCCAATGATCATAGATGGTGCTAGAAATAGTCTTTATGATAGATGACGATGGTGGAGGAAAAAACCAGGAGGTAACAAAATGTCAGTAATATCAATGAAACAATTATTAGAAGCTGGTGTACACTTTGGACACCAAACAAGAAGATGGAATCCTAAAATGGCTCCATATATATTTACAGAAAGAAACGGAATCTACATAATAGATTTACAAAAGACTGTAAAAAAGGCTGAAGAAGCTTATAACTTCATAAAGGAAGTATCATTAGAAGGAAAAGATATCTTATTCGTAGGAACTAAGAAGCAAGCTCAAGAAGCTATTCAAGAAGAAGCAGTAAGATCAAACATGCACTTCGTTAACAATAGATGGTTAGGTGGAATGTTAACAAACTTCCAAACTATAAAGACTAGAATCAAGAGATTAGAAGAACTTAAGAAAATGGAAGAAGACGGAACTTTCGAAGTTTTACCTAAGAAAGAAGTTGCTAAGCTTATGGGAGAAATGGAAAAGTTAGAAAAGAATCTTGGAGGAATCAAAGATTTAGATGCTAACAATATCGGAGCTATGTTCGTTGTTGATCCAAGAAAGGAAAAGAACGCTATATCAGAAGCTAAGATATTAGGAATTCCAGTTGTAGCTATAGTTGATACAAACTGTGATCCAGAAGAAGTTGATTATGTAATTCCAGGAAATGATGATGCTATAAGAGCTGTTAAGTTAATAACTGCAAAAATGGCAGATGCTATAATAGAAGGAAGACAAGGCGAACAATTAGCTGTTGAAGAATAATTAACTGTAAAAGGTAGATGAATTAAATTCATTTACCTTTTACCTAGATGTTAAGGATTACTTTTAAAATTCAAGGAGGAAATAGATATGATAAGTGCAAAATCAGTTAAAGAATTAAGAGAAATAACTGGAGCAGGAATGATGGACTGCAAAAAGGCTTTAACACAAACTGATGGAGATATAGAAAAAGCTGTAGAATTTTTAAGAGAAAAGGGATTAGCTGCTGCTGCTAAGAAATCAGGAAGAGTTGCTGCAGAAGGTCTTGTTAAGATATATATAACAGAAGACAATAAGAAGGGTGCTATAGTAGAAGTTAACTGTGAAACTGACTTCGTTGCTTTAAACGAACAATTCGCAGAATTTGCTGAAAGTATAGCTAAGTTCTTAGTTGAATCTTCAAATGCTAATACTGTAGAAGAATTATTAGCTGAAAAGTTAGAAGGAGATAAGACTGTTCAAGAAGTATTAACAGGTCTTATAGCTACTCTTGGAGAAAACATGACAATAAGAAGATTCAAGAAGTTTGCTGTAGAAAGTGGTGCTGTTCAAGGATACATCCACGGTGGCGGAAGAATTGGTGTTATAGTTGAAGCTGCTTGCGATACAGAATCACCAGTTGTTGCAGAAGTTGCTAGAGAATTATGTATGCAAGTTGCTGCTGCAAATCCTTTATACTTAGATGAATCTCAAGTAGATCAAGAAGCTATAGAAAAAGAAAAAGAAATATACAGAGTTCAAGCTTTAAATGAAGGAAAGCCAGAAAAGATCGTTGAAAAAATGGTTGAAGGAAGAATCAAGAAGTACTACAAAGAAGTATGTCTTGTAGATCAAGCTTGGGTTAAAGATGGCGATAAGAGCATAAGCAAGTTTGTTGAAGAAAAATCTAAAGAAGCTGGTTCTGCTATTAAGATAAATACTTTCGTAAGATTCGAAAGAGGAGAAGGTATTGAAAAAGTTGTAGAAGACTTCGCTACAGAAGTTGCTAAGCAAATGGGTAAATAAAAATTAAAGAGAACACCTTGTGTTCTCTTTTTTTAAAGTAATATAACTAAACACGGAGGGAATTTGTATGGCTAATTGTAAATATAAAAGAGTTATGCTTAAGTTATCTGGGGAAGCATTAGCAGGAGAATCAGGATTTGGATTAGATTTTACTGTTGCTAAAAGAATAGCTTTAGAAATAAAAGAACTTGTTGATATGGGAATAGAAGTTGGTGCCGTTGTAGGTGGCGGAAATATATGGAGAGGTAGATCTGGAGAAGGAATGGATAGAACTACAGCCGATTATATGGGAATGTTAGCAACTTGTATTAATGGTTTAGCATTACAAGATTCTTTAGAGCAAGTAGGTGTTATGACAAGAGTTCAAACTGCTATTGAAATGAAGGAACTTGCAGAACCTTACATCAGAAGAAGAGCAATGAGACATTTAGAAAAAGGAAGAGTTGTTATTTTTTCTGCAGGAACTGGAAATCCTTATTTCTCAACAGATACAACTGCTGCATTAAGAGCAGCAGAAATAGAAGCTGACGTTATATTATTAGCTAAAAAAGTTGATGGGGTATATGATAAAGACCCTCATAAGTTTGATGATGCTGTAAAATATGATAAATTATCATACTTAGAAATCCTAGAAAAAGGACTTCAAGTAATGGATTCAACAGCAACATCTTTATGTATGGATAATAATATACCTATAATAGTATTTGGTCTTGATGAACCAGGAAATATTAAGAGAGCTATAAGCGGTGAAAAAATAGGTACTTTAGTTTCAAATGAGTAGGAGGATTTTATGATCAAGGATATTATAAAAAATTCAGAAGAAAAAATGAAAAAAACAATTTCTGTTTTAGGATCTGACTTACAAACATTAAAGGCAGGAAGAGCAAATCCAACAATGCTTGACAAAATACAAGTAGAATATTATGGAAGCATGTGTCCTTTAAGTCAAGTAGCTAATGTAAGTGCTCCAGAACCAAGAGTTCTTATGATAACACCTTGGGAAAAAAGTTTAGTAAAAGAAATAGAAAAAGCTATATTAAAATCAGATTTAGGATTAAATCCTTCAAATGATGGATCAGTTATTAGACTTATAATACCTGAATTAACAGAAGAAACAAGAAAAAATCTTGTTAAGACTGTTAAAAAATATGGTGAAGATTCTAAAGTTGCAGTAAGATCAATAAGAAGAGATGCTAATGAAAAAATTAAGGCATTAAAGAAAGAAGGAGACATATCTGAAGACCAAATTAAAAAAGGTGAAGATGATGTTCAAAAAATAACTGATTCTTATATAAAAGAAATTGATGCTAAGATTGCAGCAAAAGAAAAAGAGATAATGTCTGTATAAAACAGAATAATAATAACCTGCTATTTTGCAGGTTTTTTTCTTAAATCAATTTATTTTGGAGGGGCAGACCTTTGTTAAAAGTATTTAGTAATAAAGAAAAGAATAAAGAATTAAATGAAATTCAGTTAGATATGGATAGAATTCCTAAGCATATTGCAATAATAATGGATGGTAATGGTAGATGGGCAAAAGCTAAAGGATATCCAAGAACCATGGGGCATAAAGCAGGAGTAGAAACTATAAGAAGAGTTCTTAAAGAAAGTCAAAGACTAGGTGTTAAATATCTTACTTTATATGCTTTTTCAACTGAGAATTGGAAGAGACCAAAGGAAGAAGTAGGAGCATTAATGAAGTTGTTATTACAATACTTAAGAAGTGAAATTAAAGAACTTAATGAAAATGGAGTAGTAGTAAGAACTATAGGTGATATTTCAAAACTTCCAGGTGAATGTTTTGAAGAAATTGAGAGAGCAAAAGAATTAACTAAGAATAATAAGGGAACAGTATTAAATATAGCTTTAAATTATGGTGGTAGAGATGAAATAGTAAGAGCAACTAGAGCATTAGCTGATGACTTAATTTCAGGTAAAATATCTAAAGAAGATATAAATGAAAATGCTATAGAAGAGTATTTATATACAGCTGGAATGCCAGATCCAGATATGATAATAAGACCATCAGGAGAACAAAGACTTAGTAATTTTCTTTTATGGCAATGTGCATATTCAGAGTTTTGGTATTCAGATATAAACTGGCCAGATTTTTCAGAAGAAGATTTAAGAAGAGCTATTTTTGATTTCCAAAGTAGAGATAGACGTTTTGGTGGTATTAAATAAATTGAGGTGAAGAAATGAAAGCCAATAGTAGATATTTAGGAGCGCTTATATTAGCTCCATTCATTTTATTAGTTTTTTTAGGAGGAGTTCCTTTAAAAGTTTTTACAATTATATTATCAGTTATAGGAATGAATGAATTTTATAAAGCATTAAATGAGAAGGGATTTAAACCTATTTATTTAGTGGGATATATATTGTTATTATTATACTATGTTTTAGGAAATAATTTTGAAAACTTAATGTTAGTACTTATTTTGTCAACTTGTTTACTATTAACAGTGCCAATAATTACTGAAAAATATAACTTTATAGATGTTTCACTTACTTTGTTAGGATTTATATATGTAGGTATTTTATTTAGTTTTATATATTTAGTTAATGAAAAAGATGGTGGTCAATTTTATGTTTGGTTAATATTTGTAGGTTCTTGGATGACAGATACTGTAGCTTATTATAGTGGTAGATTTTTTGGAAAACATAAATTATGTCCAAGAGTTAGTCCTAAGAAAACAGTTGAAGGTTCTATAGGAGGACTTTTAGGTTCAACTATTTCTTGTGGATTATTAGGGCTTTTAACTAATACATATATTGCTCCAATTCCTATTTATCACTTTTTCTTAATTGGGTTTATATGTGGTATTTTTAGTCAATACGGAGATTTAGTTGCTTCTACAGTAAAGAGATATGTAGGAGTTAAAGATTATGGTAATATAATACCAGGTCATGGCGGAATATTAGATAGATTTGATTCAATTTTATTTTCAGGTGTTGTAGTATTTTATTATTTAACATTTATATTAGGAATATAGAGTTTTTTATAAAAGGTGTTGTAATTAATATTGCAACACCTTTATAGCTTAATTAAATATAAAATCATATGTTAAGGATTTTATATCATATACTTAAAAGAATCAATAAAAGGAAAAGTATATGAAACCTTTAGAAAAATATAAAAAACTTATAGATTTAATGGTGTTATTTTTAATTATATTTTTAGGAACATTTTTAGTAAAAAGATATTTTAGACCATTTATATCAATGGCCATTATATTTTTTATTTCAAATCCTCTATATAAACTACTTCTAAGATTAGGTATTCCAAGCAAGGTTTCAGGTGCCTTAGCAATTTTATTTATTAACTTGTTTTTTATAATAGTAATTATTTATTTAGGTAATTCAATTTATGATTTATTGAAGAATATATACGAAAGCAATATTAAATACATAGATGATATAATTAATTATATTAAAATGCTGTTAAAAAATATAAATATTGATTACTCTCCGAGAGGGATATTAACTTTATTTAATAAAGGCAAAATAACAGATAGAGCTTTAAGTACAGGTAATGAAATTATAGCCTATTTTATAGGTAATATATCTGCTTTTTTTTTATTAATAGATGGAGAAAGTATAAAAAAGCTGGTTAAGACTATATTTCCTATGGATATGATATTTAGAATATATAGAGAAAAAGATAGTGTTAAAAAGATGATTATAGTTCAAGGAGTTTTAGTAGGAATATCAACAATAGAAATAATAATAGGTTTTTCTATATTTAGAGTACCACGTCCATTATTTTTAGGTATTTTATGTGGTATTTTAGATATTTTACCTTATGTAGGAACCATAATTGTATTTATTCCAATAATAATATACAATATATTATTAAGAGAGTATATAAGAGCATTTGGTTTAATAATATTATTTATTTTAGTTCAAATAATTAGAGAAATATTAGAAGCTAAGTTTTTAAGTGATAAGTTAGAATTACACCCATTACTTATATTATTATCAATATATATTGGTGTTAAGGTATTTGGCTTTTTAGGAATAATAATAGGACCAATGTATGGTATTCTCGCAAAGGGAATAATTTATGATTAACAATGAAGGTCATTTAGGAGGAACAGAATGAAGAAGATTTCAATTTTAGGGGTTACAGGTTCAATAGGAACTCAAACCTTAGATGTTGTTAGAAATTCAGATGATATTAAAATAATAGGAATTAGCGCAAATTCATCAGTAAATAAAATGAAGGACATAATTAAGGAGTTTAAACCTAAGTATGTAGCAATGATGGATGAAAAGTGTGGTGCAGAATTAAAAGAATTTTGCATAGAAAATAATATAAATTCAGAAGTGTTTGTAGGGTTAGATGGACTAGTAAAAATATCTACATTAGATGAAATTGACATGGTAGTAACATCTGTAGTTGGTATGATAGGACTTGTTCCAACTATGGAAGCTATAAAAGCTAAAAAGCATATAGCCTTAGCAAATAAAGAGACTTTAGTAGTAGCTGGAGAATTAGTTATGAAAGCTGCTAAAGAAAACAATGTCAAAATATTACCTGTAGATTCAGAACATAGTGCAATTTATCAATCTTTAAGAGGAAATGATTTATCTACTATAAAAAAGATTATTTTAACTGCTTCAGGTGGACCATTTAGAGGGAAGAAGGTTGAAGATTTAAAGAATACTACAGTAGAAGAAGCTTTAAATCATCCTAATTGGAGTATGGGTAAAAAGATAACTATAGATTCTGCAACACTTATGAATAAAGGGTTAGAGGTTATAGAGGCCCATTGGTTATTTAATTGTGATTATGATAACATACAAGTTGTAGTTCATCCTCAAAGTATAATCCACTCTATGGTAGAATATATTGATGGTGCTATAATTGCAGAGCTTGGATCTGCAGATATGAGATTACCTATTCAATATGCATTGAACTTTGAAGAAAGAAAGAAGGAGGTAGCAAAGTCTATAGACTTTTATGAAATATCTAAGTTAACTTTTGAAAAGCCAGATATGGATACTTTTAAATGTTTAAAGCTTGCATTTGAAGCAGGGAAAAATGGGGGGCTTGAACCAACTGTGCTAAATGGAGCTAATGAAGTTGTAGTTCAACTATTCTTAGACAAGAAAATTAAATTCTTAGAAATTGGAGATATTATAGAAGACACAATTAATAAATTTAAATGTGAAATAAATAAAGAGTTAACATTAGATAATATAATAGAGTTAGATAAGAAGGTAAGAGAGTATTTATTAAATAGATATAATTAGGAGGGAATATATGAGTTACGTATTAGCTATATTAGGATTTAGTCTTATAATAATAATTCACGAATTAGGGCACTTTATAATGGCTAAGATTAATGGAATTAAAGTAATAGAGTTCTCAATAGGTATGGGACCTAAAATATTTTCGTATCAAGGTAAAGAGACAAAATATTCATTAGCGCTTTTACCTATAGGTGGATATGTTAATATGCTTGGAGAAGGTGAAGAAGTTGATGATGAAAGAAGCTTTTCTTCAAAATCCCCAATAAGAAGACTTTCTGTAATATTAGCAGGAGTTTTTATGAACTTTGTTCTTGCTATAGTTATTTTTATTGTGTTATTTAGCAAAATAGGTTTTTTAGAGCCAGTTATAGGTTCTCTTGAAGATAATATGCCTGCAAAGGAAATAGGACTTCAAGTAGGAGATAGAATTGTAGAAGTGAATGGAAGTAAAATTCATACAACATCAGATGTTTCTGTAGAATTTACTTTATCACCAGGAAAACCTCTTGATATAGTATATGAAAGAAATGGTGTTGAAAATGAAGTTACTGTTACACCTAAATTTATGGAAGAAGAAAATGCATATAGAATTGGTATTGCATATGATGGCGTTAAAAATCCTACAATGTTACAGAGCTTTAAGCATGGTATAAATGAGACTATATCATTAATAACACAAACATTTAAATCATTAGGAACTATATTTAGAGGAGAAGCTAACTTAAAAACAGATGTTGGTGGACCAGTTACAATAATAAAAATGTCATCTGCAGCAGCACAAAACGGTATGATGAATTTATTTATGTTAGTAGCTATTTTATCAATAAGTGTAGGTATATTTAACTTACTTCCATTTCCTGCTTTAGATGGAGGATGGTCTGTAATAATCCTTATTGAGCTTATAACAAGAAAGAAAGTTCCAGAGAAGGTAGTAGGCGTTCTTAATACTGTTGGATTTATGATACTTATAGGAATTATGATTTTAGTTACGATAAAGGATATTCTATATCCAATTAACTTTTAGGAGATAATAAGATGGAAATGAAAAAAACAAGAAAGGTCAAGGTTGGTAATTTATATGTAGGAGGAGATGCTCCTGTTACAATTCAATCTATGACTAATACAGATACAAGGGATGTTGAAAAAACTTTAACTCAAATAAGAGAACTATATAATGCAGGATGCGAAATTATAAGATGTGCAGTGCCTGATATGGAAGCTGCTGAGGCTATAAAGGAAATAGTAGAAGGTTCACCAATTCCGGTGGTTGCAGATATACATTTTGATTATAGATTAGCACTTAAAGCTATGGAAAATGGCATATCAGCCATTAGAATTAATCC